>CBFHRT010000187.1:0-3769 GCA_965658285.1 Puniceispirillaceae bacterium (SeqCode) | reverse complement strand
TTCGCTTGTCTGGTGCTTTGTCTGCGCCGGTCTGATCAGCCGCCTGTTCGGCGGGCGCGGCGGGCTGTGGCGGGTCTGGACCTATCGCATCTGCGCCATCGCCTTTGCCTATCTGGCATTGGGAACGGCGCGTGAGGTGATCGGGCTGCTATAACCCGCTGGTTGGCGCTTGGCAGGTTGGTCCTTGGCAGGTTGGGCCTTGGCAGGTTGGGCCGCGGGGCCTATTCATCGGCGCGGGTTGTCCAGTATTCCTCACCATAATCATGGAACAGCTCCTCACCGGCCTTGATGTCCCGATCCGCATAGAATCGCAGAAACCGGTTGTCGGTCTCGTCGACCTCCCATTTCGCATTGCCTGGCGCGGCGTGATTATAGAGCATGCCGCACCCCATCACGACGAGATAGTCATTCGGATCGTCAGGGCTGGTGAAAAGATAATCATTCAGGCGGTTCGCCTCCTGCAGATCATCATCATCGATGACAATATAGGGGCAGAGTTCAAGCGTCTCGCCGGCGGCAATATCCTGAAGGGCAAAGACACCAAGCCCATGTGTCGGCGACTCCCTGACCGTGATCTTCATGATATTCCTGACCGTTTATTTCGTGAGCACGAGGCCCAACATGTACTGAATTGGCAGCCGCCTGTCAGCCGCTTTGTCGCGGCGGTGGCGTGCGGACCGGGCGGCGTCTTTCACGCATCGCGGTGATCATGCCGGCGGCAGCGATCATCGCCATGCCAAGGATCGCCAGCGGCGTTGGCCAGCTGTCGAACAACACCCGGCCCCATAACGCAATCAGCAGCAGATAGGTAAAATCGAGCGGCGCCAGAAGCGAGCTGTCGGCGGTCTGGTAGGCGCGGCTGAGAAACAGGTTCCCGAACAGGTTCAGCACCGCGAGACACGCCAGAAACCCGATCAGGATGCTGGTCACCTCGGGCCAGCCGACAAGAATGAACGGCATCATCTCGCGCCAATCCGGATCGACGGGCAGCCAGCTTGCCGCCACCGCCCCCATGCCGCCGGTCACGATGAACAGCAGATTGACCATGCATACCAGCGCCAGAGGACTTTCATTCCGGCAATATCGGCGCAGCACCAGAATGTTGCAGGCATAGAAGAACCCGGCCAGCACCGGCACCGCCTGCAGGGGCGTAAAGGCGTCGGCAAACGGGTTCAACACCAGCAAACATCCCGCCGCGCCAAGGATCAGCGCGCCAATGCGCCAGCGGCCAATCCGCTCGCCAAGCACCGGCCCGGCAAGCAGCGTGACAAACAGCGGATAGGTATACAGGCCGGTGGCCATCTGCGTCACCGTGATCTGCTGCGCCGCACCGAAGAAAAACCCCATGCACAGCGCCAGCAACACGCCGCGCAGAATGGCCGGCCCCAGCCGTTGCGGCCACAGCAGGCGAATCCCGCCGGTAAAGATCGCGAGGCCGGCGAGCATCACCAGGTTGAATGAAGAGCGGATGATCTGCAGCTGCCAGAAACTTGTCTGCGGCGCGATCATCTTCACCAGCGAATCCTGCAAGGACAGGATGCTCACCCCGACCAGCAACAGCGCCAGCGCCAGCATCGGCCTGTCACCCTGTGGCTGCTCAAAAATCGCCATCCTCATGCGCTGTCACCATCCGCAGCCATTGTCCCGCATGCAAGCCTATAGAGGCGGGCGGTGCGGGGCGACCAAAATCAGAACTGTGAGAATTGCCGGCGCTGAAAATTGCCGGATGATTGACACAGATGATCGCATGACCAACAGTGGTATCGGGCCAGTTGCCCGAGGCGTTAGTTGCATGACCGACAGTTCCGTCAGCCTTGATCTGCCCGCATCACTTGCCGATGCGCTGGCCGCGAGCCTCACACCCACCGCCGATGATGGCGCGATGATCGACCAGCTGATCGGTGATCTGCGGACCGTGTCGTGCCAGCCGGGAACGCCGCCGCAGAATGATCCACCGGATGCCGTCCTGCAGCATCTGCCAGGGCTTGTCGCGGCGATGCCGTCGACACCCGCCAGCACGGCGTTGCGCCCTTTTCTCGACAGCGTCAGCTGGTATCGGATTTTCGACAGCACGCATGTGTCCGACAGCCTGGCGGCAGGCCTGATAGCCGGGCAGATCGTCGGCGGCCGCGGGCATCTTGTCAGCAATGAGCTGTATCTGGGGCTGTTTCTTCTGGCCCCGAACATTACCTACCCGCTGCACCAGCATGCGTCGCTGGAAATCTACTGTGTCCTGTCCGGCGCGGTTTCGATTCGGCATGGGCGGGCCAAACCGGCGCAGCGCATTGAGGCTGGCGGTCATTCGGTAACGCCGTCCCAGCAGGTTCATGAATTGCGAACCGATGATGAGGCCTGCCTGATCGCCTATATCTGGACTGGCGATCTGACGGGCGGAAACTGGTGGTGGGAAGAACAGCCGGATGGCAGCTGGGACCGGGTCTGCTGGCAAAGACAGGCTGATTCCAGCTGGAAAATAACGCATCGCGAACCGCTTTCCGCTGCCGAGATCACCCGCGCCGGCGACCGCTGAAACACGTCGCCAGACCATGATCCGACGGCGATCGACAGCCGAATTGACCGTACACGGGCAGGTCTGATGTAGAACAAATAGTCGTTTTTTTTACAAATGAATCGGCCCGTCCGGTTGAACCCTTTGAAAAATACGTGTTACGCTTTGCCTCCAAACAAAAAAGACATAGGGGGGATTTATGTCTGAAAAACGCAATGATCCCGTGCTTGAGACGCTGAGCCCAGCTGATCGCGTGCGGTTCCTGAACATGGTCAAGAAGGGCATCAGCCGCCGCGACTTCATGCACTACATGATGGCTGCCGGGGCGACCGCCGCTGCATCTGGCACGTTGTTCACCGGCGTCTCCGATGTCTGGGCCAACACGCCAAAGCGGGGTGGTCGCGTCGTTTTCGCCAGCGACCAGCACGGGCCGAATGACACACTCGATCCGGCTCTGTACACATCGTCGCTCGATTATCTTCGTGGCCGGATGTATTATGGCTCGCTGACCCGGCTGACCCGGAATCTGGGTTATGAGCCGGAGCTTGCCGAAGAGATCCTGTCGAATGACAGCGCCACCGAATGGACCTTCAAGATCCGCAAGGGTGTTGAATTCCACGACGGCAAGACGCTGACCGCCGACGACGTCATCTACACGATGAACCGCCATCTTGGCGCAGACTCCATTTCCAATTCTTCAGCGCTTGTCGCCATGGTCAAGGAATGGAAGAAGGTCAATGACTATGAGGTGAAGGCCATTCTGTCCTCACCGAACGCCGACCTTCCGATCGCCCTTGGCACCTTCCACTTCAAGATCCTGCAGGAAGGTACCACCGATTTCTCGACCGCAATCGGCACCGGCCCGTACAAGGTCAAGGAGTTCAAGCCTGGCGTACGAAGTGTTGGTGTGCGGTTTGATAACTTCTGGGGTGAGGGCGGCTATCTCGACGAGATGGAGACCTTTGGCATCGGCGACCCCGTCGCCCGTCTGAATGCCTTCCTTGCTGGCGACATCGACGGCATGAAGGATCTGCCACCAAAGGCAATCGGTCAGGTTGAGAGCGCGCCGGGCAAGAATGTCTGGGCGCTTGAATCGTCGAAATATATCAACATTGCCTGCCGCAAGGACATGGATCCCTCCGGCAATCATGACCTGATCATGGCGATGAAGCACCTTATGGACCGCCAGCGTCTGGTGAAAGGTGTCTATAAGGGACAGGCAACCCTTGGTAATGACCACCCGATCGGTCCGGCCTATTT
>CBFHRT010000186.1:0-3794 GCA_965658285.1 Puniceispirillaceae bacterium (SeqCode) | reverse complement strand
CAGCGTGAGGACATCCATGATCAGGAACGGCGTGACGCCGGCAAAGACCTCTTCCCGCCTGAGTTTGACCGGCGAGGCCGAGCGGACGACATAGACATTCAGACCAACCGGTGGCGTTATCAGGCTGATTTCGGCCAGCTTGATGGCGATCACGCCAAGCCAGATCGGGTCATAGCCGACACTTGTCATGATCGGGAACATCACCGGCAGCGTCATCACCATGATGGCGATGGGGTCAATCAACATGCCGAGAATGAGATAGAGAATCGCAAAGCCGATGAGATAGGCAATCGGCGAGAGTTCCAGCGCGATCATCCAATCGGAAATGTCGCCAACCAGCCCGGTATAGGTCAGGAACCGCGCGAAGATGATGCCGCCAATGACAATGATGAAAATTGTCGAGGTGGTGATCCCGGCATCCTTGAAGGTGTCGACAAGCAGTTTGCCATTCAATTTGCGCTTGGCAGCGACAATCATGAAGGCGCCGAACGCGCCAACAGCACCGGCATAGGTCGGCACGAAGAAGCCCATATAGATGCCGCCAATGACAAGGATGAAGAGGAAGGAAATCCCCCAAACGCCCTTTAGCGATTCCCACTTTTCGCGTCTGGTGATCGTGACGTCCGGAATGGGGGCAAGATCAGGGCGCGCCTTCGCGACAAAATAGATACCAAGCATGTAGACGGCGGCGGACAGAAGGCCGGGGAGGAGCCCGGCAACAAGCAGGCGGGCCACCGACTGTTCGGTAATCACCGCATAAATGATCATCAGGATAGAGGGCGGTATCAGCGATGCCAGCGTCCCCGAGGCGGCGATACAGCCGGCGGACAGTCTTTTGTCATAGCCGAATTTGGTCATTTCCGGCATTGCCATCTTGGTAAAGACGGCGGCATTCACGATGGTCGACCCACAGGCGGCACCAAAGGCGGCCGAGGCAAGGGTGGTGGCCATGGCAAGGCCGCCGGAGATTTTGCCAAGCCAGTTGTAGGCCGCGCGGTACAGGTCGGTTGTCAGTCCGGCCTGGGTTGCCAGTGACCCCATCAGAATGAACAGGGGGATGACCGCAAGGGTGAATGAATTGGTCGTCGAAAACGGCACCGTTGCGACCTGTGCGAAGGCAGCACGTTCATTGATCGTGATCAGGATGCCGATGAACCCGCTGATCCCGAGGCCGACACCGATATGGGTACCGGTAATCAGCAGGAAAACGAGGATACATGCGACGATGACACCTGCGGTGGCTGGATCGAACATCTGACTTTACTCAGCCTTCTGCATGATTGTGGCGGTCTCGGTTTCAATCTCCGCACCGGTCCGGATGCGGATCAGATCTTCAATAAGGTGCAGGGCCAGCTGCAGGATCATCAACGAGCATCCGGCGACGAGGGTGAAACGCGCAGGCCATAATGGAAAGCGGATCAGGCCGGTCGTGGCTTCCTTGATCTGAAAGGAATATTGCGCTTCGGAAATGGCTTCCGACAGGATCAGGCCGAAGAACGCTATGGCGGCAAGGTCGGTGATCACATCCATGCCGGCGCGCACCCGCGGCGACATGTTGAGATAAAGAAGCTCGACCCGGATATGGGCCCGCCTGATCTGGGCATAGGCAAGGGCGCCGAACACAATCAGCACCATCGTGCTTTCGGTAAGTTCGCGGGGGCCCGGCACCGGAATCAGCAGGATTTGTGTGCCGACGATGTCCGCGACGCCAAGGAACATCGAGAACAGCATGCCAAGCCCGCCGACCAGAAGGACGATAAGCGCAAGGCGTTCAACAATTTGCGATAAAGGTTTCACAGCAACAAGTAACAGCGGCGGACACAGGGCCCGCCGCTGAAATATATGTTAGTCGGCGTTGATGATGGCGCGCCAGTAAGCGGCAACCTTGCCGGCTTCATCGCCCATACCACGCGAAGCCATGTCATCGGCCCAGTTCTGCAGAAGGTCAGGAGCCGCAGCTTTCCACTTGGCAAGCTCGGAAGCCGGGAACGGCTTGATGATGCCACCTGCCTTGACGATCTCGGCGCCAGCCTTTTCTTCGGCTGCCTCGATGTTGTCAATATAGACCTTGCCGGCCTTCTTGGCCTCTTCGGCAATGATTGCCTGGTCGCCGGCGGAGATGTCGCTCCAGACGTCCTTGTTGATGACAATCAGGTGACCTGTGATCGCCATGACCGGGCCGCAGCTGTAGGGGCCCGGCTCATACAGGCGGTTCGACAGGATGTTGCCGCGGTTCAGGAACGAATAGTCGAGCGAACCTGTCTGCAGGGCCTCATAGACGTCACCGACGCCGACCGATACCGGTACCGCGCCGACGGCTTCATGTGCCTTCGGAATGTCCGAACCGAAAGAACGGATCTTCTTGCCCTTGAGGTTTGCAACACTGTCACAATTCTCATCCGGGCCTGTCAGATAGTAGCCACCAAG
The DNA here is from genome assembly GCA_965658285.1 of Puniceispirillaceae bacterium (SeqCode). Lineage (GTDB taxonomy): Bacteria > Pseudomonadota > Alphaproteobacteria > Puniceispirillales > Puniceispirillaceae > UBA8309. Next base: position 1,367 of record CBFHRT010000186.1, on the reverse strand, counting down.
CGGCTGGTGGAACAGGAACTTGACGCCGAATTTTGACAGCTCGTCTTCAAAATAGGGCAGGTCCTCGTAAGCGGCCGCCGAAATTTCCATTGCCTGACGAGGGCTCTCGAAGACGAACGGGATCTGGTAAGCGCGCCAGTACAGAAGCTGGTCAGCATAGTAACCGGGCACGACAGATGCCATGTCGATGGCACCGCGGCCAGCGAGGGTCAGCACCTCATTACCGGCACCAAGGCCACCGGCGTAGGTGATTTCAACCTTCACGCGGCCTTCAGTTCTTTCAGTAACATTATTGGCGAAATCCTTCTCCGCCTGGAGAAAGGATGAATCGCCCAGATAGTGGCCCCAGCGCAAAGTGATGTCCTTTGCATTGGCGACCCCCGCGGTCAATGCCGCGGCTACGAAGATACCGGTAAAACGGATCAACATGTACGTCTCCCTGTTAATAAGCCGCATTCTTTGAACGGCCGGAAAAGATGATAGGCAAAACCAATCTGACGTTGAAGGACTAACGCGGTGCCGGATCATGATCGCGACGCCTGAGGCGGTCAGACCCGCAGGTGTCGTGACGATCCGGCAACGACAAAATCCCTCGCCAAACTGATCTTCTGATGACAGTCTGACGAGGCATAGGAAGAGTTGTCAATACGACTTTAATTTAGCGAGGACGAATTGTGGTTAACCTGCCCCCCGATCGCGACGCAGACTTTCCCCCCGATACGAACTCCGAAACCTTTTATATATTGAACAAACTGGCTGGCAGGGCCTCCTGCCGCGACTTTGATGGCAGCCATATCGCCCCGGATATTCTTCAGGACATCGTGCGTGATGGTGTCGAGGCACCATCATCCTGCAACCAGCAGAACTGGCATTTCATCATCGTCGCGGATCATGATCGCAAGCAGCGGGCACGCACCATTTCAGGAGGGAACCATCACTTTGCCGAGTGTTCCGCGCTGATTTATCTCTGTTTTCAGAAGGGCTGGACGCATGGCAATTTCTCCATCGTCCAGTCGGTAGCGGGCGCCTGCTACCATATGATGCTATCAGCGCATCTCCGGGGGTTTCAGTGCATCTGGAATGCCGGCATTGGTGATCAGACCGAACTTCGTCAGATGCTGGATCTGCCACAGACGTTCGATGTTATCGGCGCGCTGGCGATTGGCCGGTCAAAGCCGACGGCCCCGGATGTGAAGGCGCCAAGGCGGCCGCTCGAGGAGATTTTCTCGTGGGAGACGTTTGAGCGCCCCGCATCCACCTGCTACCCGGTGAAGCCGGCGGATGACTATCCCTTCTGGCAAATCAGGAATGACCGCAACCCGTTTGCCGAGTGGAACCCCGCCGCGTGGAGTTGGGATCAGATTGCC
>CBFHRT010000185.1:0-3854 GCA_965658285.1 Puniceispirillaceae bacterium (SeqCode) | reverse complement strand
TGAGTTGACACTGCTTGGCGGTCGCGGTGAGGGTGGCGGTGCCGGCGGCGGCTATGGCGACTCGATGGGTGGTTCTGGCGGCGGCGGCTATGGCGGTGGTGCCGGACAGGTTGGCGGACCGGCTGGCGGACAGGCTGGCGGACAGGCACCGGGAGCCTCGACACAGGCTACCCCGCCGCCAATGCATGGCGGCGATGCGCCGGATGACGATATTCCGTTCTGATACAGATAGATATGCATGATTGCGAACCTGTCACCTGAGAAACGGTGGCGGGTTCTTTTTTTGTCCGTAAAAACAACAATATTTTGAGGTTTGAACACAAGATATGGTATATATGTTGTGGATGACGGCGCTTCTGACCGTCTGGCGAACATGATGGCCGTAACGGCCCGAAGAGACCATAGTGACTGACACCTCGACGCCACCTGCCGACCCGCTGAACCCGACCATTTCGATTTCCGAGGAAATGCGGAAATCCTATCTTGATTACGCGATGAGCGTGATCGTCTCACGCGCTCTGCCGGATGTGCGAGACGGGCTGAAGCCGGTGCATCGCCGGATCCTGTATGCGATGATGGAGGGCAATTACGACTGGTCGAAGCCGCCCCGCAAATCGGCCCGCATCGTCGGTGACGTGATGGGTAATTACCATCCGCATGGCGACAGCTCGATCTATGAGGCGATGGTCCGGATGGCGCAGGATTTTTCCATGCGTCTGCCACTTGTTGACGGCCAGGGCAATTACGGTTCGGTTGATGGCGACCCGCCGGCGGCGATGCGTTACACCGAATCCCGCCTGGCGCGCGCCGCCGAGAGCCTGCTTCGCGATATCGACAAGGACACCGTCGATTTTACCGAGAATTATGACGAGACGCAGCTTGAACCAACGGTATTGCCTGCGGAATATCCGAACCTGCTGGTCAATGGGGCGAACGGCATCGCGGTCGGGATGGCGACAAACGTGCCGCCGCATAATCCGGCCGAGGTCATTGCCGCCTGCGAGGCCTATATCCGCAACCCCGGCATCACTGTTGAGGAGTTGATCGAAATTGTCCCCGGACCGGATTTTCCAACGGGCGCGCTGATTATGGGGCGGGCCGGCATCCGGGACGCCTATCACACCGGCCGCGGATCGGTAATCATGCGGGCCCGTGCTGAAATCATCACCGATGCGCGCGAACGTGAAACCATCATCGTCCACGAAATTCCCTATCAAGTGAACAAGGCCCAGCTTTTGGAGCGGATCGGCGAACTTGTCCGCGAAAAGACCATTGAGGGCATTTCCGACATTCGTGATGAATCCGACCGTACCGGCATGCGCATGGTCATCGAGATCAAGCGCGACGCGACGGGCGATGTGGTGCTGAACCAGCTCTGGAGACATACAAGGCTGCAGACAAGCTTTCCGGTCAACATGCTGGCGATGAATGGCGGCCGGCCCGAGCAGATGGGGCTGAAGGACGTCATTGCCGCTTTCTGCGAATTCCGGCGCGAGGTGGTAACGCGGCGGTCGATCTATCAACTTGGCAAGGCACGCGAGCGGGCGCATCTGTTGGCTGGCCTGATGGTGGCGCTGGCCTCGATCGACGAGGTGATCGAACTCATCAAGCGCGCGCCCGATACCGAGACAGCGCGTAACCAGCTGTGCGAACGCGCCTGGCCAGCCACCGAGGTGGAGGCGTTCATCGCGCTGATCGATGATCCCGGGCATGAGGTTGTCGAGGGCACCTATCGGCTGTCGGAGGCACAGGCGCGGGCCATCCTGGAGCTGCGTCTGCAGCGCCTCACCGGCATGGAGCGCGAAAAACTTGCCGATGAGACTCGCGAACTTGCCGGGCGTATCGGTGACTATCTTGCCATTCTCGGCTCGGCCGACAGGGTGAATGAGGTCATCCTCGAAGAGCTGGCGGCGGCGAGAGAACGACTTTCCGACCCGCGCCGCACCGAAATCTCGGACCGGCTTGTCGATCAGGATGACGAGGACCTCATCCAGCAGGAAGACATGGTGGTGACGGTCAGTCATCGCGGCTATATCAAGCGCGTGCCGCTGTCGGTCTACCGGGCGCAACGTCGTGGCGGCAAGGGACGCGCCGGCATGAAGACGCGGGACGAGGATTTTGTCACGCGTCTGTTCGTTGCCAACACGCATACACCGATCCTGTTCTTCACGTCCACCGGCATGGTCTATCAACTGAAATGCTACCGTCTGCCGGAGTCCGCCCCGCAGTCACTTGGCAAGGCGATGGTCAATCTGTTGCCAATCGAGACAGGCGAGACCATCAACACCGTCATGCCGATGCCGGATGATGCGGATAGCTGGGACGATCTGCACATCATGTTCGCCACCGCGGCCGGCAATATCCGGCGCAACAGGTTGAGTGACTTCACCAATATCAAGCGCAATGGCAAAATTGCCATGAAGCTTGCCGAAGGTGATGAACTTGTCGGTGTCGCTCCCTGTAATGAAAGCGATGATCTGCTGCTGGCAACGCGTGATGGCAAGGCCATCCGCTTTGCTGTCGATGCGGTGCGGGTCTTCCGTGGCCGTGGCAGCACCGGTGTGCGCGGGATCAAGCTTCTTGGCAAGGATTCCGTTGTGTCGATGTCGATCATCACCGATGAAAGCAATGAATTCGTGCTGTCTGTCACCGAAAACGGCTATGGCAAGCGCACGCAGGTAAGCGATTACCGCCGCGCCGGGCGTGGCGGGCAGGGTGTCGCGAATATCGAGACAAGCGCTCGCAACGGCCGTGTGATGGCCAGCTTTACGGTGGTCGAGGAAGACCAGTTGATGCTGGTCACGAATCATGGGCAGATCATCAGGATCCGCGTGCATGGCGGTGAGGGGGACTCCATCCGCATCGCCAGCCGCAAGACACAGGGCGTGCGTCTGTTCGATGTCTCGGATGATGAAGACGAACGCGTTGTTTCGGCCGGCCTGATCCGTGATGCCGATGACAGCGAGGATGAAAATGGCGCCGATGGTGCTGACGCCGTCGCTGAAGATGGTGGCGCTGGTCAGACCAATGAAAATGCGGCCGAAGGGCCAGATCAACAGGCAAGCGACGAATGAGCCGTCATATCGTTATCTATCCGGGCACCTTCGATCCGTTGACTTTCGGGCATCTGGACATCATCCAGCGTGCATCACGGCTGGGAGATGAACTCATCGTCGCGGTGGCAGCGAATGCCGGCAAGGGGCCGCTGCTTACGGTCGAGGAGCGCACCGATCTTGTCGCCGCGGAGTGCAGACGCCTGAGTGATGACGGCACCGTCACCGTGCCGGTCCGGGTTCTGAATTTTTCAAGCCTGTTGACGGATTTCGCGCGTGAACAGGGCGCATCCGTCATTGTCAGGGGATTGCGTGCCGTATCAGACTTCGAGATCGAATTCCAGATGGCCAGTATAAACAAAAGGTTACATGGCGATCTTGAGACGATTTTTTTGATGGCGGCCGAACATCAGCATTTCGTTGCGTCGCGTTTTGTGAAGGAGGTCAGCCGCTATGGCGGCGACATATCCAGCTTTGTTCCGGCCAGCGTTGTCCGCAAGATGAAAGATGTCAGTGCCGCAGGGGAATAACAGCTACATCTCTATCAGGTGAATATTGTGGCTACGCGCTGCAGGCGCGGGCGATGCCGTGTCCCTCAGGTTTTCAGATGCATGATCCGCTTGCCGGAAAAAGTCAGCGTCTTCGGCGAAAGAGTTTTGGTAAACCGGACAATATTTTCCTCAATCAGCTGTTCGATATTTCGCTGTGTGGCTTCGTCGGGGAATTCCCAGATGACAGTCGAAATGTGCGGTGCCTGGGCGTTACGGAACGCCTGAAAGGTGATCCCGGTCTCATCCTTTA
>CBFHRT010000184.1:0-3867 GCA_965658285.1 Puniceispirillaceae bacterium (SeqCode) | reverse complement strand
TCGCCCGGCGCAGCACATCCGTGGGCACGCCATCATCCCTGACATCACTGAATTCGACCTCGATGCCGGCACCCTCCAGCGCCCTCAGCGCAGCCCTACAACTGTCACAGTTTCTCAGGCCGTAAAATTGCATTGCCATCATCGCCATCAAGGCACCTCCCGACTTTCGGCAGACTAACCCTGCCAATTATTTGATGCAATGGCATCAGACGAGACCGGCAACAGACCCGCAAGGATAAGCGGAAAGGTGACATCCCTGCCCTTATTGGAGTAAACCATCACACCGGCACAGCCATATCAGGGCACAGAGAATGCGGATCTACAGGCACCATGCCAAGATGATCATTTTAGTCATCATGACCGATTGCCCAGAGCAGCAATTGTGACGTCGTCCTTTTTCCGGCGCTGGCCCGGCGCGCTGTCACTGGCAATGCTGCTGACATTGGCCTGTCTTTATTCATTGGGGTTCCTGTCCGCCTCAATGGCGACGCTTGAGGTCGGCCCCTATTTCGCCGGCGCGATGCGGGTGATTTTCGCTTCACTGTTCCTTCTTGCCGTCGCCTATTTCAGCGGCGCGGGCCTGGTGCGCGGCAAAAGGCTGTGGGTGATGGCATCGATCTACGGGGCTATATCGATGTCGCTTCCCTTTATCGTTCTCCCGTGGACACTGACCTATGTCAGCAACACTACGGCGGCGATCTATTATGCGGTCATACCGATCAAGGTGCTGCTGCTCTCGCGCATTTTTCTCGGCACGCCGATCACAACCCGCAAATGGACCGGATTCGCATTGGCGTCGGCCGGCATCATCATTCTGGCACTGGCCGGTGTGGTGGGTGATGAATCAATCCGCGCCGCGCCCCGAATTCAGGATAGTTTCGGGGGTGATGTGCCCGTCTGGATCCCGCATCTGGCCTGTATCATGACGGCGGTCTTTATTGCCACCGGCGCTGTTCTGTTCCAGATGATGCCGCGCGCCTCAGCCATATCGATCACGGCATCGGCATTCCTTGTCGGCAATGTTCTGGCCATCCCGGTGGCGCTGGCGACGTTGCCGGCGGCCATGCCAAGCTGGGCGGGAATCGGCTGGTTGCTCAGCGGCGGCATGCTGGTCACTGGCTGTGGGATGCTCGTACGGGGCAATTTGATCCAGCGGGAAAACGCCGTCTACACCTCGACAAACGGCTATATCGTGCCACTGATCACCAGCATCTTCGGGGTGACGATCCTTGGCGAGAGCCTCGGCCCGGTCTCGGTCATGGCATATATGCTGGTGCTTGGCGGGCTGTTTCTGTCCCGGCGCTGAGACGATGATGCCTAGCCGTAGGCGCGTTCCTCGTCTTCAATCTGACGGCGGTATTTCTTGCGCTCATGATCAAGAAGATAGCGTTTGCGAAGCCGCAGGCTGGCCGGTGTGACCTCCAGCAATTCATCGCTGTCGATATAGGCCATCATATCCTCGAGCGACATCCGGCGCGGCGGCACCAGCGCCACCGCCTCGTCCGAGCCGGCGGCCCGGACATTTGTCAGCTTCTTGCCCTTCAGAACATTGATCTCGAGGTCATTGTCACGGCTGTGCTCGCCGACAATCATGCCCTGATAGACGGGCGTCTGCGGATCGATGAACATCACTCCGCGATCCTGCAGATTGAACAGCGCGTAGGCCACGGCGGTGCCGGTTTCCGACGCAATCAGCGCGCCATTGCGGCGCCCCGGGATATCACCGCGATAGGCCTCATAGGCATGGAAGACACGGTTCAGAACGCCGGTGCCGCGGGTGTCGGTCAGGAACCGGCTCGGATAGCCGATCAGGCCGCGTGACGGCGCCAGAAACACAATCCTTGTCTTGCCAGCGCCCGAGGCGCGCATGTCCTGCATCGTCGCCTTGCGCCGGTTCATCGCGTCGACAACCGTGCTTGCATAGGCCTCATCGACGTCAATCGTGACTTCCTCGACAGGCTCCAGACGCTGTCCACCCTCATTGCGGATCAGGACACGCGGGCGCGAGACGGTCATCTCGAACCCCTCGCGGCGCATCGTCTCGACAAGAACACCAAGCTGCAGCTCGCCCCGCCCCCCGATCTCAAAGGCATCCTTGCCACCACTCTCGGCAAAGGTGATGGCGACATTCGTCTCGGCCTCGGCAAGCAACCGCTCGCGGATCATCGTCGAGGTGACCTTCTTGCCCTCACGGCCGGCAAAGGGGCTGTCATTGACGGTGATGGTGACCGACATGGTCGGCGGGTCGACGGGCGTTGAATGCAGCGCGGCATTGACCTGCGGGTCGCAGATGGTGTCCGCCACCGAGGCTTCGGCAAGGCCGGCGATACAGATCAGATCACCCGCCTGCACCTCATCGACGGGCACGCGCTGCGTGCCTTCAAAGCGCAAAAGCTTGGTCAGACGACCGGTTTCGATCTGCCGGCCGTCAAGATTGATCGCCTTCACCGCGCTGTTGACGCGCGCCGTCCCCTGGATGACCCGTCCTGTCAGGCACCGGCCAAGGAAGGGGTCACTGTCGAGAAGCGTTGCCAGCATCGCAAAGGGCTTGTCAGGTTCGACGTCAGGTGCCGGCACATGCGCCACCACAAGGTCCAGCAGCGGGTGCAGGTTCTCGCGCGGCGCGTCAAGCTCGGCAGTACACCAGCCATCACGGCCAGAGGCATAGAGGATCGGGAAATCAAGCTGTTCATCAGTCGCATCAAGCGAGACGAACAGATCGAACACCTCGTCAACAACGGCATCTGGGCGGCCATCGGGGCGGTCGATCTTGTTGATCACGACAATCGGACGAAGCCCCTGCTTCAGCGCCTTGCCAAGCACGAACTTGGTCTGCGGCATCGGTCCCTCGGCGGCATCGGTCAGCAGGATCACCCCGTCGGCCATATCAAGAACACGCTCCACCTCACCGCCGAAATCGGCATGGCCGGGGGTGTCGATGATGTTGATCCGCAGATCCTTCCAGGCAACCGAGGTCGGCTTGGCAAGGATGGTGATGCCGCGTTCCTTTTCCAGATCGCCGGAATCCATCAGACGTTCGGCAACCTTCTGGTTGTCGCGGAACAGACCGGTCTGTTTCATGATTGAATCGATCAGGGTTGTCTTGCCGTGGTCAACATGGGCGATGATCGCGATGTTACGAAGCTGGGTTGTCATGACTGCGCTTTCAGAAACGTCAGGGGGTGCGGGCCAAATCTGCGGGCCAAATCTGCGGGCCAAATCTGCAGGCCGGCGATTGGGATGCCCCGCTTCCTAGCCGACAATGCGGCGGCTGACAAACGGGATTTACCGCATTGCGGCAAAAAACCCTGATCCCGGTGGCATTTTCGCGGCTGCCGGGACTGGGCGCGGCAGGGAAACTGGCCTATTGTGGCGTCCCCTCAAGGCCGGAGCCGATAGATGAATGGAAAGCTGAAAACATATGTAAAGCGCATGGGCCTTGCCGCCTTCCTGTTCTTCTTCCTGAAGGGTCTCGGCTGGCTGGCCGTGTTCTATTTCGGCTGGCAGATGGTCGGCTAGGGGCGCTAGTAGAAGGCTGAACGGTCAGGGTTGTCACTCTACCCGTATAGGAACATTTCGAGACCGACTTCAATACCTGTGAACAGTGCCGTAATGCACACGAGAAACAGGACCCTGACCCAGGCGCGGTGGAATCCGGTGCCCCAGAAACAGAAATCCGGCAATTTGCTCAGCCGCTGGGCGGGAAATCTGATTTCCAGATATTGCGTCACTTCCGCGGACACCAGCCAAGCCCGCCCATACATGGCGAACACAATGCCAATTCCAAAACCTGCACTTGTCAATGCGTCGTTCAACTTCAGATACATATCGTGATCGACCAGCAACACAGACCACGCAAGAAGGAAC
>CBFHRT010000183.1:0-3871 GCA_965658285.1 Puniceispirillaceae bacterium (SeqCode) | reverse complement strand
CGAAGCCACGTTGATGGCATTGGCGAAACCAATCCTGTCAGTGCCGCCATGCGATTTTACCGCGATCCCGTTCAAGCCGAGAAACACCGCTCCATTATAGCTTCTTGGATCAATGTGGCGACGCATTTCGGATAACGCGCTGCGGGCCAGGAAATAGCCAAGGCGCGACAGCACCGTACTGGCGAGGCTGCGCCGCAAAAGACGTGTGAACATGGCCGAAATACCTTCAGCCGTTTTCAACGCGACATTGCCTGAAAACCCGTCAGTGACAACCACATCAAGCTTGCCATTGGTCAGATCCGATCCCTCGACAAAGCCCTGATAGTTGATGCCAAGATCGGGATCTGCCATGCGGCGCGAGGCCACACGCAGATATTCGTGCCCCTTCTGCTCTTCCTCACCGACATTGAGCAGTCCAAGGCGCGGTTCGCTCTTGCCCGTCAGGCTGCGATGAAAGGCCTGACCAAGAATGGCGAACTGGATCAGATTCTCGGCATCGCATTCAATGTTCGCGCCAAGATCAAGCATGCACATCAACTCGCCAACAGTCGGAAAGAAGGCCGCAATGGCGGGCCGCGTGACGCCGGTCATAGTTCGCAACTGAAGTTTTGCCATCGCCATAAGGGCGCCGGTGTTACCTGCCGACACCACGGCGTCAGCCTCGCCATCGGCAACGCTGGCAATGGACATCCACATGGAAGTTGTCTTGCCCCGACGCACCGCCTGAGAGGCCGTGTCATCGGGCGATACTGCATCGACGGTATGGATCACACGCGCGCGCGACAGATGGCGCGCTTTGCCAAGCAGAGGCCTGATCCGCGCCTCATCACCATAGAAGGTGATGGCAAGATGCGGATGCTGTCCGCAGGCGATATCAGCGCCCCTGACAACACAGGCAGGCGCGTTGTCACCGCCCATGGCGTCAAGCGCCAGCCTTACGATTTTGGTGTCGGCACTCACTAACGCAAACCTTCCAATCCTGACCAACGGCCCGCGGACATTATTTCCCGGGCATTTTCAGACTGCCAAGGCTGGCAAAAGGATGCGTAACTTCAACCTCACCAGCCTTGAACTCGTCCGGAGCGTCAACGGTGCGCGGCCATGTATCGACCGCAAGCGCCAGCGATTGCGCCACCATTTCGCCCAGCTCTATACACCCATCGACCAGTGGTTCGGAATCTTCGAGCCCGACAACGACCTCGTCATCCTCGTTCGTTGCCCGAACATACCGTTCTTCAAGGGCGAAATCCACCGTTTCCGGAACCGGATCACGGGTGACAATGCAGGGCTGGACAAGCTGTGCCTGCAGCCGCCCCTTGAGATCCCATGTATCCGGCCCGACGCGGGCGATCTCGACAGCAACCTCAAGACTGCCGAGTTCGACAAAGTCGAACCTCTCGGCAAGCCCCGCCAGATCCGCCTCGGTCACAGCAAGGGCCCCGCGATACGGTCCCTTGACCGGCAGGGTCTCAACATCGATCGACGTTTCAAGCGAAAATGTCTTCATCGGCAATTTCCAGACGCCCCGATTATCCAACCGCAACATCTTTCCTTTTATTCGCGATGCACTATAGCGGTGTCTGCGCCAAAAGCCATGCCAATAGCGGCATCAGGCCATCCGCATGGATGCCAGCCATCGTGCTAGCCGAGCCCACCGGCCAGCAGCACATCGTCATCAAGCGCTGACAGACGCGCCTCCAGCGCCAGAACGAAATCGACAAGCTGTGGGCTGGCCGGTCCTTTGTCACGCAGCAGGTTGCGGCCAATCGCAGCCGCAAGTGCCTCTCGGTCGTCATTATCAAGCGCCGTTGCATAGGCATCAAGACGCCCCATGAAGGCCTCGGCCATGACCCGGACACGCTTGCTGACGCCGATATCACCGGCGCCCATCTCTCGGAGCGACAGATCCATATCCGAGAACATGGAGTCGAACAGCTGCTGGCTGAGCCCAGCCCCCTCGTCACCGCAGCCCTTCAACCGCCGCATGACAAGCGCCACGACCAGCGCCAGCGCATCAAACCGGCCATCAACCGTATCCGCGACACCATGATCACGGAAAAACGCCGGCTCTCTGGCAAGCGCGACAGCATTACCATACAGTATCTCGGATGTGCCAAGCTGGCGCCGGCGGCCCCAGTCGAGCATATTTCCAAGCCATCCTTTTTCTTGGCTTTCCATCACCGTACCATCCTATTAAGGTAACGTCCGTCCACCGCAAGGGCGTCACAGCACGTCGGCCATAAGTATAGCAGGACCATCAGCATGACCAGAGGCTTGTTTGACGCATTTCCGGACGCAAGGCAGTTGCGGATGATGCTTGTCGCCCTGCTCGCAGGGCTGGCGCTTGTCGGCTGCGAGTCGCGCATCGCGCCACATGGCCACACTGTTGACAGCACCGAACTCGACCAGATCGTCCCGGGGGAAACAACCCTTGGCGATTTGCGCGCCATCCTCGGCAAACCAAGTTTCGAGGGCGCGTTTGATTCCGGAAAGATCTATTATCTCAGCGAGGTCATGATCGAACCCCCGGGTGGACGCAAACGCATCTCGACGCGGACGATGATTGTCATCTCACTTGATGACTCGGACCTTGTGGCCGAGATCGAGGTGCGTGACGAAAGCAGCGGCAACACCATCGCCTATCTTGATGAGAAATCGCCGACACCGGGTGACAATTTCGGCGTTGCCGAGCAGATTTTCTCGACGTTGCGCCGGAAGCCGCGCTGATCAAAAACCTCTGACCACCCCCTGATCGGGCCACAGGATTGCCGCTACATCCTAGCCTTTGCCCTCATCGGTCATTTCGACCACGCGCGCGCTTTGGGCAAGACGGTCCAGCACAGCATTGATGAAACCGACATCACAGCCGCACACATCGGCAATGGCGGCATATTCGCTGACCACCGCACGGGCCGGCAGATGCGGCATTGTCATCAACTCACAGGCACCGGCGCGAAGCACCGCCCGGTCCAGAATGGTCAGCCGCTCCATCGCCCAGCCATCGGCGAGGCAATTCCCAAGCGCGGCATCAAGCTCCTCACGCTGCGTCTCGACGGCGGCCGCAAGCGCGTTCAGATGTGCATTGTCGATATCCTTCACGCGGAATGACTTGCGTATGTCATCCACATAATGCGTCAGGAAAGACGGCATGAATTCAGCAACGGACTGTCCCGACATCTGGCCCTGATATGACAATTGCACAGCGGCAAGGCGCGCTGCCGAACGGCGCCGCACCGGCACCGGCTTCAACGCCTGGCCAGCATCAGCCATTGGCGCCAAGCTCGACTCTCAGGCGCACCATGACGAGCGCGGCCTCGGCGGCGCCCCCACCCTTGTTCTTGCGGCGATGGTCGGCGCGGTCCCAGGCCTGATCCTCATTCTCGACGGTCAGAATGCCATTCCCGATGGCCAGATTGTCGGCGATCGAGAGGTCCATCAGTGCGCGCGCCGATTCATTACAGACAGTGTCGTAATGCGTCGTCTCACCCCTGATCACGCAGCCAAGTGCGATATAGCCATCATAATGCCTGGTGCCGGCATGTGCGAAGGCGATGGCGGCGGGGATTTCCAACGCCCCGGGGACGCTGACACGCTCATAGGTGGCGCCGGCCGCGTCAAGCGCCTCGATGGCCCCTGCCGCCTGGGCATCGGCCAGCGCCTCATAGAAGCGCGCCTCGACAATCAGATAATGTCCGCTCATTCCATCCCCCGTCAGGCCCTGTCGCCATTCAGACGCCGCCAGTCGACGATTTCAAGATCGTAGCCGTCAAGGCTGATGACATTGGCGGGCCGGTTTGACAGCAGGATCATCTGCCGGACGCCAAGCTCATGCAGAATCTGTGCGCCAACACCATATTCGCGCAACCCCTGC
>CBFHRT010000182.1:0-3896 GCA_965658285.1 Puniceispirillaceae bacterium (SeqCode) | reverse complement strand
TGACGACATCACACATCGTGTCGCCTGTGGTGGTTTCCTTCATCCCGGCAAGCGCCACGATGTCACCGGCAAAGGCTTCCTCGATCTCCTCGCGGTTGTTCGAGTGCATCATCATCATCCGGCCAACGCGCTCTTTCTTGCCTTTGGTCGAGTTCAGGATGCTGTCGCCCTTCTTCAGGCTGCCGGAATAGATCCGCAGGAAGGTCAACGAGCCGACGAACGGATCGTTCATGATCTTGAAGGCCAGGCCGGACATCGGCTCGCCATCATCGGCTTTACGCTCAATGTCGCGGGTCTCTGTCGCGTCACCCGGTGCAAAACCGGTATAGGCCGGCACGTCGAGCGGGCCGGGGAGGAAATCGATAACGGCGTTCAGCAGCGGCTGCACACCCTTGTTCTTGAAAGCCGATCCGCAAAGGACCGGAACAAACGACATGTTCAGGGTGCCGAGACGAATAAGCCGGCGAAGCGTGGCTTCATCCGGCTCTTCACCTTCAAGGAAGGCTTCCATCACAACATCATCCTGTTCGACCGCAAGCTCAATCAACGAGGCGCGCATCTCGGCAGCCTTGTCGGCAAGCTCCGCACGGATGTCCTGAACGGTCCAGCTCGCACCGAGATCCTCGGAGTTCCAGACCCATTCCTTCATCTCGATGAGATCGACGATACCCGCGAATTCGTTTTCAGCGCCAATCGGCATCTGGACCGGAGCCGGAACGGCGCCGGTGCGGTCGGCGATCATCTCGACGCAGTTGAAGAAATCAGCGCCGATCTTGTCCATCTTGTTAACAAAGACAATCCGCGGCACCGAATAGCGGTCGGCCTGACGCCATACCGTCTCGGTCTGCGGCTCGACACCGGCATTGGCATCAAGAACGCAGACAGCGCCGTCGAGGACGGCCAGCGAGCGCTCAACCTCGATGGTGAAGTCAACGTGGCCAGGCGTGTCGATGATGTTGAAGCGGAATTTCGCCTCATCGGAATCATCGCCATACTGACCGGACGGGGTGTCGCCATCATTGGTCCGGAACCAGAAACAGGTGGTTGCCGCAGAGGTGATAGTGATACCGCGCTCCTGCTCCTGCTCCATCCAGTCCATGGTGGCGTTGCCGTCATGCACTTCGCCGATCTTGTGCGACCGGCCGGTATAATAGAGAATCCGCTCGGTGGCGGTCGTCTTGCCGGCATCGATGTGGGCCATGATGCCGAAGTTACGGTAACGATCTAGAGTATAGTCTCGTGCCATGTCCTGGATCTCCTGCCTGGGCTTTACCAGCGGTAATGCGAAAAGGCGCGGTTGGCTTCCGCCATCTTGTGAGTGTCTTCGCGTTTCTTCACGGCGTTGCCACGGTTGTTGGCAGCATCCATCAGCTCTGACGACAGGCGCTCGACCATGGTGGTCTCGCCGCGCTTGCGCGAACTGTCGATCAGCCAGCGAATGGCAAGCGCCTGCGCACGCTCGGAACGAACCTCGACCGGAACCTGATAGGTGGCGCCACCAACGCGGCGCGAGCGAACCTCAAGGTGCGGGCGCACATTCTCGAGAGCGTCGTGAAACACCTTCACGGGCTCGTTGCCCGACTTGGATTCGATGCGGTCGAACGCACCATAGACAATGCGCTCAGCAACCGAGCGCTTGCCGTCATACATCAGGCAGGACATGAATTTTGAAACAACAGTGTCCTTGAACTTCGCATCCGGAAGAACGGGACGTTTTTCAGCGCGGTGACGACGTGACATCTCGGCCTCTTGCTTACTTAGGACGCTTGGCGCCGTATTTCGAACGACGCTGGCGGCGGTCTGCGACACCCTGGGTGTCAAGCGTACCGCGGATAATGTGATAACGAACGCCGGGAAGATCCTTCACACGGCCGCCCCGGATCAGCACCACAGAGTGCTCCTGAAGGTTGTGGCCTTCACCCGGAATGTAGCTCGACACCTCAAACCCGTTGGTCAGGCGCACACGCGCGACCTTACGCAGGGCCGAGTTCGGCTTCTTCGGCGTGGTTGTGTAGACCCGCGTGCAGACACCGCGCTTCTGCGGGCACGCTTCCATCGCGGGGACCTTCGTACGAGCGACAGGACGTTTGCGTCCATGCCGGATCAGCTGGTTAATGGTTGGCATTGCTGCCCCTTTTTCATCTCGACCAAAAACATGCACTGAACGTGCATCAGGGCCGGGCTTCCCAACATGGCCGGGAAGACCACCCTTGTTCCAGTTCCCAGGCGGGTCTTGTTTCAGAACCCAGGGACTGTGTTCGTTACCTTTATACCGGTGCAGCGTCTGGCTCGACTGCGGCGCTTGCGCCGGAGTGACCCACTACCTGCATCAAAAGGTGAGCGGAACCTATGTCAGCGATGCTGGCGGGTCAAGCTGTTTTTGCCTGCAACCGCCAGTTTCGCTGAATTTTCCCCGGCCAGTTGATACCGGCCGGAAAATCCTTGTCAGACCTCGGTCTGGGCCTCTTCGGCAACGTCACCGAAACCTTCTGCAGGCTCGGCATCCATGGCCTCGAGCGCCGGCGTTGCCGCCGCCCGTTCATCCATGATCTCACGATCACGATCGGCCGCGATGCGGCGAAGACGCTTCATGACCGAACCGGTGCCGGCCGGGATCAGGCGACCGACAATGACGTTCTCCTTCAGACCGTCGAGCGTATCCTGGCGACCACTGACGGCGGCCTCGGTGAGGACCCGCGTTGTCTCCTGGAACGAAGCGGCGGAAATGAAGGAACGTGTCTGCAGAGACGCCTTGGTAATGCCGAGCAGCACAGGATGGGCAATCGCCGGACGCAGCCCTTCGGTCTCGAGCGAGACATTGGAAGCGGCAAACTCCTCACGATCGACCTGCTCGCCGATGAGATAGGTGCTGTCGCCGGCATCGGTGACCTCAACCTTCTGCAGCATCTGGCGGACAATCACCTCGATGTGCTTGTCGTTGATCTTCACGCCCTGCAGCCGATAGACGTCCTGGATTTCCTTGACCAGATAGGCGGCCAGTTCCTCGACACCGAGAATCGCCAGGATGTCATGCGGCACGGGGCTGCCATCAAGAAGCAGGTCACCCTTGCGGACGACATCGCCTTCATTGACAGCCAGCTGCCGTCCCTTCGGAAGCAGATACTCTACCGGTTCACCCTCACTCTCGACCGGCACGACGCGAATCCGCCGCTTGGCCTTGTAGTCATTGGCGAACTCGACGCGACCCTCGGCCTCGGCGATGACAGCGAAATCCTTCGGCTTGCGCGCCTCGAACAGTTCGGCCACCCGCGGCAGACCACCGGTGATGTCACGCGTCTTCGACGATTCGCGCGGAATACGGGCCAACACGTCACCAGCCTGAATCGCCGCGCCATTATCAACCGACAGGATCGCCCCGGCCGACATGAAGTAACGGGCCTCAAGGCCGTTTGTCAGCGTCAGCACCTCGCCCTTGTCGTCACGAAGCGTGATCCGCGGCCGCAGGTTGGCCCCGCCGGCCGACGCCTTCCAGTCAATGACCTCACGGCTGGAAATGCCGGTGGCGTCATCGGTAACCTCGCGAACCGAAATGCCTTCAGTCAGGTCGACATAATTCGCCGTGCCAGGCAGTTCCGCGATGATCGGCATGGTATAGGGATCCCATTCGATCAGCACGTCACCGGCAGCCACTTCCTTGCCAGCCTTGACGAACAGCTTGCCACCATAAGGCAGGCGATGGCGCTCACGCTCGCGTCCCTGATCATCAAGAAGCAGCAATTCGGTATTACGGCTCATCACGATCTGGCTACCCTCGCGGTCCTTGACGAGCGCCTCGTTTTCCAGCTTCACCTTGC
Organism: Puniceispirillaceae bacterium (SeqCode); assembly: GCA_965658285.1. Lineage (GTDB taxonomy): Bacteria > Pseudomonadota > Alphaproteobacteria > Puniceispirillales > Puniceispirillaceae > UBA8309. The sequence goes on along the minus strand of CBFHRT010000182.1, from coordinate 81 downwards.
CGCCGATGGCCGCCTCGATGTTGGATTGCTCGGCGCCACGCTGCGCCGCGCCTCCAACGTGGAAGGTCCGCATCGTCAGCT
>CBFHRT010000181.1:0-3965 GCA_965658285.1 Puniceispirillaceae bacterium (SeqCode) | reverse complement strand
CGGCGAATTTATGAACCGGCAGGCGGCAGGCCAGCGATGGCACTAGCGCGGCAAGCCCCCGCAGACAGGCAATCAGTCCAAAGCATAGCAGCCCCATATGGAGCCCCGAAATGGCCAGCAGATGCGCCAGCCCCGACCCGCGAAACAGATCATAGGTGGCCTCGCTGACATAGCGGCGATCACCGATCAGCAGCGCCGCCGCGATGCCGCCGGCAGGCGTTGTCATGCTGTCGGCAATCCGGTCGGCGCGCGCCTGCCGAAAGGCCGACAGACGTGCGGCCCACCCACGCTTGGCACCTTCATCGCGCTGCGGTGACCGGGCGCTGATGACATAGCCGCTCGCCACCACATCACGGGCGCGGGCGCGAAGCGAATAGTCCGGGGCGCCGGGCAGGACGCGGCCGGGCGGCGGATAGATGCGCGCGACAACCCGCGCCATCTCACCTGCCCGCGGGGTCATCTCGTCGGGGCGGACCGACAGCCTGACGATATTGCCGCCGATCCGGTTCGCGACATCGGCCGGAGCCCTGCTGATATCGCTGACACGAAGCCACATCCGCAAACGCTGATCAAACCGGCCATCGACATGTTCGACCATGCCGGTCACATCAACCCGCGCCGCCCTGTCGCCAAGACCGGTCGGCAGTTGCGAGATATGAAACAGCGATGACAGGATACCGGCCAGACACCAGGCGATACCCACCATCAGGGGCTGCCAACGCGCCATCAGGCCACCAACCGGACGGAGGCCACATATCGCTGCCACCAAGAAGGCGACCGCAGCGGTGCCGGCAATGGTGCCGGCAATGGCGGGGGATGACAGCAGACCGTGATGGATGGTGGCAAAAGCCACCCCGCCCATCATCGCCCCGACATTAACAAGGATGCGCCGTTCAGCTATCAGGCGCATATCGGTTTCTCCTCGCCTTTCAGGCGGCCATTGCTTAGGATGCCGCCAGTTTTCAGGACCGCGACAGGGCACGCCACGACGGGCCCCGCGACAGCCTATCAGCGAGGCCTTAACAGACCATGAACGTTGTCACGCGTTTTGCCCCCTCACCGACCGGGTTCCTCCATATTGGCGGGGCACGTACAGCCCTTTTCAACTGGTTGTTCGCCCGTCATCATGGCGGCCGATATCTGCTGCGGATCGAAGATACCGACCGCCAGCGATCAACGACCGAGGCCATCGACGCCATCCATGACGGCCTCTCCTGGCTCGGCCTTGAAGGTGATGAGCCTGCGGTGAGCCAGTCGGCACGGGCATCGCGCCATACCGAGGTGGCATCGGAGCTGGTGAAAAACGGTGCGGCCTACCGATGCTATCTGTCGGAGGACGAACTTGCCGTGCTTCGTGACGAGGCCCGCGCCACCGGCGTGCCAGTCCGCTCGCCCTGGCGGGACCGCACCGACATGCAGGACGGCCCTTTTGTCGTCCGCATGCGAATGCCGGATTCTGGCGAGACGACAATCGATGATGCCGTGCAGGGCCGTGTCACGGTCCAGAACCAGACACTTGACGATATGGTGATTCTGCGCGCCGACGGCACGCCAACCTACATGCTTGCCGTTGTTGTCGATGATCATGACATGGGGATCACGCATGTCATTCGCGGTGATGACCATCTGAACAACGCCTTTCGCCAGAGCATGGTCTATCGCGGCATGGGCTGGAATGTACCGATATTTGCGCATATCCCGCTGATCCATGGCGCCGATGGCGCGAAATTGTCGAAGCGGCATGGTGCGCTTGGGGTCGACGCCTATCGCGAGATGGGGTTCCTGCCCGATGCGATGGCAAATTATCTACTTCGCCTTGGCTGGAGCCACGGTGATGACGAGATCATCTCGCGCGACAATGCCATTGCCTGGTTTGATCTGGCGCAGGTTGGCAAATCGCCGGCACGGTTTGATTTTGACAAGCTGGCCGACCTGAACAGCCATTATCTGCGGGACCTTGATGCCAACTCTGTCTGGGATCTGATCGCGCCACATATCGAGGCGACCAGCCCTGAGGCGCGGCGCCGGGTTGTCGCGCTGATGCCGCTTCTTGCCGAGCGGGCAAAGACGCATCTGGATATCGCCGGGCGGATCGGATATCTGCTGCGCGACGGCGCGCCATCATTTGACGAGGATGCGGCCAGCCTTCTCGATGATGAAGCAAAATCGCGCCTGTTGAAGCTTGTTGGTGATCTACCTGCCACCTCCTGGAGTGCCGAATCACTGTCAGCCTTTCTCAAGGAATGGCTTGCCGACAACGAGCTGAAAATGAAAGACATCGGACTGCCGCTACGCGCCGCCCTGACAGGAACCCGCCAGTCACCATCAATCACCGATGTCATGGCCGCGCTCGGCCCGCAGGAAACCGAATTTCGTATCCGAAAAACTTGCAAAATCTAGCCGTTCGGGCTAACTAAAGGCTCCCCCATGCAGCACGCCATCGGGCCGGATATGGCTGGCGTTTTCACAGAGTACCGTCACGTCGAAACGAGGACAGGCATGGCCACAGATACCGACACCCAGAAGACCATCACCCTGACGGACAACGATAGCGGGAACAGCTTTACGCTTCCTGTTCTCGGCGGCACCATCGGCCCCGATGTTCTCGACATTCGCAAGCTGTATGGCGAGACCGGGATGTTCACGTTCGATCCCGGCTATGGGGCGACCGGATCCTGTCTGTCTGGCCTGACCTATATCGACGGTGATGAAGGCGTATTGCTGCATCGCGGCTATCCGATCGAGGAACTCGCCAACCAGTCGGATTTTCTCGAGGTTGCCTATCTGCTTCTGGAAGGTGAACTTCCGGATGCCGGCCAGAAAGCCGAGTTTGATGAGGCGATCACGCGCCACACGATGGTGCATGAACAGCTGTCGACTTTCTATCGCGGGTTCCGCCGTGATGCCCATCCGATGGCGATCATGTGCGGCGTGGTCGGTGCGTTATCAGCCTTCTATCATGATTCGACCGACATTCATGACCCCATGCAGCGGACAATTGCCTCGCGGCGCCTGATCGCGAAAATCCCGACACTGGCCGCGATGGCGTTCAAATACTCGCTTGGGCAGCCTTTCAACTACCCGCGCAACAACCTGAACTATGCCGAGAATTTCCTTCATATGTGCTTTGCCGTACCGGCCGAGGATTATGAAGTGAACCCGATCCTGGCAAGCGCGATGGACAAGATCTTCATCCTTCATGCCGACCATGAACAGAACGCCTCGACATCGACCGTGCGCCTTGCCGGCTCGTCCGGCGCGAACCCATTCGCCTGCATCGCCGCCGGCATTGCCTCGCTCTGGGGCCCAGCGCATGGCGGGGCCAATGAAGCTGTCCTGAACATGCTCAATGAGATTGGCCACAAGGACAACATCCCCGAATTCGTGAACCGCGCGCGTGACCGGGACGACCCATTCCGCCTGTTCGGCTTTGGTCACCGGGTCTACAAGAATTTCGATCCGCGGGCCAAGGTCCTGCGTGAGACCTGCCATCAGGTGCTTGATGATCTTGGCGTTGAGGATCCGCTTCTTGAACTTGCGATGGAGCTTGAAGATATCGCCCTCAAGGATCAGTATTTTATCGATAAAAAGCTGTATCCGAATGTCGATTTCTATTCGGGCATCATTCTCAAGGCGATGGGTTTCCCGACCTCGATGTTCACTGTCCTGTTCGCGGTTGCACGTACCGTCGGGTGGGTTGCGCAGTGGAACGAGATGATCACCGACCCGATGCAGCGTATCGGCCGGCCGCGGCAGCTCTACACCGGACCGGCACAACGCGGCTTTGTGGGGATCGACAAGCGCTAGCCCGAAAATGGACAGAGGCTGATCAGTCTTTAGTCTTTGGCCGGGGTAAGCCAGCCGGCCAATGCCCGCACCAGATTTGCATCGAAACTGTCTGAACCACCGCGCAGAACCCCACGCAATGCCGCCGCGGTCTCACCGGCGCGGTCATTGGCATTTGC
>CBFHRT010000180.1:0-3980 GCA_965658285.1 Puniceispirillaceae bacterium (SeqCode) | reverse complement strand
GGCTTGCCGGGCTGGTCACCATCGGCACGCCGCTCGACATGGCGGCGACAGCGCGGCAGTTCAGCGCGCGCCGCAACGCCCTCTATGTCCGCTACATGCTGGCCGGGCTGAAGGACATCGCAGCCACGGCGCCGGGCCTTGCGGCGCGCTATCGCGATGCCGCCGCCAAGGCGCGCAGCATTTATGAGTTTGATGATCTGGTAACAGCGCCGCTGGCAGGCTATCCGGACAGCGCCGCCTATTACACCGCCACCAGCGTGCATCGGCGGATGGATGATCTGGCCATCCCGACGCTGGTTCTGCAGGGCTCGAACGATCCGTGGGTGCCTGTCGCGCCCTGCCTTGCGCAGCCGGCCCGCGTCAGCCGTGGCACAGGCACCGCCATCGTGGTCACGCGCGGCGGCGGCCATGTCGGGTTCCATGACCGGCAGCTGAACTGGCATATCCGCGCCACGCTGGCCTGGTGCGACGCGCTGCGGGGCTAGACCGCCATAAAGCTAGTCGGGCGGCGGGCCTGCGGTCTGCCAGGCGCGGATGCCGTCCAGATTGTCCCAGCCAAAGCCGGCGTCAGACGGACCCTCTTCACGTAACCGCGCCAGCCTTGCCAGCGCATCCTCGAATGTCGGGATCGTGCCGATGTCAATCCACCACATGACAAGGAACGGCGCGGCCGGCGGCAGGAACCATCTGTGGCGGTTCTTCATGAACCGGCGATGCACCGTGTTCCAGGCAAAGAATTCCAGGTCATCGGCGCCTTCCCACACCGACAGGGTGAAGGTCTCGCGCGGATCGCCAATGCTGGCCTGCGCCGCCGCCTCCTCGCTGCCGCTGATGCGCCATACAAAACCCGGCGATCTTTCGGCAATGCCATTCACCGCGGCCAGCGAGTCGACAAAGCCGGCCATCACCGGGTCATCCAGATCGGCAATGGCGGTGGCAAAATTCAGCTGCGCCAGATGATGGCCGTCCGGCTGCGGAAAGGTCTGTTGCGTCGTCTGCTCGTCCGGCATGCCGCATTACCCCGGTCAGTCATCCTCGCGGTCGTGAAGGCCGGCCCGCACGCCGCGAATGGCAAGCCAGACCAGGAAGGCGATGACCGGCACCGCCCCTGCCTTGACGAGGTTGATATCGAGGCCCCAGTCACCGAGCGGCAACGGCTTGGCCAGAAAGCCGACAAGCCCGACGCCATAATAGGTGACGGCGGCGATCGACAGCCTCTCGACCGTCTGCTGAAGGCGCAGCTGGTGCCGGGCCCGGGCGTTCATCGAGCGCAGCAGATCGCGATTCTGCCGCTGGATGATCATCTCGGTCTGCGTCTGCAGCAGATCACCGGCACGGGTAATCCGCTCGGACAGGCGCGACAGCCGTTCCGAAAAGGCGCGGCAGCTGTCGAGCGCCGGTGTCATCCGCCGCCCGAGGAAGCCGCGAACGCCCTGGAAACCCTCGAGCCGCGAGAATTGCAGGCTGGCAATCCGGTCCATCAGGATCGCCTCATAGGCCTTGGTCGCGGCCAGCCTGTAGGAGGTCCGCGAATAAATCTCCTCAAGATCGGCCGCCTGTGTGGACAGCACCGCCAGAAGCTGTTGCACCTGACCATCAGCCTGCTTGATCTGCGCCGCCATGTCGGTTGTCAGGCCGCCGACAGTGCGCTCGATGCTGCCAAGCATACCGCTGTTGTCTCGCACCGCGGCAAAGCCGAGAAGCGCCAGCAGACGGTAGGTCTCCAGCTCGACAACCCGCTGCACAACGCGGCCCATGCGGTTCGGCGAAATGCCGTGATTGAAAAGGGCGATCCGCGAAAATCCGGCAGCATCGATATCGAATGCGAAATGCAGCTGGGCATCGCCATTGCTGAAATGATTGGAGGCCACGGCGCGGCTGTCCATCATCACCATCATCTTCTCGGGCGTCAGGCCACGCGGCGGCTTGCCGCCGATTTCCAGCCAGACAGCATGAAAGACCGGGGCGGGGATGCGGCGCGCCCAGGCAAGCGGCAGATGCGTGATGCCGGGGTCGAACGCATCGGCCAGCAGGCCGGTGGCCTGTCGATGTCCCTTCTCGACAAAGCTGATCGACATGAATTCCGTATGCTGCTCGACGCGCAGCGCATAGCCGTCCATCTCAATCCGCAGGAACTTTGTGCCGGCGGGGATTGCTTCGCGCCCGGCGGCATCCAGAAAGGCATTGATATAATCGAGGATGGCGCCGGTATCACCATCCGTCAGGAAGACAAAGCGGATGAACCGCCCGGCCCCTTCGAAATCATGAAAGGCGCGGGCGTGCAGCTCGTCCGAAAGGGTGCGTCTTAGCGCGAATTCTTCCATTTGTGCGGCTCCGTGCCCTCGGATTGTCGATGAATTGGGTGCATTGACGTCTGTCGTCGCCCCGCCTCAGCGGACAAGATGCTGTTCGATTGCGTCGATGACCTTGCGTGAATCAGGTGCCGTTGTCGAGGCGAACCAGTCAACGATGTTGCCGTCGGCATCGATCAGATGCTTGTGGAAGTTCCATCGCGGCACCATCAGCCGCCCCTGCGTGCGCACCCACTGATAATAGGGATGCGCGTCATCGCCCTTTACGGCGACCTTTTCGGTCATCGGGAAGTCGATCCCGTAATTTATCTCGCAGAACTGTTTGATCTCGGCGGTGCTGCCATATTCCTGACCGCCAAAATCATCACTTGGCACCCCAAGCACGACAAGGCCACGATCGCGATATTGCGACCACAAGGTCTGCAGCGCCTCATATTGGGGTGTGAACCCGCACATCGAGGCGGTATTCACAAGCAGGATCGGCTGGCCGGCGAAATCCGCCAGAGGCAGCGGCCCGCCCTCGATATTCTCGAAGGTAAAGTCATGCGCCGTCACCTCGACACTGAGCGCGGTCCGGACCATCATCATCTCCATCAGCAATGCCGCGCAAAGACAGGCGACAATATTGGTAAATCGCTTTATAAGTCCGTTTCTCATCGTCAGCTCCGGCTTGGCGGGGTTCATACAGGCTGTTTATGTAAGGGCTGATGCGCGAAGACCAAGGGTCGGCGCGCCACCCGGGTGGAGATACTTACCTGGCCATGAATGAAGATCAGCAGGGCAGCAACCCGAATACCGGCCCGAACACCGGCCCGAATACCGGCCCGAACACCGGCCCGAATACCGGCCCGAACACCGGCGAGCAAAACGTGATGGAGCGGGTTCTTGGCACATTTGACGGGCTTTACGACAACGCCACCTCCTTCATTTCCAGCGCCGCCACCAGCGTCGGTGCCAGCGTGAAGGATGTGACCCGCGACCTCGGCACCGATCTTGGCGATGGGTCGGTGAAGGATATCGCCGGTGATGTCGCCGGAAATGCTGGTGATATCGCCACCTCACTGGGGGAAACCGCGACCGGCGTTGCGACCAGCGTCGGTGCGGTGGTCGGCGACAAGCTCGATGCCGCGGTGACCTTTGCCAGGGGTTTGCTTGGCGGCTGACCCCTCGCCGCGGATGATCACGGACAAATTGCCGCGCGATGCGCAACCGGACGTGACTTTGCCGTCACGCCGGCATAGGCTTCCACTATCGTTTTAACAATGTAAAGGAGGTGATCTGATGTCTAGTTCGATAGGAATTGATAACGCAACTGTGGCGGGCGGATTGAAGAGCAGCCTCGTCGGTCGCGCCTGACGCACTGTATCTGCGCTTATCTTATCCATCTAACGAAAAGGGAGGCCTCCGGCCTCCCTTTTTTATTTCATGTTCATCAGCCATCCGACAAACAGGCCTGTCAGTTCGCCTGTTTGTAAGCCTCGATGGCGGCGGCAAGCTGCTTCTTTTCCTTGCAGTTGAAATAGCAGCTCTTGCCAAGACGGGCGAGCAGTGCCTCGGCGCCCTCCAGATTGCCGAGTGTCAGGTACAACTCACCCTTATATTCCAGCGCACCCTTATGTTTCGGGTTGATGGCAAGCGCCCGGTCATAGGCCTTTTCCGAGCGTTCAT
>CBFHRT010000179.1:0-4074 GCA_965658285.1 Puniceispirillaceae bacterium (SeqCode) | reverse complement strand
ATAAAGGAACGCGGAAGAAGCACCGAAACATCCATATTGTGAGTGTGGCAAGCTTAGGGGGTTTGCGGACGAAGGGCCATCTCGGAATGCACCCAGCACCCTGAAAGTTGAGGGTTTCGTCATCGCAACGGCTTTACTTCGCCATCACCATCCCTATTTATCGCAAGAATATAGACCGGCGTTGCTGTCACAACGCCTTCCGCATAGAGCCATCCGGCAGGAGACCATCTTCCCATGCGCAACATCACCCTTTCAGCCGCCATCGCGGCAGCAATCATCGGGTTTTCATCCCTGTCCGCCAGCGCCGGCGTGATCGAAGACCGAAAGGCGAATTTCAAGGCCAACAATTTATCGATGCGCGCCATCGGCGCCGCGCTCAGCGCCGATGATTTCGAAACCGTGGCAGGTGAAGCCGAGAAAATCGCCGCCTGGGCCATGATCATGCCGGATTATTTCCCTGAGGGAAGCGGTGAAGGCACCAGCGCGAAACCGGCCATCTGGTCTGATTTCATCGGGTTCAAGGACGCCGCCGAGGCGAATCACTACGCGGCCAAGGATCTGATCGCCGCCGCGCAGAAACAGGACGCGGCGCAAGCTGGCGCGGCGTTAAAGGCGCTTGGCGCCACCTGCAAGGCGTGCCATCAGAAATTCAAGAGCTGGTAGGGCCTATCGGCGCCGCTTGACTACCAGGCCGGGCGCAGCAGCGGCAGCGCGTGCGCCGCCAGCTGCAGCACCGCCATCAGCGCCAGCCCGAACATCAACCTGTCGCGGCTGATCCTGCCATCGGCGCCGCTGATCCGGCCCGGTGCCTCGCTGGCGCGGCCTGTCACCATCGCCCGGGTCAGATTGGTCTTCTTGCCGAATTTATAGACAAGTATGGCGACAAGATGCATGACCACCAGCAGGATCAAGGCCAGTTTGGCGCGGTGGTGTATCCTGGTTGCGGCTTCCGACTGCGCCGGCGCCAGATGCGCCAGCGGCCCGTCAAACAGGATGCCGTCGCTGGCGAACATCCCTGTCATCGCCATGAATCCGGTCACCGCAAGCAGGGCCAGCACGGAAAGCGCGGCCAGCGGCGAATGCCCCGCCTGGCGAGGCGCCGATGGATCTGACGGTGCGCGAAGCCAGGAAAGCACGGCCCGCGGTGCCCGCACGAAATTGGCAAATCTGGCGTGATGCCCGCCAAGGAACCCCCACAGCACCCGGAAGATGACGAGCGCCAACACCGTCAGGCCAGACCTCTCATGAAGGTCCATCCGCCCGATATTCGCCGTCACCACATTGGTGACAACGGCAACCGCAAGACCCCAATGGAACAGGCGAAGCGGCAGATCCCAGACAAGCAGGGCTTCTGCTGTTTGTCCGGTCTGTTTCTGCTCAGCCCGCATTGTTTCAGACATGTCTGTCTTCCTCTTTTCAGTCCGACTGCTCACCCTGCACCAAGCGTTAGCAGAATTAACCGGCCCTTTGACATCAACTTTTTGTTACCACGCCTGATGTCACCGCTTCACCCCGGGCCAGATAGAGGGGATTCTTGCCAGACAGCCTCCGCCTGCTATCGTGACAGCATGGGCGACATGCAATACAGGCTGTTCGAGGATGCCGGTCATGGCGAAGGCGGGGCTCTGGATGCGCTGGCGGCGCGCGACCCCGATATCGCGCGCATTCTTGCCGCCTACGGGCCACCGCCGGACAGGTCTCTGCCGGCCACATACGACACGCTGGCCCGCGCCATTGTCGGCCAGCAGGTATCACGAGTCGCGGCCACCGCCATCATGAAAAGGATGCAGACGCGGGGCTTCCTGGATATCGGCGCCGTTGCCAGGCTGACGCCGGATGAGATGATGTCGGCCGGACTGTCGCGGCGAAAGGCGGAATATCTCATTGGAATCGCCGGCGAGATCGTCAGTGGCAGGCTTGACATCGACAGCCTTGCCGCCCTGCCGGGGCAGGCAGTACAGGACCGCCTGGTCAGCCTGCGCGGCGTCGGGGCATGGACGGCGGATAATTTCCGGCTGTTCGCACTTGCCGACATGGATGCCTGGCCGGCCAATGACGTGGCATTGCAGGAGGCGATGCGGCGGCTGAAGGATCTGGAAACGCGCCCGAAAGCGATCGATATGGAAGCGCTGGCACGACCATGGCGGCCCTATCGAGGTGCTGGCGCGCTGGTGTTGTGGCACCTCTACGCCATCGAGGTGCGCAAGGCCGCCATCGCCAACATCTAGCCGACATTCAGGCGCAGCTATCCGAACAGGTCGCCCTGCCCGTCAGCGGACTTGCGTGCCGGACCACCGGCCGCCTCGGCCGCCAGCGCCGCGTCATCAAGTGGTGTGACAAGTTCGGGATGATCCTCGGCAACCCGGCCAACAGCAGGACCAACCCGGTACCAGTTGAACCAGTTTGCCGGCGCCGCCACGCACAGTTCGGCAGCGTCCGCAGGCCCACCGGTCAGCCAGCGGCGCCATCTGTCAGGCGGCAGAACAAGCGGTTGACGATGATGGATCGCGGCAAGGTCGCCATTCGCGGCACTCGTCATCACCACGAACCTGTCACCATCGCTGCGCCGCAGCAGCAATCCGCCAAATGCCATCATCCCGCCATCGGAAAGCTGCACATGCCACGGCTTTTTGGGTTCCGACCATTCGTACCAGCCGCTGGCGACGACCAGACAGCGTCGATGCATGAAAGCATCACGGAAGGTCGGTTTTTCGGCCGCCGTTTCCATCCGTGCATTGATCAGAAAACTGCGCCCCTCACCGCCCGGCGGCAGACCCCATGCGGGAAAGATCGCCTCTGGCTGAAGTCCGGTCTGGGTGATGACAAGGGCAGCCTGCGACGGCGCCACGTTCCAACGCGGCTGCAGATTATCCATCACCGTAACCCCGAAGAGCCGCATCAGTTCTTCGGGCGACGCGGTGCTTGTGAAACGGCCACACATGGTCAGGACCCGGTCATCAGGAATTGAAACGAAAACACAGAGAAAAGCAGAGGCATAATGCGCCAGAAGTGGAGCAAGGCCAAGCCATAAGCGCGGCGCGCATGCCGCCGAAATTCAGTGGCACTGCGAGGCAAGCTGCGCTACACCCGCCTAAATTTCGTTGTTTCAATTTCGTCAATTCAATTTCGTTGCTTCAGGGAAGATGGACAATGTCCGGGAAAGGTCAGGATCGGGTGACACGGCGCCTTGATGTGTCGCTCCCGGCGATTGAGGATGCCGCGGCGGTACTTGCCGATGGCGGGCTTGTCGCCTTTCCAACGGAAACGGTTTACGGCCTTGGCGGCGATGCCTGCAACGCCGATGCCGTGGCCGCCATTTTTGCCGCAAAGGACCGTCCCGCCTTCAACCCGCTGATCAGCCATGTCGCATCAACCGAAACTGCCTTCACGCTTGGTGAGGCAACACCGGCGGCGCGCGCGCTGGCAGACCAATTCTGGCCCGGGCCACTGACGCTGATCCTCACCCGCCGGTCCAACTGCCCGATTGCGCAGCTGACAAGTGCCGGGTTGGAGAAAATTGCCCTTCGTGTGCCGGGAAATGCGGCGGCGCGGCGCCTGCTGTCGATGTTCGGGGGACCGGTGGCGGCGCCAAGCGCCAACCCGTCGGGCCGGATCAGTCCGACTCGCGCGGATCACGTGATGGCCGGGCTGGATGGCAGGGTCGACATCCTCCTTGATGGCGGGCGCTGTGACAGCGGTGTTGAGTCGACCGTTGTCGATTGCAGCGGTGAAATCGCCGCGATTCTGCGCCCCGGCGGCGTCACCCGCCAGCAGATATCAGACAGCCTTGCCGCGGTCGGGCTTGAACTGGCCCCGGCAGGGTTGTCATCAGAAGACGACCAGCCCGCCAGCCCCGGCATGCTGGCAAGCCATTACGCGCCGCGCGCGGCACTGGAAAGGGACGTTACAGAGGCCCGCCCCGGCATGGAACTGATCGGGTTCGGGACTATTGCGGGGGCCGGCGCGGCGGTTCTCAATCTCAGTCCGGATGGTGACCTTCTCGAGGCCGCGGCCAATCTGTTCGACATGCTGCACCGGGCCGATGCCGTCGGCAGCGCGGTGATTGGCGTCGCC
>CBFHRT010000178.1:0-4136 GCA_965658285.1 Puniceispirillaceae bacterium (SeqCode) | reverse complement strand
ATCTCCAGCAGCAGCCTCCTTGCGCAGCCTCTTCATCAGGCATTTGTGGTGGCGCTGGCGGCGCTGGCGGTTATTGGTGCCTGGGTGACGCTGTTGCAGGACCGAACATCATTTGATGAAGCCGTGCGCCGCGCTGTCGAGTTGCATTTCACCAGCCTGTTCACGCCCGATACCAATGCCGCCTTTGGCGAGGTGATCCTGCAGGATCTGGTGACTGACGGCATCATTCACGACCGTGAATACAGGCTGAAGTCCCATTATGCCGGCACTTATGGTGATTGCCGTGTCCGCATGATCGAGGCTGCCGCCGCGGCGGCGCGTGGTCACAAATACGACCGTATGGATCTTCTCATATTCCGTGTCAGTCTGCCATTTTCCCAGACGGGAGAGGTTCACGCAGACAGCATGGCCGACCGTCTGACATCGCTGCATGAGGGGCGGCCTGACCTTGCGCGTTATCATGTTGACCATGACCAGTTTGACGGCATCTTTGCCGTTGCCACGACCGATATCGGCGCAGCGGCGCGGATCTTCACCGACGGTTTTGTCGAGACGGTATTGCGGATTCAGGAACATCTTGCCAGCCCGTTGCGACCGGGACGTGGCGCCCAGCCCCGTCTTGCCATGCAGGCGGCCAATGGCAGCCTTCTGATGGTGGTCGAAATGCCGGTTTCCGGTCTGGAAGGGAACAGCATGACACCTGCCGCGGCCGAGGCACAGGCGCGTAATCTGATCGTTCAGTTCGCCGCGGTGCCGGCGCTCATCGACGATTTGCTGGGCGGTGCCGATACGCCGCCCGCCTTTGCCCCCTTGCCGGCCGGGGGTGACCAGCATCCCGTCGTCTCCCTCTGATCCGGAAGAAGAGAATAGGAACATGAAACTGTCCGATTTTTCGGTGCTGACCTTTGACTGCTACGGCACCCTGATTGACTGGGAATCCGGCATGATTGCCGGCCTGAAGCCGCTGACTGACCGGATCGCCGCGCGCGATGGCCGGCATCCGGACCGCAACATGATCCTCCAGGCGCATGCACGGCAGGAATCAACGCATCAGCGCCAGACGCCCGCGAAGAGCTACAGCGATCTGCTGGCCTGCGTCTATCGGCGCCTTGCCGAGGAATGGGGACTCGCCGTCGATTGGGGCGAGGCGATGATATATGGCCGGTCGGTCGAACATTGGCCGGCCTTTGCCGATTCCGCCGCGGCACTTGCCTATCTGAAACAGCATTTCAAGCTGGTCATCCTGTCGAATGTGGACAATGAGAGCTTTGCCCACAGCAATGCCAAGCTTGGCGTGGCGTTCGACGCCATCTACACGGCCGAGGATGTCGGCAGCTACAAGCCCGATGATGGCAATTTTACCTACATGATGGCACAGCTGGAAACGCTTGGCGTCGGCAAGGCGGACATTCTGCACACGGCAGAGAGCATGTTCCATGATCATGCCCCGGCGAACCGCCACGGCCTCGCCAATTGCTGGATCTACCGGCGGCATTCGGATGAAGGCTTTGGCGCCACCATGCATCCCGGCGACATGCCGTCCTATGATTTCCGTTTTACCAGCATGGCGGCGATGGTCGAGGCCCACAAGGCCGAAATGGCAGGCGCCTAGAGAGCGTCGATAACGCGTATCTCCCGCTCGGCGGCATTGCCAAGCGTGGCCAGCGCGTCGGCATAGGCCTCGCTGTTATAGGTGTCGATGGCGGCCTGTGCGCTGGGAAATTCGATCAGTACCGTGCGCGTGGCCTCGTCACCCTCAAGCATCGCCACCGGCATGCCGCGCGACAGGAATGTGCCGCCCCCGGCGGCGATCGCCCCCGATGCCTTCTCGGCATAGGCCGCGAGTTGATCCGCATCGTGAATGGCCTTGTAGACGGCCAGCCAGTACCCCTTGCTCATCTTCATCTCCTGTTGCCCACACGACCTGTATCGGGCGGCTTGTATCGACGGAATTCGGCATCATTAGAAACCGCCATTGCCGGGACGTCAATGCGCCGGCATGCGTGATCCCTATCGTTGACGATAGGCGTTCGAGGTGCGGCGCCGGTTCAACATGGCTTCGCGCCAGAAGACGATCAGGCCGCTTGCCAGGATCAGCCCGATACCCGTCCAGGCGATACTGTCGGGCAGGGTGCCGAAAATCGTGACGCTCCAGATGATCGACATCACCAGCGCCACATATTCAAACGGCGCGATCACCGCCGCCTCGCTGACGCGGTAGGCCTGGCTGACACAGAAGCCACCAACCGCACTGCTCAGGCCGATCAGCAGCAGCAGCGGGATGTCCTCGCGCGGCGGGATGACCCAGGCGCGCAGCAGAAAGTCCAGAGCCCCGCCATCGCCGGGGGCATGTCTGCCGTCACCGAACAGAAATCCCATGCCAAGACAGACAACAAGGAACACGCATTGGATATAGACGGACAGTGTGCTGGCGCGCTCGGTGTCGCCCATATGCCGGGCCAGCATGTGGATGGCGGCGTAGCACACCGCCGCCATCAGCGGCAGAATGGCCAAAGGCTGGAATCCGGCCGAGGTCGGCCGCAGCATGATGACGGCGCCGATCAGACCGATGGCGGTGGCCGACCACCTGAATTTGCCAACCGTCTCGCCAAGAAACATGACCGAGAACACGGTGATGATGACCGGCGCGACGAAGAACAGCGCCGTCGCCTCCGACAGGGGCATCACCGCCAGACCAAGGAAAAAGAAGGAGTTCGCAAGCACGACAAAAAACCCGCGCAGAAGATGCAGCCCCAGCCGGGATGTTTTCAGTTGCCGATAGCCGCCATCCAGCGGCACCAGTATGGCGAGGCTGATGATCAGCGAGATGACGGCCCGGAAGAACACGATCTCGTGCAGCGGGTAATCGCCGCTGATGAATTTGATGCTGACATCATTGACCGAAAAGGCGAAGGCGGCGGTGATGGCGCATATGATGCCGAGCCTGACCTGCGAGGAAGCTGTCACCATCTTGCTCCCTTGATACCGGACGGGGTGCCACCACATCGAAACTGCGCCCATTCGGCTGCCTGCGCAAGCCCCGGAACGCTGGGTGGTTGAGCGCGAAAGTCATCACGGCTATCGTCAGTGTGTTGCCAGCTCGCGGCCCAAATCAACGGGCATCTGGCGCCCCTCTAGCAAAAGGACCTCGTCATGATTCTCTATTCAGCCCCGGCCTCGCCATTCGGCCGCATGGTCAAGCTTGCCGCGCACTGCCTTGGCCAGATCGATGATATCGAGGTGCGCGCCACCAATACCGG
This sequence comes from Puniceispirillaceae bacterium (SeqCode), assembly GCA_965658285.1. Taxonomy (GTDB): domain Bacteria; phylum Pseudomonadota; class Alphaproteobacteria; order Puniceispirillales; family Puniceispirillaceae; genus UBA8309. The sequence continues at coordinate 876 of CBFHRT010000178.1, read as the reverse complement.
CGACCCGGATGACGGCATCCGCCAGGTCAATCCGCTTGGCAAGATCCCGGCGCTTGTCGTGGCGGCGCAGGATGGTGATGATCGCCAGACCATCTATGACAGCCGGGTGATTGTCGAATATCTGGATCTGCTGGCCGGCGGCGGCCATGTCATTCCGGCAGGGGGGGCGGCACGGTTCGAGGTGCTGACCCGCATGGCGCGGATGGTCGGTGTTCTGGATGCCGCCATTCTGGTGGTCTATGAAGGGCGCTTCCGGCCGGCCGAGATGCGGGTGGAAAGCTTTGTCGACTATCAGCGCGACAAGATCATCCGCGTTCTGGAAACGGTTGGCGGCCCGGCCTATCAGAATGGCGCGATGCCGGATGCCGGCGAGATCACGCTTGCCTGCGCGCTTGATTATCTCGATTTCCGGCAGCAGGTGAACTGGCGCGATCACGCCCCGCAGCTTCAGGACTGGCTGGCGGGATTCGGTGCATCGGTGCCGGGCTATGAGGCGACGCTGCCCCGCGACTAGGCGTCCGGTCTGACGGAGAATTGGTGGCTACACCACCTTCATGATGAGGTAGAGCGCGATCGGTACGGTGATGCTGGCAAGGATGGTGGTCATCAGGATGGCCGAGGCGCTGCGCCCGCTATAGCCGCCATAATGGTCCGACAGCACGAACACATTCGCCGCCACCGGCAGGCAGGCCGACAGCAGCGCCGCCTTGATCCAGAGCGGGTCGACCCCCGGCAGCAGCAGGAACAGCGCCGCCACCAGAACCGGATGGATGATCAGCCGCGCCACGCTGATGGTGGCCAGCTCGCCCATCGCGTTGCGCAGCGGCTGGCCATAGAAGGTCGCGCCAAGCGCGAACAGCGCCACCGGCGCGGCGG
>CBFHRT010000177.1:0-4144 GCA_965658285.1 Puniceispirillaceae bacterium (SeqCode) | reverse complement strand
GAAGACTGGCCTTGATCAGAAGACTGGCGCAGGCATTGAGATGGATCAGGTCAGGACGCGCCTGCAGACGGCCGATAATGCCGGTTCCCGTCCCACTTTTGGCACGGAAAGCGGCAAGACGGATCCTGCATCGGTGCCAGGCGTGACGGCGCGTGATATCAAGACCTATGTCGAGCAGACCGCCGCTGCCAACCAGTCATCGTCGGGTCAATCTTCGTTGGGCCAATCTTCTGGGGGCCAATCTTCGGGGGGGCAGTCAGCATCAGCGCAGGCTGTCGCCGCGTCCGGTGGCCAGACTGGTGGTCAGACGGGGGGGCAGACTGGTGGACAGACTGGTGGACAGAATCAATCAGGGCAGGGTGGCGGCCAGTCCGCATCACAGGGATTTGTCGACGCGGCGCCCTCGCGCGATCTGGCGGATCGTGCCATGCTGCACCGGCTCAATACCGCCAATGCGGGATGGTCGGAGACCATGATTAAACGTCTGACATCTGACCTGCGTTCAGGTGTGCAGACGGTCCGGATCATTCTGGAGCCGCGCCATCTGGGACGGCTGAACGTCGATCTCGGGCTTCGCAATGGCAAGGCATCGATCCGCATCGCCGCCGAAACGGCGGAGGCCGCGAAGTTGCTTGGCAGTGCGCGCGGTCAGTTGGGACAGATGTTTGAACAATCCGGCATGCGTCTTGCCAGTTTTCAGACCAGCGCCGGCGGCGGGGACGCGACCATGGATGGCAATGGCGGACAGCATGGACAGGCACAGTCTGACGCGGATGGCAAAAACACTGGTCGTGATCAAGGGTTTTCTAATAAACTAGGTGCGTCAGGCAGTGATATGCGCCAGGCCGGTGACAATCTGGACGATCAGGATTTCGTCCCGCGCGCGGGCGAAACCGCTGTTTTGAGCGTTTTGGCATAAACAATGCATTGGTTTGGCATTGGCTTGGCATTGGCTTGGTCGCGGGCCTGTCTGGCAGGATTGCCTGTTTACACGGTCGCGACGCGCAACGAAGGAAATGACTGATGGCTGAGAACGAAGCAGAACCAAAGGCAGGCGGTGGCCTGATCAAAAAACTGGCGATCTTCGGCGGCGGCGGCTTTCTGCTGATCGCGGTTGGCCTTGGCGCCGGCTATTTCATCTTCGGCAGCGCGCAGCCCGACCCCTCGGAAGAGATCGAGAAAATCATCGAGCGCAAGATGCAGGAGCGTGAGGAGGCTGACGCCGCGGCTGACAACGAAACGGGGCCGACCAAGCAATCAAAGGACGCGCCTGAGGAAGAGGTCTTCGAGACCATCTACCATGAATTCCCCGGCACCTTCACGACGAACCTGTCGGGTTCGCGCAAGATGCTGCAGGTCGGCATCGGCGTATCCACGCAATATGACGATACGGTGATGATGAATGTTGAATCGCACCAGCTGGCCCTGCGGTCGATCATTCTTGGTGTGATCAGCGACTTCACCGAGGATAATGTGAAGGGCGCTGTCGGACGCGAGGGTCTTGCGGCCGCGCTACGCGACGCGATCAACGGCAAGCTTGAGGATCTGGAAGGATTCGGCGGCGTTGAAGAAGTTCATTTCACGTCGTTCGTGCTGCAATAGGTCTGGAACAGGGGTGTAACGGTGGCATCGACCCGCAAACTCAGCAGTGATGAAGTCAACGCGCTGATCGACGGTCTCGGCAGCGAGACAGGCTCGTCCTCCGCCGTCATGGATAGCGACGATGTCCGCCCGTTCCAGTTCGGCTCTGACGATCTCTCGCTTCTTGGTGACTATCATGCGCTGCGGATCATCAATGAGCGCTTCGCGCGGCTGGCGCGCTCGGTGTTCCTGCCGATGCTGCGGATCCAGCCGCGGATTTCCTCGTTCCCGCCGGAAGTGAAGACGTTCGATGAATATACGGCCGGTATCGAGAATTTCATGAGCCTGAATATCAGCCGCATTGAGGAGCTGCGCGGCAATTTGCTGACGGTGATGACGCCGAACTTCATTTCGGTCCTGACGAACAGCTATTACGGTGGCAAGATCACCGCGCTGCCGACGAAGAAAACCGAATTCACGGCGACCGAAGAGCGGATCATCGAGCTTGTCACCGACGGGCTGAACGAGACCCTGCAGGTGGCCTGGCGTGATCTGATGCCGATCAACGTGTCCTATCAGAACCGCGAGATCAATCCGCAGTTTGCCTCGTTCGTGGACGGGGCGGAGCTTGTGATCATCTGTTCGTTCGTGGTGCAGCTGCCCGACACCGACGCGGCAAGCTTCGACGTGATCTATCCACTACAGACATTGAAGCCGATCGCGGCGCAGCTGCGCTCGCGCCTGCAGGCGGATGTGGCCGAGGATGACCATAGCTGGCGCGAGAAGATGGAGCGTGCCGTTCTCAACATCCCGCTTCCGGTAAAAGTGCGACTGAGCCAGCCTGTGGTCTCCATGTACAAGCTGATCAACATGCAGGTTGGCGACACCTTCCCGATTTCGATTGGCGAGGGGGTCGAGGTGCAAATTGATACCGAGGATGCCTTTGTCGGGGATCTTGGCGAAGTCGGCGGCAATGCTGCTGTTAATCTTAAGTCGCGCCTGAAATAGTGGCGCTGGCCCAGAAAGGAACGGACCATGTCTGAAGAAACCGAACTCGCCGAAGAGATCGCCGCAGAGACCATGAACCCGGAAGTCGCGGCCCGTGTCAGCGCCGAGAACATGCGGCTGCTGGAAAATATCGATGTCGCCCTGACCGTCGAGGTGGGAAATGCTGAGATCAAGATTCGCGACCTGCTGCGCCTGAATGAAGGGTCGGTGATCGAGCTCGACCGCCTGGCCGGCGACCCGCTGGATATCCTGGCGAACGGCACGATGATCGCCAAGGGCGAGGTTGTCATGGTCGGCGAGCGTTTCGGCATCCGCTTTACCGAGATCGTCGATCCGGCAGCCCGCATGGAATCACTCTAGAAAGCCACCTGTCGGCTTTTTGACCGGCGGCCGGCGCCTCTGCCGCCGATCATGTCAGGAAATCGCCAACCCGCGGCCTGTAGCCAAGGTCGCTGTGGTGCGGATGAAAAAATTTTAATCTAAATCAATGAATTGGCCAGTCATCAGCCGGTGGCTGGCCAAATTGGCATGGGGCTTGCCTTTCCGGTGATGGACGCGTCACAGAGGGAGTCATGTCATGCCAGTCCAGCCAGTGATCTCAATGGATCAGATCGTCATCATCGTGGCGTTCCTGATGCTGTTGTTCGGTTTGATGTGGTTCGTGAAGCGAAACCGCACAGGCATTGCCGGACGGCTGAACCCGGCCCGGCGCATGCAGCATATCGAGGATATGTCGCTGGCCCCGCATCAGCGCCTGCATCTGATCGAGGTGGATGGCCGGACTTTCCTTGTCCATGCCGGCAAAGGCCATGCGGCCAGCTTCATGGCTGTTGACGGCACGCCGACATTGGCGGAGCCACCTACATCAACCCCGCGCCGCAAGTCGGCGCCGGCCAAGACAAACCCCACCAATTCCGGCCAATCCGGCCAAGCCACCAATTCCGGCCAGTCCGGCCAAGCCACCCAATCCGCGGCGGCGAAACCGAAAAGCGCCTTTGCCGCCGCCATTGCGCAGGCGCGGCGCAACAACCCATCCTTGAGGCTTGGTAAATGACCCGCTCTTCTTTCACAGGCCGTATTGGCATCGGATTTGTCACGCTGCTTGCCATGCTGTGCCTTGCGACTCCGGCGCTGGCGCAGGTGGCCGGTATCCCGGCGCTGAATATCAATGAAGGCGCGAACGGATCGACCTATTCGCTGTCGTTGCAGATCCTGGCGCTGATGACGGCGCTGACGCTGCTGCCCTCGCTTGTCCTTGGCATGACGTCCTTCACCCGCATCATCATCGTGCTGTCGATCCTGCGCCAGGCGATGGGAACGCAGCAGACACCGCCGAACCAGGTGCTGGTGGCGATTGCGCTGTTCCTGACCTTCTTCATCATGGCGCCGACCTTCACGACGCTGAACACCGACGTCATCACCCCCTATCTCGACGGGCAGTTACCGGCCGAAACCGCGCTGGCCGACGGTACCGAGGTGATGAAGCGCTTCCTTGTGCAGAACACGCGGGTCAATGACCTTGTCATGTTCACCGAAATGGTCGGCGACCAGCCCT
>CBFHRT010000176.1:0-4297 GCA_965658285.1 Puniceispirillaceae bacterium (SeqCode) | reverse complement strand
GGCCTTCTTGTCGCCATCGGCAGCATCCCGCGTGACGCTGTCGATGGCCATATGGTGCTTGGTGCGTTGTCCCTTCATGGTGCCATCGAGCCGGTATCGGGCGTTCTGCCAACGGCGATGGCGGCAGTGGCCGCCGGACTTGATCTGGTCTGTCCGGCGGGTTGTGGCCCTGAGGCGGCATGGGCGAGTGAGCTGTCGATTGTCGCCGCGCCTGATCTGATGGCCCTTCTCAACCATCTTCGCGGCGTGCAGCATCTGCCACCGCCCCAGGCCGAATTGCTGCCACCGGTGCATGAGGCGCCCGACCTTGCCGATCTGCGGGGCCAGGAAACGGCGCGCCGCGTGTTGGAGATCGCCGCTACCGGGCGCCATAATCTGCTGATGATCGGACCGCCGGGTGCAGGCAAATCGATGCTTGCGGCAAGGCTGCCGGGCCTGCTACCACCCCTGTCACCGCGCGAGGCGCTTGATGTGACGATGCTGCATTCGATCGCCGGCCAGCTCCCCACGGGTGGGCTGGTGCAAAGCCGCCCGTTCCGTGATCCACATCATTCAGCCTCGATGGCGGCGCTTGTCGGCGGCGGTGCGCGGGCGCGGCCAGGCGAAATTTCGCTGGCGCATGGCGGGGTGCTGTTCCTTGACGAGCTTGCCGAATTCGCCAAGCCGGCCATCGATGCGCTGCGGCAGCCGCTGGAGACCGGTCAGGTCGTGGTGGCGCGGGCCAATCATCACGTCACCTATCCGGCGCGCTTTCAGCTGATTGCCGCGATGAATCCCTGCCGGTGTGGTTATCTTGGCGACCCGGCACGGGCCTGCAGCCGTGCGCCGGAATGTGGGCGCACTTACAGCGCGCGTGTATCGGGGCCGATGCTGGACAGGTTCGACATGGTGATCGAGGTGCCCGAGGTCAGTGGCAGGCTTCTTCTCGACCGGACGCCGGGAGAGGCGAGCCTTGATGTGGCGCGCCGGGTTGCCGAGGCGCAAGCGTTTGCCGCGCAACGTCCACCGTCACCGGAAGATGAGACCGACACCCCGCTTCGGGATGTCAGCCCGGATGCGACCTCGCTGCTTGAACTTGCGATTGAGAAAAAGTCACTCTCGGCACGCGGGTTCCATCGCGTCCTGAGGGTGGCGCGGACGATTGCCGATTTGCAACAGCAGCCGGTGATCGACCGTGGTCATCTTGCCGAGGCGCTTGGTTATCGCGCCATGCCGTTGCTTGCGTGACCGGATTTCTTGCGCTCGATCGCGTCCCAGGTCATCGCCGCGATGTTGGTTCCTGTCAGCCGCTGGATCTCGCGGATGCCGGTCGGCGAGGTGACATTGATCTCGGTCAGATAATCGCCAATCACGTCGATGCCGACAAACAGCAAGCCGCGCTTGCGAAGTTCCGGACCGATGATGGCACAGATCTCGCGGTCGCGTGCGGTCAGTTCCGTGGCCTCGGCGGTGCCGCCAACATGCAGGTTTGACCGCGCCTCGCCAGCTGATGGTACACGGTTGACCGCGCCGACAGGCTCGCCATCGACAAGGATCACCCGCTTGTCGCCCTGCCGCACTTCCGGCAGGTAACGCTGCACCATCACCGGCTCGCGGGATACAGACAGGAACATCTCCAGCAGCGCGTTCAGGTTCTGGTCATCCGGCGCAAGCCGAAACACACCGGCACCGCCATTGCCGAACAGCGGCTTGACGATGATGTCCCGATGGTGATCCCGAAAGGCCTTTATGGCGTCGGTATCGCGGGAAATCAGTGTTGGTGGCATCAGTTCGGTGAACATCGTCACCAGCAGCTTTTCAGGCGCGTTTCGCACCTCGGCCGGATTGTTCACCACCATGGTCGAGGCCGGCAGCATCTCCAGAAGATGCGTCAGCGTGATATAGGCCATGTCGAAGGGCGGGTCCTGGCGCATCAGGATGACATCAAGGCTGTCGAGATTGCGCCGCTCCGGCGGGCCGGCGGTGAAATGATCATCGGCCTTGTCGCGCAGGGCCAGCGTCTGACCCACGGCCTCGACCCGGCCTTCATTCAGTGACAGGCTTTCCGGTGTGTAATACCACAGTGAATGTCCGCGCGCCTGTGCCTCGAGCGCCAGCGCGAATGACGTGTCACCGGAGATGTCGATGGACCCGATCGGGTCCATCTGCAGGGCTACGGACAGTGTCACCGCCAACCCCTAGTCGCGCAGATCGCTGCGAAGGGTGATGTAATTCACCACCTGCTGCGCGAAGCGGAGATCGCGGGCATGCCCGACAACACGGTTCATTTCCTCGGTATCGGCGGCGACACCCGACAGATAGACAGTGCCATTCACCACATCGATGCTGAAATTCAGCGACGACACGTCGGGATCCGCAATCAGCCGGCCACGAAGCTGGGCGCTCGCGGCGAGATCCTTGGCCACATCCTTGAACGTGCTCCGGTCGACAACCTGAAGTTCGTTCACAACCTCGCGGACACCGCGCACTTCCCAGGCAAGCTTCGTCGACAGAATTTTCTCTTCCGGCGTCTTCACCTTGCCGGTCATCAGAACAGCGCCGTCATTCACCGACACATCAACATCTACAAACAGGCTGGAATCATTCTGGATGAATCTGTCATTCAGCTTTGTCGCGATGAGATTGTCCGACACCGAGGTCGACAGCCCCTTGTCGGTGGAGGACGCGGCGACCGCCGCGGTGCCGGCACCGATCACCGCCGGCGCACAGCTGGCGGCAAGAAGGCCGGTGACGGCAATCATCGCAATCGGCAGGGCAAGCCCGGCGCGAAAACGAGGGGCGACGCTGGCGGCTGCGCCTGACTTTGGAGCTGACATTCTGGGCTGTTCCCTGTCTGGTGCGTGATCGTATCTGGTCAATGTGCCGCCTGCCGAATCCGCGGTCAAGTGGTGGCGCCGCGACACTGGTCACGCATCGCACCGCCACGCGTCCTTCAGATGGCGAACTGGCCATAATCTGGCACCAAAAGGTGGCGAAATCTGGACAAGATCGAACCGCCATTCGGTGTTGCCGGACAGGCGCTGCCGGGATGCGAATTCTTCCGCGGCGCGGCAGATCCGGCGCCGCTGCTGTGGTGAGGGAATGCCGCTTTCATCAGGGTGGCGCCGGAACTTCACCTCGCAGAAGATGATCACCTGCCGCCGGCGCGCGATAATATCGATCTCACCACCGCAACCACGCCAGCGATGCGCCACGATGCGGTGCCCGGTCAGGCGCAGCCAGATCATCGCCAGCATCTCGGCGCCCCGTCCCTGACGCTCGGATTGCCGGCGATCACCCATCCGGGTCCGGCTTTGCGTCAGCATCGGCCGTCAATGCCAGCGCCATCCGGTAGATCCGGTTGCGCGGCAGGCCGGTGGTTTCGACAACCGATTTTACCGCATCACGAAGCCGCTGGCCTTCAAGCTCGGCGCGCAGCATCGCCGCCAGTTGAGCATCGTCAAACGCCGGGGTGTCAGCTGGCTTGCCAGCCACCAGCAGCACAATTTCGCCCTTCAGACGTTTCATGCCGGCAATGCGCGATGCCAGCTCGGCGAGATCGCCGCGAAGCACCTCCTCATGCATCTTGGTCAACTCGCGCGCCACAACGGCCTGCCGAGGGCCCATGATCTCGGCCATGTCGGACAGGCTCTGCGACAGGCGTGCCGGTGTCTCGAACCAGATCGTTGTCGCCGCAAGCTCTGCCAATTCCGTGATCTGGGTACGCCGCGCGCCGCCGGCGCTGGCAAGAAAGCCGGCAAACATGAAGCGGTCGCTGGGAAGGCCGGAAACGGCCAGCGCGGCCAGGACCGCGCTTGGCCCCGGCACCGTCTCGACAGGGATATCCTGTTCGCGGCAGGCGGCGACAAGCTTGTAGCCAGGGTCTGATATCAGCGGCGTGCCGGCATCGCTGACAAGCACGACATGTCGGCCCTGTTCCAGCTGGCTGATGATCCAGGGCCGCATCTCTGCCCCATTATGGTCATGATAGGGCACCATCCTTGCTGCGGTGTTGATGCCGGTCAGCCGCAACAGCTTGCGGGTCACACGTGTATCCTCGCAGGCGATCAATTCGGCGGCGGCCAGCGTTGCGGCGGCCCGCGGCGAGAAATCACCAAGATTGCCGATCGGCGTGGCGACAAGGATGAGGGTGCCGGCGGCGGTCATGGCGTATCCGTCATGGCTGGGGTGAGGGTCAGAAGATATAGCCGATTAATGACTTGCGCGCAAAAACCGGTCATCATGGGCTCAAGGCCAGAAGGAGAGGTTTGGATGACTAGGTTATGGCAGCTGGGTGCGGCGTTGGTCCTGTTTACGG
>CBFHRT010000175.1:0-4350 GCA_965658285.1 Puniceispirillaceae bacterium (SeqCode) | reverse complement strand
ATCAGGATCGGACGGATCAGGGGCCGTCGCACCGAAACCCCATTTACCAGATATCCATCTTTCAGACCCAAGTTCAGACACCAGTTCAGACACAAAGGGGAAACGATCAGGGACGCGCGGTGGTCGCGCGGATCCCTTTCGAAAGCATGCAATCATCTACGCAAACTCGCTAAAGGTTACCGGTCAGGTCACTCCAGCGAGGATAGGCCGCGCCTACCTAATTTTTCGTAAAGATCGCAAGTGCAAACAGCATGTTTTGCCGTTCAGAATTCGCGTTTGCGTGAGAATGATTACCCTATCGTTAACTAAGCATATAGTTAGGACGGTTCCATTCCGCTGACGCTCGCATCGTCGATCTCCCGCTCAATCGAGTCGAACAGGGTCAGAAGCGTGGCGGCGGACCCGGCAGGCAGCGTGGCGGTGATTTTCGACTCAAACGCCATCGCAAGACGCGACAATTCGGCGGCAAGATCCCGGCCCGCCTGTGTCAGCGCCAGCCTGACAAGCCGACGGTCGGATTCATTGACCAGCTTCGAAACCAGACCGCGCGCCTCAAGCCGCTGCACGGCGCGCGTCACCCGGGCCCGGTCCATATCGACGCGGGTAAAGATATCACGCACCGAAATCTCGCTTTCCTGCGTCAGATGGACAAGAACGCGCCATTCAGGAACAGAGATCCGGTAACGCGTCTCATACTGTGCTGCCAGCCCGCGGCTGAGCGCCGTCGCCAGCCGGGCCGCCCGGTAGGGCAGGAAACTGTCAAGCTGCAGAGTGTCGGCTGATCCGTCCATCTCGATCCATCTTTCCGGCGGTGCGCCTGCGCCATGATCCGATAACAAGCGCCCGTGACTACGGGTGGTTTATTATCAATTGACAATCATTTCATATGAAATGATTATGGAACCGCCGTCAAGATGGAGGCGCACATGACGCTGGCGATGATGCCGGGATTCGGCAATGACTTCGAGACAGAGGCGCTTGCGGGCGCGCTGCCGCAAGGCCGCAATTCACCCCAGAAATGCGCCTATGGCCTCTATGCCGAGCAGCTGAGCGGGTCGCCCTTCACCGCGCCGCGATCAACCAACGAAAGATCCTGGCTCTACCGGATCCGGCCCTCGGTGCGCCATACCGGGCGGTTCGCCAGAATAGAGGTAGCGCTGTGGAAGACCGCACCGGATGGCGATCCCGATGATCTGCCGCTTGGCCAGTATCGCTGGAACCCGCTGCCGCTGCCGGCCGGGACGGTCGATTTCATCGATGGCATCCGCACGATGACAAGCACCGGTGATGCCCGCCAGCATGTCGGCATGACAACCGGCATCTACACCGCGACCGGCGGCATGGCTGACCGCGTCCTGATCAATGCCGATGCCGAGATGCTGATTGTCCCGCAACAGGGCGAGATCGAAATTTTCACCGAAATGGGGCGGATGCGCATAGGCCCCGGCCATATCGCCATCGTCCCGCGCGGCATGATGGCGAAATACAGCCCGACCGGCGAGTCGGCACGCGGTTATCTGTGCGAGAATTACGGCGCCAAATTCACCCTTCCCGACCGCGGACCGATCGGTGCCAACTGCCTTGCCAACCCACGTGACTTCAAGACGCCCGTGGCCGCCTTCGAGGACAGCGAGACACCACATCAGCTTGTCATCAAATGGTGTGGCGGTTTTCATGTGACCGAGCTTGACCACTCACCTCTCGACGTCGTCGCCTGGCATGGCAATTACGTCCCCTGTTGCTATGATCTGTCGACCTTCTCGCCAGTTGGCGCGATCGCCTTTGATCATCCCGACCCGTCGATCTTCACGGTGCTGACGGCGCCGTCCGAGACCGCCGGCACCGCCAATATCGATTTCGTGATCTTTCCGCCGCGCTGGGCAGTGGCCGAGAACACCTTCAGGCCGCCCTGGTATCATCGCAACATCATGTCCGAATTCATGGGGCTGATTACCGGCCAGTATGATGCCAAGGAAGAAGGCTTTGTCCCTGGCGGCGCCAGCCTGCACAATATGATGCTGCCACATGGCCCCGATCTGGACGCGTTTGAAAAGGCCTCGAATGCCGACCTGAAGCCGGTCAAACTGACCGATACGATGGCCTTCATGTTCGAGACCCGCTTTCCGCAGAAGGTCAGTCACTTCGCCGCCACGACGGACGAACTTCAGGATGATTACATCGATTGCTGGGGCGGGCTGAAGAAGCGTTTCGACGGCACCCCGGGTGCCGGCAGCTGACGCCACAGGAAAGGAACACCCGATGAAACTTGCATCCCTGAATGATGGCAGCCGCGACGGACAGCTTGTCGTCGTCACCCGCGATCTGACACGCTGTGCGGCGGCCCCCGACATCGCCCCCACCCTGCAGGCGGCACTTGATGACTGGGCGACGGCCGCACCGCAACTCGCTGCGCTGGCGGCTGAGCTTGAGTCGGGCAGCCTTGAGGGCATGCCGTTTGACCAGGCGGCGGCACATTCGCCGCTGCCACGCGCCTATCAATGGGCTGACGGGTCGGCCTATGTGAATCACGTGGCGCTGGTCAGACAGGCCCGCGGCGCCGAAATGCCGGACAGTTTCTGGAGCGACCCGCTGATGTATCAGGGCGGGTCGGACGATTTCCTGCCGCCACACGCGCCCATCCCGATCCCCGATGAATCCTGGGGAATCGACATGGAGGCCGAAGTGGCGGTGATCACCGATGACGTGCCGATGGGTGTGTCCGAGGCCGACGCAGCGGCGCATATCAAGCTGGTGATGCTGGTCAATGATGTGTCGCTTCGCAATCTGATCCCGGCCGAGCTTGGCAAGGGGTTCGGCTTTTTCCAGTCAAAGCCGTCAACCGCCTTCTCGCCAGTGGCAGTAACGCCTGACGAGCTTGGCGAGGCCTGGCAGGATTGCGTGCTGCACCGGGTAATGGAAGTTGACCTGAACGACGCCCCGCTTGGCCGCGCCGATGCCGGCACCGATGCCACCTTCAGCCTCGCCAGGCTGGTCGCGCATGCCGCGAAATCGCGCAATTTGCGCGCGGGTGCCATCATCGGGTCCGGCACGGTCTCCAACCGCGATGCCGATGGCGGTCCGGGTCGCCCTGTGGCGGATGGTGGCAGGGGCTATTCCTGCCTCGCCGAAATCCGTATGGTGGAAATGATCCGTGACGGTAAGCCAACGACCCCGTTCATGATGTTTGGCGACCGTGTCGGGATTGAAATGCATGATGATGACGGCGCCAGCATCTTTGGGCGCATAGACCAGGTGGTGGAAGACTATCATGGCTAAGAGCTTTGCCTCGCAGGGTGACCTGAGCGAAAAGACGGTCAGCTTTACCGAAATTGGCCGCGATCTGTGGGCCTTTACCGCCGAGGGCGACCCGAATACCGGTGTCATCATCGGCGATGACAGCGTGATGATCATCGACGCGCAGGCCACGCCGCGCCTTGCCAATCAGGTTGTCGAGAAGATCCGCTCGGTCACCGACAAGCCGATCAAACATGTCGTGCTCTCGCATTATCACGCCGTGCGTGTTCTCGGCGCCTCAGCCTATGACGCGTCCGAAATCATCGCCTCGCAGACCTGCCAGTCGATGATCCATGAACGCGGGCAGGAGGATTGGGACAGCGAGTTCGCCCGCTTCCCCCGCCTGTTCGAAGGTCATGAAAGCATTCCCGGCCTGACCTGGCCGACCATCACCTTCAGCGACAGGATGACGGTCAATCTTGGCCGCCGCCGGGTCGAGCTGATGTTCCTTGGGCGGGCGCATACGGCCGGCGATATCGTGGCCTTCGTGCCCGACGAGCAGGTGATGTTCACCGGCGACATCGTCGAATATCACTCAGCCTGCTATTGCGGTGACGGGCATTTCAATGACTGGGGTGCCACGCTTGACAGGATCGCCGCCTTCTCGCCGGCCGCCATCGCGCCGGGGCGCGGCGATGCCCTTGTCGGCGACGAGATGGTGACAAGCGCCATCGAGAACACCCGCGATTTTGTTGCCAGCACCTACCGGCCGGCGGCAATGGTGGCGGCGCGCGGTGGCACGCTGAAGGATGCATGGGACGCGGTGCGCGCCGAATGCGATCCGAAATTCGCCGACTATGCGATCTATGAGCATTGCCTGCCCTTCAATGTGGCGCGGGCCTTTGACGAGGCGAAAGGAATCGATACACCGCGGATCTGGACGGCCGCGCGTGACATGGAGATGTGGAACGCGCTGCAGAACGGCTAACCGCGCAAAGGACCGGAAGATCATGGCAAGATACCAGTTTGAGCCTTTTGACTATGTGACGCCGCCTGAACTGGCGGGCGCGGGCAGTTCCTCTGCACCGGTGATCATTGTCGGTGCCGGCCCCATCG
>CBFHRT010000174.1:0-4353 GCA_965658285.1 Puniceispirillaceae bacterium (SeqCode) | reverse complement strand
TCTTGCCACAGCCGGTTGGTCCGACAAGCAGGATATTCGACTTCGAAATCTCGACGTCGCCCGTCTTGCCCGCATTCGCCAGCCGCTTGTAGTGATTGTGGACGGCAACCGACAGCACGCGCTTGGCGCGGGACTGGCCGATCACATATTCATCCAGAACCTGATTGATATCAGCCGGCGTCGGGACACCGTCATGTCCCTTGGACAGGGAGGTCTTGTGCTCCTCGCGAATGATGTCCATGCAAAGCTCGACGCATTCATCGCAGATGAACACGGTCGGTCCGGCGATCAGCTTTCGCACTTCATGCTGGCTCTTTCCGCAGAAAGAGCAGAACAGCGTGCCCTTGTCACCATCTTCGGTCTTTGCCATGGCCTGACTCCTTGAGTCGCATTTAGTCGCATTCTCAGTCGAATCGAATTCTTGGTCGCGTCGCGTAACACCCTCCGGGAAGGGCGTCTGGCGTTAGTCTATGTGGGCTTGCGCGTCGGATTCAATGATATTCTTCAGCGGCACTCTCACAGGCCCCTGCAATTCATATACCGTTTGCGCGGTCGGACCTAATTTAGCTGTCGCCTTCAGGTGTCGGGCGCTTCTCGACAACCGAGTCGATCAACCCGAATTCCTGTGCATCACCGGCTGTCATGAAGGTGTCACGCTCCATGATTTTCTCAATCTGTTTCAATGACTTGCCGGTGTGCTTCTCATAAATCCCGTTGAGACGGCGACGCAGATCCAGAATTTCCTTGGCGTGGATCTCGATATCGCTTGCCTGGCCCTGGAAACCACCACTTGGCTGGTGCGTCATTATGCGCGCATTCGGCAAGCTGAACCGCTTTCCGGCAGCACCAGCGGTTAACAGAAGCGACCCCATCGACGCCGCCTGACCGATGCATACAGTCGATACATCGGGGCGGATATATTCCATGGTGTCATAGATCGCGAGGCCGGATGTCACGATCCCGCCGGGCGAGTTGATATACATCGCGATATCCTTGGTCGGGTTTTCCGACTCAAGGAACAGCAATTGCGAGCAAACCAGCGACGCCGTGCCATCATCGATCGGCCCGGTCAGAAAGATGATCCGTTCCTTCAGAAGGCGCGAGAAGATGTCATAGGCACGCTCGCCGCGGCTCGTCTGCTCGACGACCATCGGCACCAGGTTGGCTACAGGCTGGTCAAACTCGCTCATCTAAAGATCTCCTCGATTTGATCCTGACCCGAACAGGGTCAGGCCTTTTTCGCTGCCTTCTTGGCGGTCGCCTTCTTGGCTGGCGCTTTCTTGGCCGCTGGCTTCTTGGCGGCTGTCTTCTTGGCACCTGCCTTTTTGGCAGCCTTTTTCTTGGCCGCCTTCGGCTTCGCCTCGGCAGCCGTCTCTTCGGGCGCCGCATAGAGGGTCTCTACGTCGGTTGCCACTTCGGTTACATTTGCCATCTCGAGGATGAAATCAACCGTCTTGTCCTCAAAAATCGGACCGGCAAGCTGTTGCATCGCCTGCTGGTTGTTCTGGAAATACTCCAGAACCTGCGATTCCTGCCCGGGATAACGGCGCGCCTCCTCGAAGACAGCCTGACGCGTATCCTCTTCCGTCACCTCGATATTGTTGACCCGGCCGATCTCGGTCAGCATCAGGCCAAGGCGCACCCGCCGCTCAGCGATCGCCTTGGCCTCAGCCTTGGCATCATCATCCATACCCTCATCGGCGGCCGGATGATCATGGTCGTGGTCGTGATCATGGTCGTGATCATGGTCATGGTCGTGGTCGTGATTATGGTCGTGATCATGGGCCTCGGGCGGGTTCGGGTTCATCGCCCGCGCGACATTCTCATATTCCGAGGCATAGAGCGACGGCGGGACGTCGAATTCGTCGCCATCGGCAAGCGAATCCAGAACATTCTTCTTCACCGCCTGACGAAGCGCGGTGGCGTGCTGACCATTGATCTGTCCCGCGACAGCCTCGCGAAGTCCGGCAAGGTCCTCGAAGCCAAGACGGGCTGCCAGTTCATCATCGATAGCAACCTCACCCTTCTCGCGGAGTTCATTCACCGTCACCTCAAACACGGTCACCTTGCCGGCAAGGTGCGCCGCCTGGTAATCCTCGGGGAATGTCACCTCGACATCGCGGGTCTCACCGACCTTGGCGCCAACCAGACCTTCCTCAAAGCCGGGGATGAAGCTGTTCGAGCCAAGCTCCAGCGAATGCCCCTCGGCCGATCCGCCTTCAAAGGCCTCGCCGTCAATCCGGCCAACGAAATCTATTACCACAACGTCGCCGGTTTTCGCGGCGCGCTTGCCGGTGACCTCAACAGTCGGACGGTTGCCGTCGGCGATGGTGTTCAGCGCCTCGTCGATCTCGGCATCGCCGGCCTCAAGCGTCGGCTTTTCGATCTTCAGTCCCGCAAGGTCGGGCAGGCTGATATCCGGCATCACCTCGCAGGACAGCGCGGCTTCCATATCCTTGCCATCCTCATAGCTGGTGATCTCGACGCTTGGCTGGCTGGCCAGCCGCAATTCATTGTCCTCGATTGCCTGGCGCGCGCCCTCGTCAAGCGCGTTCTTAAGAGCTTCGCCCTGCACCTGGCCGCCAAAGCGTGACTTGACAACCGACATCGGCACCTTGCCCGGACGGAAGCCCGGCATATTCACCGTCGTGGCCAGTTCAGCCAGCTTGGCGGAGACCTGTTCCTCGATCTCGGCGGCGGTGATGATGATGGAATATTCGCGGATCAGCCCTTCGGCCTTGGTTTCAGAAATCTTCATCGAACCCTTATATCCTCTGCAAGAACGGTGCCCCATGCCCAATGCGCCAGCCTGCATTGCAGGCCGGCATTGCCGGGCATGACAACCGGCGGTGAAGGTCCGCCGGCGACGGACGGTGCTATGGTGCGGGCGGAGGGACTTGAACCCCCACGGTTTTCACCACTGGAACCTAAATCCAGCGCGTCTACCAATTCCGCCACGCCCGCAGCGTGAAGCCCGCGCGGCACGGGCTGACCAAAAAGCCTGCCATGCCGGGAGAGATGGGGCGAGTGACCGGTTTCGAACCGGCGACCTCCAGTGCCACAAACTGGCGCTCTAACCAACTGAGCTACACCCGCCATAGTGACATTCCGGCCCCATATCCACATGCGTGAAGACAAGCCTTGCCATCGGGCAAAGCCGGCCGAAATGCAGGGCGGGACATTAGCCGAGCGAATGGCCCCGCGCAAGGGGGATTTATGACCCTGTTTATGGCCCGATTGGTGGCAGGATTTTCCGGGAAAATTCAGCACAGAAGAGCCGGGCATGGATGAACAACCGCCAGCCCGTCAAAACCGACCCGGAATGATATATTGGGCAATTACATTGGGCAATCTGCGGAGCCGCCCTGTAAATCAGTACCCTGAACCTGCCAGCGCGACCTTTTTGACATATTACCAGTGGCCGCTGGCACTTGCCGAGCCGGGGTGAATGCCGCACAGTGCAGGCACGTTTGAAGACGCCTTTCGGGCTGATGATGGACCACGCATGACATTTCCCTACACCCGCTTGTCGTTATCTGCCGGGCAGTTATCCGTACCCGGGCGCCTGATCCTGCTGGTCATGGCGCTGTGTCTTCCCGCGCTCGCCGCACATGCGTCGGGGGCCCGCCCATCGGGCGCGGAATCGATCATCGTGCAATCGACGACATCGACGCAGAACGCCGGTTTCTACGATCATGTCGTGCCGCCCTTCACCGCCGAGACCGGCATCGATGTGCGGGTTGTCGCCGTTGGCACCGGACAGGCGCTGAAGAATGCGCGGAATTGTGATGGCGACCTGCTGGTCGTGCATTCCCGCGAGGCCGAGCTTGCGTTCATCGATGCCGGCTATGGCGGCGCGCGGCACGATCTGATGTATAACGACTTCATCATTGTCGGCCCGCAGCATGATCCGGCCGGTCTGCTTTACGCCGCTGATGTTCGCGAGGCGATGAGCCGGATTGAGCGCACGCAGTCACGTTTTGCCTCGCGCGGTGATGCAAGCGGCACCCATAAGAAAGAACGGCTGCTATGGGCCACCATCAACAGAACGCCCGAGGCACTGCCGGGAAGCTGGTATCTCGAGACCGGCAGTGGCATGGGCGCGACGTTGAATTTCGCTGTGCAATCCAACAGCTATACGCTGACCGACCGCGCCACATGGCTTACCTTTGCCAATAAATACCGGCACCGGGTTCTGTTTGAGGGCGATGCCCGGCTGTTCAACCAGTATGGCATCGTGCTGCTTGACCGGGCGCACTGCCCGAAGGCCCGACATGACGCCGCGGCGCGCTTCGCCGGATGGCTTTTGTCGCCGGACGGGCAGCAGCGCATCGCCAGCCTGACTCGCAAGGG
>CBFHRT010000173.1:0-4434 GCA_965658285.1 Puniceispirillaceae bacterium (SeqCode) | reverse complement strand
ATCTTTCAGAGTAATGGCGGCCATGTCAGGGCTCCAGGCTCAAGCTGCCATCGGTGCGGCGATAGACCGGTGCCGGGTCCATGATATAGCCACCGAAATGATCCCTGCCGCCATCCTTGAAGCCAAGAATCTTGAGCCCGTTGTCATCAACGATACGCGCGGCATATCTGTCGAGATCCGTGTCCAGCGCCGGGCCGTCAGGGATCCGCCACGGCCCTCGCGGGCCTTTGCCGACCAGATAGTGATTCCCCGTCCCGGACGCACCATTCGCGGTCCGGTTCCATCCGGCCTGATGCTCATCAGCCATACAGAACAGGCAATACCAGTCCTCCCCATGCGCAAAGACCTGCGGCACTTCCAACTGTCCCCAGCCGCCGGTGAAGACAGGCGGCTGCAAGGTCCAGTTCATGAGATCGGGCGAGGTTGCAAAGCCGATACATCCGGCATCATTGACCTCTTCGCCATCCGGCACGCGGGCAGTGAAATACATAAGATATCCCGGACCATCCGGATCCTTCATGACCCATGGATCGCGCATGGCACGGTCATGCCAGCGGCCAGCATGATCCACCTCATACAACGCGGCATTCGGGCCTGTCAGATCAAGGCACAGCCCATCACCAACACGGCTCCATGTTTCCAGATCGTCGCCCACTGCATGGCCGATGCGTTGGATCATCCCGTTTTCGGCCTGGCTGGTACCCGTGTAGAAATAGTGCCATCTGCCATCATCGCCGCGCAGGGTTGACCCGGTCCAGGTGGTCTTGTCGTCCCAAGCTGGCGAGGCCGCGGGCGTCAGTGCTGTCGAATGCTTCGACCAGGTAATCAGATCGTCGCTGACAGCATGTCCCTGCGTCACATTCCAGTGTCTGAGGTCCGGATCGCCAATGGATTTGGGTGCCTTGAGATACCAGCAGTGCCATTTTGCACCATCATGCAGGTACCAGCTGTCCCACACCCATTCATCTTGAAGTTGGAGCATCTCTACCCTTTCACTCCTGTGGACGCGATCGACGCAATGAAGGCGCGTTGCAAAACCAGATAGAAGGCCAGCACCGGCACGGTGATGATGGTCAGATAGGCCATGATTTCGCCCCATGCTGTGTTCAGCTGGAAGAAATATTGCAGCCCCACCATGATCGGCCGGTAATCCTCGGCCTGCACCACCATGATCGGCCAGATGAACTGGTTGTTATACATTTCGAGGAATTTGAGAATGGCGACTGTAGCGATGACCGGACCACTCAACGGCATCACCACACGCCGGTAAATCTGGAACCAGCTCGCCCCATCAACGCGCGATGCCTCGACAAGCTCTTTCGGCAGATCACGGAAGTACTGGACGAACAGAAAAATTTCCAATGCCCGGACAATCCAGGGAATGATCTGCACCTGATAGGAGTTCAGCCATCCCCAGGTCACCCCTTCGGTGGTCAGCCATGGCAGATTGTTCACCAGCAGCAGAAGCGGCACGGCCACCGTTTCGAACGGCAGGATGTAGGTGGCGATGATGATCGACAGCACCACTGTCTTGCCGCGCCATTCGATGAAGACAAAGGCAAAGGCCGCCACCGATGCCAGAAACAACGACAGAATCAGGGTGGTTGCAGTGATAAAGACGGAATTGAAGATAAATAGCCCGATCGGCGCACGCTGAAAGGCGTCACGGTAGTTGTCCAGACTCAGATCACCGACCGGCAACAATGCGCGGATGGAACTGGTGTCTGTCAGAAGCTGCAAATCGGGCTTCAGTGAACTGACAACCATGAAGACAATCGGCATCACGAAAACGGCGGCAATGAAGCTGAGGAGCAGGTAACGCCCGGTCAGGCGGGTGGCGCGGTCGAGGGTCATGTCCTGTCCCTCGTCAACCATCGTTGCAGCAGGGAAATGGACAACACCAGAAGGAACAGGAAGACAGAGATTGTCGATCCGCCGGCAATGTCCTGCTTGCCATAGCCGCGCTCCACCATCTGAAAGACAATGGATTGCGTGCTATCCAGCGGTCCGCCTTTTGTCATCACCGCGATTTGCGGGAACAGGGTAAAGGACTGCATGGTGATGATAATCATCACAAGAATGGCCGTGTTGCGAAGGCCCGGCCAGGTCACAAATCGAAATGTCTGCCAGCGCGAAGCCCCTTCAACCTTTGCCGCCTCATAAAGTGACATCGGAATGGTCTGCAGACCCGACAGCCAAATGATCATATGGAAGCCGACCCCTTGCCAGATGGACATGGCCATGATGGCGGGCAACGCCGTTGCCGTGTTGCCAAGCCAGTCAACCGGGTTGATTAGCCCGAGGCTGGCTGCGCCCAAGAGTGAATTCAGGAGGCCGTTGGAACCGTCATAGATGAATCGCCAGAGCATTGCGACGACAACCATCGAAATGACAACAGGCATGAAATAGATCGTCCGAAAGACATTGATTCCGGCGATCCGCCTGTTGATCAGCAGGGCAAGGCCAAGGCCGATTCCGGCCTGAATGGGCGCGACAAGACACACGAAGAACAGCGTGTTGGTAACAGCCTTCAAAAAGACCACATCAGTTGCCAGAACATACAGCCTCCGGCCCTCCGGGAGATTGATATGGAACCATTCACGCTTGCGGTGATACTGCGGGTACTCCGCCTTGTTGCGGGTGTAGGATCGAAGGCGCGGAAATTCAGGCGCACCATCCTTCATTATGATCTGGTTGTCCGCGTTGCGTTTGGCCTCCAGTGTCAGGAGGGACATGCCGAACAGCCGCTCGTAATTGCGGGCACCGATGAATTCCGTGGGGTTGGGGGACACAAGCCTCTGGTTGGTGAAGCTGAATCCGACCGCCATAAAAAATGGCAGGATCAGAAACACCAGGATCAACAGAAAGGCCGGGCCTGCAAAAAGCCACCCTGCCGTCGTCTGTTTTGTGAGAGATGTGATCATCATCAATAGCTATAAAAGAAAATGGAGGCACGTCCAGCGCGCCCCCATTTCATGGATCATTTAGTTGCCGTAGCCGTTATTGGCTTCGATGTCGGCGTCGATCTCGTCGACAGCCGCATCAAGCGTATCAGCAACATCCGCGCCATCGGCGATGTCAGCAAGTGCCTTTTCAAAGACCTTGGCGACCACCGGATAACCCGGGGTTACCGGACGGACCAGCGCCTGACCTTTGGACAGACCAAAGAAGACCTCAAGCTTGCCACCTGGGGCGTAGTTTTTGGTCATTGCGGCGGCGGCCGGGGTTGATGGGATCAGGCCGATGCCATCAGAAAAGGCTGCCAGATACTTGTCCTGAATGGCATGCTCGATAAACGCCGCAGCACCGTCAACCGCGTTACAGGTCTTTGATACACCAAACTGCCAGGAGGCAGCACCGATGGTCGGGCCGTTGCCAAGATCCGGCGCCGGCAGGAAGACAACATCGTCAACACCGCCGTCAAGCGTGGCGACGGCAGCCCAGTTGCCGTTCCAGGAGAAGGCATATTTGCCAGTGATGAAGCCGCTGTCACGGTCGGCACCATCCTGTGAGTTGCCAGGGGCATAGCCGTTGGTGAAAAGTGACTGCCACCAGTTGCCGAAGGCAATCGCGGCATCGCCGTTCAGCGCACCGTCAGCCGTCTTGTAGCTGGAGCGGTCGATCATGTCGCCGCCAAAGGACTGAATGAAAGGGCCGAAGGCATAAGGGAACCACTCACCCTTCCAGGCCATGCCGAGATCAAGCGCATGCTCGAACTTGCCGCTCGACTTGGCAGCTTCCAGCGCGCCCATGAACTCATCCTTCGACCATGGATTGTCGAGGGTCGGGGTGCGCAGACCCAGATCGTTCAGAGTGGACTGACGGGCATAGACAGCAACAGCCGCGTCCCACAGGCCGATCGAGTACAACTCGCCACCCCAGACGCCTTTGGTGCCGGGCAGGAAGTTGGTGATCAGATCCTTGTTGATGGGAAGCGGCTGCATGTAGCCGGCCCATGCCCAGCGTGGCATGACCGGGCCATCCACATCGATGATGCAAGGCAGGTTGCCGGCAAGCGCTGCGGCTTCAACAGAATCGTTATAGCTTTCCTGTGGGAAGCTCTCCAGCACGACATTGTAGTCACTCTGTGATGAATTGAAGTCAGAGATAATCTGGTTGATGATGTTGCTCTCAACTTCGTTACCGGCACCATGATACCACATGGATACGTTCGTTGCCGCCGTGGCAGTTCCTGCCATCAGCGTCGTTGCTGCCACAGCAGCGGTCAGGCTCAACAGTCTCATCTAAAGTTCTCCCTTACTAGCGGACGAGGTGTGTAGGCTGGCGACGGACTGCCGCCAGAAGGTCGATCCGGCCAGTCTGACCGGATCCGTATTCAGAGGCTGTGCCTCTTCGATAACCGCCAAAAGGCTGGTCGCGGCCAGCCTGCCCATGGCGGCGTAGGGAAGCTCTACCGTTGTCAGTTGCGGGTAG
>CBFHRT010000172.1:0-4470 GCA_965658285.1 Puniceispirillaceae bacterium (SeqCode) | reverse complement strand
CCCCCCGGATATCGGTCGAAATGTCGCGCTTGTGCGCAATGATCGCAAAGGCGAGGAAACTCGTTCCGGTACCAACAAAACTGAAGATCAGAAAGGCCGCCGCGATGGCGTTGGCCGGGTCGGCAATGGCGAAGGCAAAGACAATGCCGCTATAGGTGATGAAATCGAGCGTGATATCCAGAAAGCCGCCGAGGTCGGTTGGTCCCCGGGCGCGTGCCACCGCGCCGTCAAGCCCGTCACACAGCCTGTTGGCGGCAAGCAGGCCCGCCGCAATCACGGTTGAACCTGACGCCACGGCCACGGCAGCGGCAACCCCGAAGCCAAAGCCGACAACAGTGACCTGATTGGCGCTGACACCGGAGCGCTCCAGCATCCGGCCAAGAGGATTGAGGATCCGGTCGACAAGCGGTCTCAGGGCGGCGTCGAACATCAGCCCGGGCGATCAGCGTCTGGCGAGGATCGTCTCGCCGGCAACGACTGTCCTGCCAACCTCGATCTCGGGTTTGTAGCCGGCCGGGATCACGATATCGGTCAGCCCGCCAATCCGCGCCATGCCGAGCGGCGCCCCGGCGGCCAGAAACTTGCCCGGACCAAAGCGGCAGACAAGCTGGCGCGCGGTAGCGGTGCCAATCTGCGCCAGAAGAAAGCGCGCGCCATCCTCAGTCTCGATGCTGATTTCACGGCGTTCATTGTCACGCCGCATCAGCCCAAGCTCCTCACCGCCACGGAACAGGCCGGGGATCAGGAAGTTGTCGATGATTCGCCCGGCAACCGGGCTGCGTTGCAGCTGGGCATCGGCAAGCCCGGTCCTGATGGTCACGCGGCTTGCTCCCGCCATACCTTCAGGGGACGCGCCTTGACGCGATGTGGCATCGTCGCGTTCGTCCACAATCTCTATCACCACCCCGTCCGCCGGCGCCAGCACAAGCCCCGGATCATCAGGTGACGTTCGGCGCGGCGCGCGCAAAGTATGGCGAAGCCACAGCATCACCCCCAGTGCAAAGGTGCCAAGCGGCAGCGAGATCAATGTCAGGATGATGGTCGCAATGCCGGCAATGGCCAGCACAGCCCAGCCGTCACTGGCGATCCAGCTGCCTTCAAATTCCGTATTGCGTTGAGTGTCTGCCATGATGTTGCGAAATGCCGGTCCAGGTTTGATCAGGGCTTTTCGGGAACAGCGAAGATCTGGTTCGGGAAAATCAGGTCCGGATCGTCAATCGACGATGCGTTGCGGCGCACGATATCGACATATCTGATCCCCTCGCCATAGGAGTTGTAGGCGATGCGCCACAGCGCATCTCCGCGCTGGACAATCACCATGCGGCTGCCGTCCAACCCCTGTGACAGGTCGCGCGTCGTGACCGGCAGCTCATAGGTGGCAATCGCCGCATTATCGGCATCGTAAAGGGTGAACAGCATCTTCCTGCTGGATTTCGTCATGTCGACCGTGCCGGCAATTTGCCAGCCGCCATCATTCATTGTCGCGTTGGCACCAAATGGATCGCCATCGGCTATGACATCGACGCGAACACCGCCACGCGACACACCGGCGATAACAAGCTCACCGCCAGCCTTCCAGGACAGCGATCGCGGCGCGATGGCCGGCATCAGAGGTGTTTCAGGCGTTGCCAGAGCGGTTCCTGATGTCTCTCCATCGGATTTCGCCAGATCGACCGGCGTGGCGGGTGTGTCATCGGGTGATTGCAGCAATTCCGGAATGTCCGTTTCGGACTGTGGCAGCAGGGCCACCAGCGGGCGTTCCTCATTCGTCTCGCCAACCTGAATGGCCATCGTGACATCGGCGACAGATGACGTGCCATCCTCGGACACCGCCCCGACGGATACCAGATGTTCGCCGGGACCAAGCGCCGCTTCGGGAATAATCACCCACTCACCATTTTCATCCGCTTTCGTGCGGCCAAGGATGACGTCCCCCTCGAACACCGTGACTTCGGCATGCGGGGCGGCCTTGCCGGCAAACACCGCGTTGCCGTCCGGCTTCACCTGGGCAAGGTCGATGGAAATGGCCGCACTGTCGGTCGCGGCCACATCACCAGTTGCGGTGCCACCAGCTGGATCAGCCGGCGGCGACGGGTCATTTGCGCTGGCCGAGACATCATCCCCGGCGGTGGCAGCTTGCTGCGTGGCGGTGGTATCCTCGGCCCCCGCCTGCAGCGCTGCCGTCGCGGCCTGCGTTGCGTCGGATTGCGGCTCAATCATAGCCTGCTCGCCATCATCGAGAAGCGTAACAGCAAGCGCAATAATGGCTATGGCGGCACCGGCGCCGACGAAGATATAGGTCCAGATCCTCACGCAAAATACCTTTTCACTGGCGGAAAACGGTTATCAGCGTAATGCTATCAACATGTTGTTTCAATCACAGGATACGTTAACACCATGAAAAAAATCTGCGTTTTCGCTGGCGCGTCGGCTGGCCACAAAACTTCTTATGCCGATGCCGCCCACGACCTTGGAGCCTTGATCGCCAGCTATGGGCTGGGTCTTGTCTATGGTGGCGGACGTAGCGGCTTGATGGGCCGGGTTGCGGATGGCGCCATAAATGGCGGCGGCACGGTCATCGGGATCATCCCGAAATTCCTTGATCGCGTCGAGATCGGCCATGCCGGCGTTACAAAACTGCATGTCATCGACACGATGCATCAGCGCAAGGAGATGATGTATGCCGAGAGTGACGCCTTCATCGTTCTTCCGGGCGGCCTCGGCACGCTTGATGAAACGATGGAGATCACCACATGGCGGCAGCTCGACCTGCACAAGAAACCGGTCATCATCATGAATATCGATCGCTATTGGGACCCGCTTCTGGCGATGCTTGATACGGTGATCGCCGAAGGGTTCATGCATAATGGCCATCTGCAGCATTTCGAGACAGTGGCCTCTGTCGAAGAGCTGAAACCCCACCTGAAAGATCTCTCCGGCGCCTGAATGGCAAGGTGACAGGCACTAAAGATCGGGTCTGACGCAGCATTGGTCTTGCGCAAAACCCAGCAGGACAGTACAAAACCATCGACGCGACCTGTGGGGTGTCGGTGCCAGTCAGTTGATGTTCCCAGACGAGCCGGAAATGGCCGGTGCCGGGCGCGGTGTCAGCGCCCTATACCTGCCAATTATTCATGCTGCCTGCAGGGCCATGCCAGGGCCGGCACGCGCAACGCGAGAGGGGAAAGTGAGCCATGTCCAAAATCAAAGTAAAGACCCCGGTCGTCGAAATCGACGGCGACGAGATGACCCGCATCATCTGGCAGAAAATCAAAGACAAGCTGATCTTCCCCTATCTTGATATCGACCTGAAATATTACGATCTGGGGATCGAGAAACGGGACGAGACAAACGACCAGATCACAATCGACAGCGCCAACGCCATCAAGGAGTATGGCGTCGGTGTGAAATGCGCCACAATCACCCCCGATGAGGCGCGTGTCGAGGAATTCGGCCTGAAGGAAATGTACCGCTCGCCGAACGGCACTATTCGCAACATTCTTGGCGGCACGGTGTTCCGCCAGCCGATCATCTGCCAGAACGTGCCGCGGCTGGTGCCGGGCTGGACCCGGCCGATCGTCATCGGACGCCACGCCTTTGGTGACCAGTACCGCGCCACCGATTTCGTCGTTGAAGGTGCTGGCAAGCTGACCATGACCTTCACCCCAGCCGACGGCAGCGCGCCGGTCACGCGCGAGGTCTTCGACTTCCCTGATGGCGGGGTGGCGATGTCGATGTACAATCTGGACGAATCGATCCGTGGCTTTGCGCGGGCCTGTATGAATTACGGTCTCGACCTCGGATGGCCGGTCTATCTGTCGACCAAGAACACCATTCTGAAAGCCTATGACGGACGTTTCAAGGATCTGTTCGAGGAGGTGTTCGAGGCTGAATTCGCCGACAAGTTCCGCGCCGCCGGCATCATCTATGAACACCGCCTGATCGACGACATGGTGGCCTGCGCCATGAAATGGGATGGTGGCTTTGTCTGGGCCTGCAAGAACTATGACGGTGATGTGCAGTCCGATACCGTGGCCCAGGGCTTTGGCTCGCTCGGCCTGATGACATCGGTCCTGATGACCCCCGACGGCAAGACGGTCGAGGCGGAGGCGGCGCACGGCACGGTGACGCGCCATTATCGCCAGCACCAGCAGGGCAAGCCAACCTCGACCAACCCGATTGCGTCGATCTTTGCCTGGACCCGCGGCCTCAGCTATCGCGCCAAATTCGACAACACCCCGGATGTGGCCAATTTCGCCGATACGGTTGAAAAGGTCTGCATCCAGACGGTCGAGCGTGGCCAGATGACCAAGGATCTGGCGCTGTTGATCTCGAACGAGCAGCCCTTCCTGACGACTGACGATTTCCTGGACGCGCTAGACAACAATTTGAAGGCGGTGATGAACGTCTGATCAGACCACCTTCAAATTCCCGCACCGGGCTGACGACATCAAAAGGCACATTGCGACC
>CBFHRT010000171.1:0-4478 GCA_965658285.1 Puniceispirillaceae bacterium (SeqCode) | reverse complement strand
TGCTTGGCCGCGTTGTCGACGCGCTTGGCAACCCGATTGACGGCAAGGGCCCGCTGAAGGATGTCACCCGTAGTCGGGTTGAGGTCAAGGCACCTGGCATCATGCCGCGGAAATCGGTTCACGAGCCGATGCAGACCGGTCTGAAGGCGATCGACAGCCTGATCCCGATCGGCCGTGGCCAGCGCGAGCTGATCATTGGTGACCGTCAGACCGGCAAGACGGCGATTGCCGTCGACACCTTCATCAACCAGAAGCCTGTCAATGAGGCGGCTGGCAAGGATGACGCAAAGAAGCTGTTCTGTATCTATGTCGCCATCGGCCAGAAGCGGTCGACCGTTGCCCAGATCGTCCGCTCCCTCGAGGAGCAGGGCGCGCTGGAATATTCGATTATTGTCGCCGCCACGGCGTCCGATCCGGCGCCGATGCAGTTCCTGGCGCCCTACACCGCCTGCAGCATGGGCGAGTATTTCCGTGACAATGGCATGCACGCGCTGGTCGTCTATGATGATCTGTCAAAGCAGGCTGTCGCCTATCGCCAGATGAGCCTTCTGCTCCGCCGCCCGCCGGGCCGTGAAGCCTATCCGGGTGACGTTTTCTATCTCCATTCCCGCCTTCTCGAGCGGGCCGCGAAGATGAACGAGGCCAATGGCTCGGGCTCGCTGACAGCGCTTCCCGTCATTGAGACGCAGGCCGGTGACGTGTCGGCCTATATTCCGACCAACGTGATCTCGATCACCGACGGCCAGATCTTCCTCGAGACTGAACTGTTCTATAAGGGTATCCGTCCGGCGGTGAATGTCGGCCTGTCGGTCAGTCGTGTTGGTTCGGCCGCGCAGATCAAGGCGATGAAGCAGGTTGCCGGCTCGGTGAAGCTGGAGCTTGCGCAGTATCGCGAGATGGCTGCCTTTGCCCAGTTCGCCTCGGACATGGACGCCTCGACACGCGCCCTTCTCGAGCGTGGTGCCCGCCTGACCGAGCTTCTGAAGCAGCCGCAATACAGCCCGATGAAGGTTGAAGAGCAGGTTGCCGTGATCTTTGCCGGTGTGAATGGCTATCTCGACAATGTCGATGTTGCTGAAGTCGGCCGGTTCGAAGCTGGCCTCATGGAGCATCTTCGCAGCGCCGCTGCCGACGTTCTCGACACGATCCGGGACGAGCAGAAGCTGTCCGATGATACCGAAGCAAAGCTGAGATCCGCCATCGAGGCGTTCGGCAAGAATTTTGCCTAAGGATTTCTGTTCGGAGGATAGCAGTTCGAACGGATACACGGCGGTGCGCCGCCGCGTGCTGGAACATGGAGCCTGATGCATGCCATCGTTGAAAGACCTAAAGACGCGCATCAACAGCGTGAAGTCGACGCAGAAGATCACCTCGGCCATGAAAATGGTTGCGGCGGCAAAATTGCGGCGGGCCCAGGATTCGGCTGAGCGCGGACGTCCCTACGCCGATCGTATGCAGCAGATCATCAATTCGCTTGCCGGCAAGGCAGACCCGTCCTCGGCACCGCAGCTTCTTGTCGGCAATGGCCAGGACAAGACGCATCTGCTGGTGGTGGTTTCAGCTGACCGCGGCCTGTGTGGCGGTTTCAACGGTGCGATCACCCGCCAGACCCGGACCGAGGTGGCGCGGCTTCGCGGTGAGGGCAAGACTGTCAAGCTGCTGATGGTCGGCCGCAAGTCGGCTGATGCGCTGCGGCGTGAGCTTGGCGAGGCCTATATCGAGGCGCTTGAGGGCATTCAGGGGACATCGGTGGCCTTTGCCGATGCGGCGTCGATCGGCGACAAGGTTCGCAGCGGCTTCGAGGCTGGCGAGTTTGATGTCTGCACCGTCATCTTCAACAAGTTCAAATCCGCCATTTCGCAGGAAGTGACGCTGAAAAAGCTGATCCCGGCCGAGGTCGGTGAGTCTGCCCCGGCGAATGGTCAGGCGTCGGATGATGATGGCGTGTCCTACGAATATGAGCCGGAAGAGGAAGCGTTGCTTGCCGCGGTCCTGCCGCGCAATATCTCGACCCAGATCTACAGCGCCCTGCTGGAATCCTCAGCTGCCGAGCTGGCGGCGCGGATGACGGCGATGGACAATGCGACGCGCAATGCGGGCGATCTGATCGACCGTCTGACGCTGGTCTATAACCGGACCCGCCAGGCTACAATCACCAAGGAACTTATCGAAATCATTTCCGGCGCCGAAGCGGTGTAACGGACCAGAATTCAATCGCGGAGTAAGGATAAATGGCAAACAATATCGGCAAAATCAGTCAGGTCATCGGCGCCGTTGTCGATGTCGAGTTCGAAGGCCATCTACCGGCCATTCAGAACGCCCTCGAGGTCGACAATGGCGGCCAGCGGCTTGTTCTGGAAGTGGCGCAGCATCTTGGCGAATCAGCGGTCCGCACCATCGCGATGGACGCAACCGAGGGTCTTGTCCGGGGCGCTGAAGCCGCCGATACAGGCGCGCCGATCACCGTGCCGGTCGGCCCTGAAACACTTGGCCGGATCCTGAACGTCATCGGTGAGCCGGTTGACGAGGGAAAGCCGGTAAAGGCGAAAAAATCATATCCGATTCACCGTCCGGCCCCGGCCTATGTCGACCAGTCGACCGAAGCCGAGATTCTGGTCACTGGCATCAAGGTTGTGGACCTGCTGGCGCCCTATGCCAAGGGTGGCAAGATCGGCCTGTTTGGCGGTGCCGGTGTTGGCAAGACGGTTCTGATCATGGAGCTGATCAACAACGTCGCCAAGGCGCATGGTGGTTACTCGGTGTTCGCCGGTGTTGGCGAGCGCACGCGTGAGGGCAACGATCTCTATCATGAAATGGTTGAATCCGGCGTTATCAAGACCGATGGCGAAGGCTCCAAGGCCGCGCTTGTCTATGGTCAGATGAACGAGCCTCCGGGCGCCCGTTCGCGCGTCGCGCTGACCGGCCTGACGCTGGCTGAATATTTCCGTGACGAGGAAGGCCAGGACGTTCTGTTCTTCGTCGACAACATCTTCCGCTTCACGCAGGCGGGCTCGGAAGTGTCGGCGCTTCTCGGCCGTATTCCTTCGGCGGTGGGTTACCAGCCGACGCTGGCCACCGATATGGGCGCGCTGCAGGAACGGATCACCACCACAACCAAGGGGTCGATCACCTCGGTCCAGGCCATCTACGTTCCGGCCGACGACCTGACCGACCCGGCACCGGCGGCCTCGTTCGCGCACCTTGATGCGACAACGGTTCTGTCGCGCCAGATCGCCGAGCTCGGCATCTACCCGGCCGTTGACCCGCTCGATTCGTCGTCGCGCATGCTGGATCCGCGGATCGTTGGTGACCGCCATTACGAGATTGCCCGTAACGTCCAGGAAGTGCTGCAGCAATACAAGTCGCTGCAGGACATCATCGCCATTCTCGGCATGGATGAATTGTCGGAAGAGGACAAGCTTGTCGTGGCCCGCGCCCGCAAGATTCAACGCTTCCTGTCGCAGCCCTTCCACGTCGCCGAGGTCTTTACCGGATCGCCAGGCAAGCTGGTCGGTCTTGAAGACACCATTGACGGCTTTTCTGGCATCATCAATGGCGATTACGACCATCTTCCGGAGGCTGCCTTCTACATGGTTGGTACCATCGAAGAGGCCGTTGAAAAGGGCAAGAAGCTGATGCAGGAGGCCGCGTAAGCGGCCCCGGCGCCAAGGGAGACGTGCGCAATGGCACAAACCACGCAACTTGAGCTGGTGACACCGGCGGACATCATGGTCCAGAAGCCGGCCGAGATGGTCGTCGCTCCTGGTGCCGAAGGTCTGTTCGGCGTGCTGCCACGGCACGCGCCGCTGCTGTCCGACCTGACACGCGGCATCGTCGAGGTGCATGAGAATGGCAAGGTGATCAACCGGTTCATGATCGATGGCGGCCTTGCCGATGTATCGGGCGAATCGGTGACCATCCTGACCGAGCGTGCCGAGGATCTGGACAAGGCAAATCGCGACGACATCAAGAGCCGCGCCGATGCCGCCAGTGGAGCCGAGGCGGAATTCCTGAACGCGGTGCTTGCCGCGCTGTAGGCCGCCACAAAGATTGAGTGAGGATGCCCGGCCGTGAGTCGGGTTTTCTTTTGGCCGGATTTTCCGTCCGGCTACGGGCGCAGCAGCCCGGCGAAGGAGTCCATCAGGGTGGTGTAGACATCGCGCTTGAACGGCACGGCAAGGCCGATCAGCGTGCGTGGCTCGACCCAGCGCCACTCGCAGAATTCCGGCTCGGCGGTCTCGATATTGATATCCGCATTGCTGCCAGTGAACTGCAACGCAATCCATTTCTGTTTCTGACCGCGATATTTGCCATGCCACAGCCTGTCGGCAAGCGGCTGGGGAATGTCATAATGCAGCCAGTCATCATGCTCCTGCAGGAGCTCGGCCTTTTTCGTGCCGATTTCCTCTTCCATTTCGCGAAGGCAGGCTTCGATGGGTGTTTCGCCATGATCGATGCCGCCTTGCGGCATTTGCCAG
>CBFHRT010000170.1:0-4682 GCA_965658285.1 Puniceispirillaceae bacterium (SeqCode) | reverse complement strand
AGGACGGTCGGTTGACACGCCGGCGTATCGCCGGCGGCACCCTGCCAATACGCGGTGCCTTGGCGTGGTGCCTGTTGCGGTGCCTTGGCGCGGTGCCTGTTGCGGTGCCTTGGCGTAGTACCAAAATGTCCTACCGTTTGTCCTACCCTTTGCGTGTGCGATAGGAAAACTGTCGGTATTCCGGGGGTTTTCGGAAGGGGATGGTGCGGCCGAGAAGACTCGAACTTCCACGGGTTATTAACCCACAGCGACCTCAACGCTGCGCGTCTACCAATTCCGCCACGGCCGCACGCTGAGTGCGGTGTTTATGTCACCGCGGGCGGTGTTAATCAAGAGCTTTCATCTGCATCCGCCAGCTTTGCTGCTGTCACCGGCACATCGCCACGGGCAATCCGGCATGGCGGACCACCGCCGCCTGTTCTCCGGCCAGCGGCGATGGTCCAGATTGTTGGCGGCCCGACCTGTGTTGACGGCCCGCCTCGCGGTTGTCACAGATCAGTCACCGACACGGCGATGGACAATCCAGCTGATGATCAGCCCGGCGATCGCCCCATCGACAATCAGCCATAGCGGCGAGGAAAAATTCTGCCACATGCCTCCTGACAGGCTGAGAAGCTTTTCATAGGCGTCGCCGATGAACAGCATCAGCGTGAAGGCCACCCACCCGCCGGTCAGCAGGCCGATGAACCACCATTTCATTTCCCACGGGAACAGAGGATGCTTCAGGTCGACACTCAAGATACCGACAAGCAGACCCAGATTCGTGAAGTAGAACAGCGTCCCGAGCCAGATTGGCCACCCCGTTCCGGGCAGCGAAAAAGCCAGAATGAACAGGCCGATCAGGCCGAACAGAAACCCGATGGCCTTGCCCCAGCCGGCCCGCGCCACCAGTGATGTGTGTTTTTCATGCATCGGATCACCTCCTTCTCTTTCATGGAGACAGGCCCTGTCATGATGACAGGCTTTTGCCTGATGACACGATACGCCGCTGACCACGCATCGCCTTGACCGGGATCAAGTCGCGATCCGAGATGGCGCGCTGACATGTGGCGGCGTCATGCTATAGTGCCTCTGACATGCTTCATGCCGGCCTCGACACGGGACAGGCCGGCACCGACCGGAAACGTTGCTGCGATGCCGAGATCACCCATGACCACATACCGCTATCCCGCCGCCCCGGGCGGTCTGCCATCACAGGACGTCTCGCCCGAAGGCAGAGCGCGCTTTACCGAATCCTGGGCGCTGATCCCGGCCGATGTGATGACCGATATCGTCACCAGCAACCTGCCGCATTGGGAGGCGTCGCGGGCCTGGGTGCTGGCCCGTCCGATGACCGGGTTTTCCGAAAGTTTCGCGCATTACCTGATGCAGGTCGAAGCCGGCGGCGGCAGCCAGTCGCCGGAACCCGACAGCACGGCCGAGGCGGTGCTGTTCATCACCGGCGGGGCGATCTGGCTGACCATCGACGGCGCGGCGCAGGAGCTGGCTGCCGGCGGCTATGCCTATATCCCGCCCGGCACCGGCTGGCAGGTCAGGAACAATGGCACCGGGCCGGCGATCTTCCACTGGATCCGCAAGCATTACGTTGCCGTCGAGGGGATCGCCATCCCTCCTGCCTTCGTGACCAGCGACAGCGATGTCAGCCCGACCCCGATGCCGGATTGTGATGGCGTCTGGGCCACCACGCGTTTCGTCGACCCTGACGATCTGCGCCATGACATGCATGTCAACATCGTGACCTTCCAGCCCGGTGGCCGGATCCCCTTTGCCGAGACGCATGTCATGGAACATGCGCTGTTCGTGCTGCAGGGACATGGCAGCTATCTTCTGAACACCGACTGGGTAGAGGTCGGGCCCGGCGACATGATGTGGCTTCGCGCCTTCTGCCCGCAGGCCTGTATCGCCAAGGGCGACG
This sequence comes from Puniceispirillaceae bacterium (SeqCode), assembly GCA_965658285.1. Taxonomy (GTDB): domain Bacteria; phylum Pseudomonadota; class Alphaproteobacteria; order Puniceispirillales; family Puniceispirillaceae; genus UBA8309. The sequence goes on along the minus strand of CBFHRT010000170.1, from coordinate 2,767 downwards.
AGCCATTCCGCTATCTTCTCTACAAGGATGTCAACCGGCACATGCCGCTGAGCCCTGGCGGCTTGATGCGGGCCCGATGACACCAGCCTTCCGCATGTTTGACGCGCTTGCGCCCTATGCCGCAACGGTGGCCGCGATGCAGGCGCATGCCGCGGCCATTCGCGCCGGCACGGCGGATGAGGAGGTCTGGCTCCTCGAACATGAACCGGTGCTGACCGGCGGCACCTCGGCGATGCCGGATGACCTTGTCAATCCCGGCCGCATCCCGGTGCATGAAACCGGCCGCGGCGGCCAGTGGACCTGGCACGGCCCGGGCCAGCGTGTCGCCTATGTGATGCTGGATTTACAGCGCCGCAAACCGGATGTTCGTGCCTATGTGCAGGCACTGGAAGAGTGGATCATCACCGCGCTGGCCAGTTTCGGCGTTGCCGGAACACGCCGCGAGGGCCTGCCCGGCATCTGGGTTGACTCCCCCATTGCGCCGGGACGGCTGGACAAGATCGCCGCGATCGGCGTACGGATCAGCCGCTGGGTCACCTGGCACGGGGTCGCGATCAATCTTGATCCCGATCTGGCCGCCTTCGAGACGATCATTCCCTGCGGTGTTCGTGATGGCGGCGTCACCTCGCTTCACCAGCTTGGGGTCGCGGTCGATATGGCGGCGCTTGATACGGCGCTGCGCCAATCCTTCAACACCGCCTTTCCGGCGGCCACGGATCACCCTGTCAGATCATCCAGATAGCCGAGAAGCGCCTCGACCGCACGGTTGGCATCGCGCCACTGCCAGTCATCGGCGCCAGCCTCGCCCATCAACCCGTCGGTTGGCCCTTCATGGTGCAGGACCGCGTTGCGGCGGCCGCGAAGCCATCCCAGCGCCGCCTTGTTGCCGGCATAGGCGAAATCCACCCCGTCAATGAAACCGGCAGGACCGGCCTCCTCATGCGCCACAACATCGACAAGAGTTGCCGCAAGGATGATGATGCCAAGCGGCATATTCGCCGCCACGGCGCGGCGCAGCTCGTCCAGCAGCGCGCCGGCATGCGGCCCCAGCTCTGACCTGTCAAATCTGGCAAGTTCCGCCTGGTGCGCCGCCGCCAGCATTACCGGTCCCCACCCCGCAACAGCCGCAGAAACCGATGCGCCTGATCGAGTTCGACACGAATGCCGGCGCGGCGGTCTTCGGCCTCCCAGTCACTGCCCCAGTTTTCGGCCTGCCACAATTCATCGAGAAAGGCCGCCTCGAACAAGGCTGTCGAATCCATCTCATCCCGCAGCATCGCGAGCCCCAGCACCAGCGAGCCGCCAAGCGTCGTCGCCCGGTACAGCATGCCAAGCTCCCAGTCATCATGGGTGGCGACGGCCTCACCAAGCGCGACGAGGCTGGCGGGTGGCTGAACCACCGGCATCACACCGGCCGCGACCACCAGTTCCGCCCCCAGCGCCGCGTGCGCCCACTCAATCCAGGGCGTCCAGCCGCGTGCCTGCCGCGTGCCAAGCTCCGTGTCACCTGCATCATGGTAGCAAAGCAGGTCATTGCCGCCATAGGCCACCAGCTCGTCAATGATAGCCGGACGTTGCGGTGTTACCCGGTCAAGAACGGTGACCGAAAGGCTGAACAGCGGCATGCTGCCAGCATCGATCTCGTCGCCTTGCGAGTCCCATTCGGTGGCGACAGCGTCGGCAAGCGCGCGTGACGGCAAAATCACACTGGCACCGGCTGGCGATTTCACCACCCGGCCATCCAGCCTGACGACGAGGCCACCTTCCTCATCACCAATGGTAACGGTCTTGTAGAAACGCTTTCTTGCGGTCATGGTCTTGACGAATATCTCCAGCGCGGGTTCAGGCAAACTGCCAGCCAGCCGCCGGCACCGCAAGCCCAAGCGAGTCAAGCGTCGCAAGAAAATGCGCTGGCAGCGGCGCCTCGACCAGCTGGCCATCGGGAAGGCGCAGTCGCCAGGCATGAAGATGCAGCTTGCGGGCGATGGCACCGCCCCCCCTTATGCCGCCACCTGTGCCACTTCGCGCACCCCCATATTTCGGATCACCGATGATGGGATGGCCGATATGCGCCATATGAATGCGCAGCTGGTGCGTCCGGCCTGTATGCGGGCGCAGCGCGACAAGCGAAAAGCTGGCGCCGACCGCCTCGATCCGGCGCATCTCGCTATGCGCTGACTGCCCGTCCGGGTCGACCACCATGCTCTCGAACCCGGCGCGTCCCTTCTTCAGCAACGGCTCGGTGATCTGCAGGCTGTCCGGCACCGCCCCTGCCACCAGCGCCAGATAGGTCTTTTCCATCTCGCGCCCGGCAAAGGCGGCGGTCAGACTGCGCGCCGCCGCGCGGCCACGCGCCAGCAGCAATAGCCCCGAGGTATCCCGGTCGATCCGGTGGACAAGCCGCATCCTGTCAGGTGCATCACCGGCAAGCGCCTGCAACATGCCGTCAATATGGCGGGATGTTCCGGTCCCGCCCTGAACGGCAAGCCCCGGCGGCTTGTTGATGGCGATCCACTCATCACCTTCGGCGGTGATCATCTCGGCAAAGCTGGCGCGAAGCTGCGGCGTTGCGGTGGGGATCGTTTTGGCCTGACGCGGCGGTTCGCTGTCACGAAGATGCGGCGGCAAGCGGACGATCTGGCCAGCCTCAAGACGTGCCGCCGGTTTGGATTTGACGCCATCAACACGGATCAGACCGGATCGCAGCATCTTTTCGACCGACCCCTGCGTCAGGCCGGGAACCATGCGGCGCAGGAACCTGTCGAGG
>CBFHRT010000169.1:0-4686 GCA_965658285.1 Puniceispirillaceae bacterium (SeqCode) | reverse complement strand
CACGCCCCAGACCGGCATCACCGGCGGCGCGATCATCGGCGACAGGATAATGGCACCGCGGGCATATTCCCGGTGCCGCGCCGCAAGCCGCAGCGCCAGATGCCCGCCCATCGAATGACCAAGAAACACGACAGGCCGTGCGGCCAACCCCGCCGCCGCCATCAGCGCATCCGCCGCCGCAAGATGATCCTCGAAATCGTCGATATGAACCGACAGGGTCAGCGCGCCAAGATGGCCGGAGCGCCCCTGCCCAGGCCAGTCGATGATCAGCACATCATGACCACGCCCGGTCAGGCGCGCCGCGACATCGGCATATTTCTCGCAGAATTCGGTAAAGCCGGGGCAGATGACCACTGGCGTGCCGGTGGCCAGCGGCGCCGGCCAGTGATGACCGCGCACACGGCCTGCGGATGTTTCGGCATGCACGTCATCGCCACCAAGCATGGCAAGACCGGCTCTGGTGGCAGCGGGGAAATCCTCTGGGTTTGCCGCCATGATTCCGTCCCCTACTCTGCCGGCTGGGTCCTTGGAAGCGGCACCACGTCGGCGCCAGCTTCCCGATCACCATCGGCAAAGCCTTTCGACTGGCGGTCCCACATCTGCTTGTAGAGGCCGTTCAACGCCAGAAGTTCGGCATGCGCGCCGCGCTCGACAACACGCCCTTCCGACAGCACGAGAATTTCATCGGCATCAATGATGGTCGACAGACGGTGCGCGATGACAAGCGTCGTCCGCGCCTTCGACACCTCGTTCAAGGACGCCTGGATTTCCTTCTCGGTGCGGCTGTCCAGCGCCGACGTCGCCTCGTCGAACAGAAAGATGGTGGGCCGCTTCAGGATCGCACGGGCGATGGCGACGCGTTGCTTCTCGCCGCCGGAAAGTTTCAGGCCTCGCTCACCCACCATAGTGTCGTAATGTTCCGGAAGGTTCGCGATGAAGCCGTCAATCGCCGCCATCTTCGAGGCCGCCTCCACGTCATCCTGGCTGGCATCATGCCGACCATAGCCGATATTGTAGCCGATGGTGGCGTTGAACATCACGGTATCCTGCGGCACCATGCCGATCGCCGCGCGGACACTACCCTGGTTGACCTCGGTCAAATTCTGGCCATCGATTCTGACCGTGCCCTTCTGCGGATCATAAAAGCGGAACAACAGCCGCGAGATCGTCGTCTTGCCGGATCCGCTCGGCCCGACAACAGCCACTCGCTTGCCCTTTGGCACGCTGAAACTGACCCCCTTCAGGATCGGCCTGTCACCATAGGAGAAATGCACATCCTCGAAACTGATGGTGCCGCCCTCGATGGCGAGGTCCGGCGCACCGGGACGGTCCCTTACATCGATATCCTCTTCCAGAAGGCCGAACATCCGCTCCATATCGACCAGCGCCTGGCGCAATTCGCGATAGACCCAGCCAAGGAAGTTCAGCGGCATGTAAAGCTGCAGGAGGTAGGTATTCACCGCCACGAAATCACCAACCGTCAGCTTGCCACTCTGGATATGAAGGCCGGCCATACCCATCATCAGCATCAGGCCGATGGCGATGATCGCGCCCTGCCCGATATTGACCACCGACAGCGAAGTGCGCGAGCGCACTGCCATGATCTCATAGCGTTTCAACGCCTCGTCATAACGGTCGGTCTCGACAGCCTCGGCGTTGAAATATTTCACCGTTTCGTAATTGAGCATTGAATCGACAGCCCGCGTGGCGGCCTTTTCATCGGCATCGTTCATCTCGCGCCGGAACTTGATCCGCCATTCGGTGACGCGGATGGTGAAATAGCAATAGGCCATCACGGTGACAAAGGTGACAGCGGCATAGAAACCGCCAAACATCGCCCACATGATGATGCTGACAAGCACCACCTCGACGAACAGCGGCAGCACCTCGAAAAAGACGATGGTCAGCAGGAATTCGATACCCTTGGCGCCGCGATCGATGGCGCGGGTCAGACCACCTGTCTGCCGGTCGAGATGGAATTGCAGTGACAGCTGGTGGAGATATTCGAAACAGCGGATGGCCGCACCGCGCACCGCCCGCTGCGCCACCGCCGCGAACAGATATTGCTTGGCTTCGGTGAACACCTGCTGGCCAAGCCGAGACAGCGCATAGCCGGCGATCACCAGCAGCAGCATCTTCATCGAGAAGCCGGCATCCTGGTTCACCATGTCAACGGCGGCGCCATACATCAGCGGCGTGATAATGTTCGAGCCGCGCGCCATGACCAACGCCCCGAACGCCGCCGAAATCCGGCCGCGCACGCGCCAGTCACCACGCGGCGCCGTGTAGCGCCACAGCTCGCCAAACAGCGCGAACGTCTTTTGCAATGCGGATGTCGCCATCAGAATCGCCCGCCCATCATGGCATCGGGGCATTCACCCGCCACCAGACGGCCCTCGGTCAGTCCTGCGCCGCGACGGTAAAGCTTTCACCGCAACCGCAGCGCGCGGCCTCGTTCGGGTTGTTGAATACAAAGCGGGAGGCGAATTTGGTTTCCTCCCAGTCCATTTCCGCGCCGACAAGGAACATCACCGCGGTCGGGTCGATGAACAGGGTCACACCCTTTTCCTCGATACGGTCCTCGAACGGCTTCACCTCGGTGGCGTACTGGACATCATATTGCAGACCGGAACATCCAGCCGTCTTGATGCCGATGCGAAGGCCCAGAATGTCCGTGTCGGCAGCATCAATCAGCTGACGCGCCTGCGCCGCGGCGGCGTCCGACAGGGTGACTATTGGTTTCGACGGGTCAAACATCATTCTCGTTCCGTTGGCAGCCATCCACCAAATATGGATCCTGCGCTACTATGGGTATCAAAAACCGAGGTCCAGCGCCAGCTTTGCGTCCTCGCTCATCCGCTCCGGGCTCCAGGCAGGTTCCCAGACAAGCTCGACAGTGACAGCGCCGACACCATCCGCGGCGGCAACGGCTGCAGCCACCTGGCCCGGCATTTCGCCGGCAACAGGACATCCCGGCGCGGTCAGCGACATGGTGATATAGACATCGCCATTCTGCTGCCGATCAACATCATAAATCAAACCCAGATCATGGATATTCACCGGGATTTCCGGATCGTGAACGCTTTTCAGCGCCGCCTCGACGGCATCCGCGCCAGCCGGGCCGGTTGCGCCAGCATGTGTTGTGCCTGCCGTCGCCTTGAAACCGGAAGAGGTATCAGGCAGGAAGTCGGCCAGCCCCGGTCCGTCATGGGATTTGAGTCCGTCATCAGACCCCGGCTGGCCGGCAAGCCGGCTACCGGGTCCGCCGGGAAGATAGGGGTTATGGTCCTGGTCGTTCATCGCGCCCTACCCGAAAATCCGCCGAACCTTCTCAAGCGACTCGGCAAGAACGTCGAAATCCGCGGTCCGGGAGTAGACACCGACCGAGGCCCGCGCCGTTGATGGCAGGTCGAGGTGATCCATCAATGGCTGCGCACAATGATGCCCGGCCCGGATGGCAACACCATCATTGTCGATGATGGTCGAGATATCATGCGGATGCGCGCAATCCAGGGTGAAGGACACAACCCCCGACTTGCCGGCCGCGGTGCCGATCAGATTCAACCCCTCGACCGCCGACAGCCGCTGATGCGCGTAGCTGAGGATCCGCTGCTCATGGTCGCGGATGGCCGCCATGCCGATTGACTGCACATAATCCACGGCGGCGCCGAGCGCGATCGTCTCGGCGATGGCCGGTGTGCCGGCCTCGAAACGCTGCGGCGGCGGCGCATAGGTCGATTTTTCAATCGTCACCCGGTCGATCATGTCACCACCACCAAGGAATGGCGGCATCTCGGCGAGGATGTCAGCCCGCCCCCACAACACACCAACGCCGTTCGGGCCATACAGCTTATGCGCTGAAAACACGTAGAAATCAGCCCCGAGCGCCGTGACATCAACAGGCATATGAATAACACCCTGACAGCCATCGACCACCAACAATGCGCCGATATCGCGCGCCACGCCGGCAATCTCGGCAATCGGGAACACGGTGCCAAGAACGTTCGAGACATGTGGCACCGAAATGATCCGGGTTTTATCAGTGATCTCGGCGCGGAGCCGGTCCATCGAAAACGCGCCATCATCCTCGAGCGTGAAGGCCCGGACCCTTGCCCCGGTCTTTTCGGCCACCATCTGCCAGGGAACGATATTGGCATGATGCTCGGCGATGCTGATGAGGATCTCATCGCCCGGCTGCAGGCGTGGTTCCGCCCATGACCGTGCAATCAGATTCAGCGACATCGTCGCGCCGGACGTCAGCACAATTTCATCACCGGACGACGCGCCGATGAAATCGGCCACCTTGCCACGAACCGACTCATAAAGGTCGGTCGAGGCTTCGGACAGGAAATGCAGGCCGCGATGGACATTGGCATAGGTGTCCTGATAGGCCGACAACAGCGCATCAAGAACCTGTTGCGGCTTTTGCGCCGAGGCGGCGCTGTCGAGATAGACAAGCGGCTTGCCATGCACGGTCCGCGACAGGATCGGGAAATCCGCCCTGATGGCCTCGATATCGAATTCGCGGCGCGCACCGTCCATCACGAAGCCTCCCCGCCAGCAAGCCATGCTTCTGCCACCGGCCGCAACAGACCGGCAAGCGCCTCATTCTCGATGGTCTCTATGGTGTCGATGAGGAACGCCTCGATCAGCATAGCCCGCGCAGTTTCATACGGGATGCCGCGG
>CBFHRT010000168.1:0-4710 GCA_965658285.1 Puniceispirillaceae bacterium (SeqCode) | reverse complement strand
CCGCGACATTCCCTGGTCGAGCCAGCGCCGGGTCAACCGTTCCTGCAGGACATCCTCCGGCACATCAAGCCATATGCTGGCATCCCAGCTGTCAGGCAGATCGGCCCAGCCATCCTCGTCGAACAACAGGTAATTGCCTTCGAACAGCAGCACCGACACCCCTTCGCCAAGGCGCCCACCATTTTCGACAACACGGTCGGAATCACGATCGAAGGTGGGAAACACTCTCGTCGCGCCACTTTGCAGTGCCTGGATCAGGTTCATGAAGCCTGCCAGATCAAATGTTTCCGGCGCGCCCTTGACCGGCAGCAGGCCGCGCGCCTCAAGCGTTGCATTATCAAGGTGAAACCCATCCATCGGGATAACGCAGCAACCCGGACCAATCCTGTCAGACAGCGCCGCGGCAAGAGTGGATTTGCCACTGCCCGGCGGACCGGCAACGGCGACCGAGATCATCTCACCGCCGGTTGCCAGCACCATGATGTCCGATGCCAGACTGTCCAGAAGACCAAGGTGAATCTGATCACCAGGGTTTACCCTCGCACCGGATGACATGTTCCCCACCATTCTGCTGGTTGCTGAATTTCTCACAGCAAGCCGGATTATCACAATTTTCCGTAAAGTCGGCTTGCTCAAAACTTTACACGCGTTAATATTGTGTGACGCGTGGCGCGCGCGTTTGTCAAGCATATCCAGCGCGACCCCAGGAACGATGATGAGCCAGGAAAAGATCAGAAACATGGACGAGTTCGCCGCGCTCTGCGGCATTTCGCGTCCCACCATTTCGAAATATTTCAATGACCCGACCAGTGTCAGGCCGTCAACCCGGGGCCGGATCGAAGCCGCGCTGAAGGAATATGATTACCGCCCGAACATCTATGCGATGAACCAGAATCGGCGGCTGACGAAGAATATTGGCATCGTCGTTCCCTATCTTGCCGATCCGTTTTTTGCCGAAATTGCCCGTGTCATCGAACGCCGCTGCATCGACGCAGGATACACCCCCACCCTGTTTTCCTCGCACGGCGAACAGAGGCTGGAATGTGACATCCTCGATACCTTGCGTTCGCTCAGGCCGGCCGGCGTGTTGCTGGCGCCGCTTGGCCGGGCCTCGGACAAAAAACATGTCGAGGAGTTCTGCCGTGATGTTCCAACGATCCTGTTCGACAGCAATATCGAGGGCGTCGGGGCCGCCTTTGTCGGCTCGGACAATTTCAGTTTCGTATCGCAAACCGTTGAATATCTTAGCAGGACGGGAAGCGCGCCCTGCTTTTTCGAAATGCGGGATCCGGCCAACCCGAATGCCAATAAGCGGCGCCATGCCTATCTTGAGATGATGCAGCGGCTGAACCTTGAACCACATCTGGTAAAGATCGACGGCGCCGGCTGGGGGTTCGAGGAAATTGGCCGGGCTGGCGCGCTGAAGGTGCTGAAAGAAGATCTGCTGCCAACCGACACTGTGCTGTGCAGCAATGACAGGCTGGCGATCGGGTTCCTGTCGGCGTGCCATGAAATGGGGGTCAGGGTCGGCCGCGACGAGGGATGCACGATTCGCCTGGCATCGCATGATGACCACCCCTATTCGCGATTCACCTGCCCGTCACTGACCACCGCGGCACATGATTACGAATCAGTGTCGGACCATGCGGTCGAGACGCTGTTCCAGCTAATCGAGGCCGGGGGCCGACTTGAAAATCGCGAGGAAACCCTGTTCGCGGCACGGCTGATCATGCGCGGGTCTGCCTAGACGGCGGCAAGAGAGTCCGGATAAACAATCGTTTATTTACGCGCGTCAAAAATATATTGACGCGAGAAAACATTTCTGTGCTGTATTTCTGCGTATGACATCCAGGAGGAGGAATACCATGCACTTCAGAAAACTGGTCTGCACGGCAGCCGCGGCGACTATGATGGCGTCGGGCGTTGCTTACGCAGAAACATTGACCATCGCCACCGTCAACAATGGTGACATGATCCGCATGCAGGGTCTCACCGATGATTTCACCGCCAAGACAGGCCACAAGGTTGAGTGGGTGACACTGGAAGAAAACGTGCTTCGTCAGCGCGTGACAACCGACATCACCACCAAGGGCGGCGCTTTCGACATCATGACCATTGGCATGTACGAGACACCGATCTGGGGCAAGAATGGCTGGCTGGTCCCGCTTAACGACCTCAGCGCCGACTACAATGCCGATGACATCCTTCCTGCCATGGCAGGTGGCCTGAGCTATGACGGCACGATGTATGCAGCGCCGTTCTATGGCGAAAGCTCGATGATCATGTACCGCACCGATCTGATGGCAAAGGCCGGGCTGGAAATGCCTGCCGCGCCGTCCTGGTCCTTCATTGCGAAGGCCGCCCGCGAGATGACTGATCGTGACAACGACATCAACGGCATCTGCCTTCGTGGCAAGGCCGGCTGGGGCGAAGGCGGTGCCTTCATCACGGCCATGTCGAACTCGTTCGGCGCCCGTTGGTTCGACGAAGATTGGAATGCGCAGTTCGACACACGCGAGTGGTCCGACACGCTGAACTTCTACGTCAACATGATGAACGATGCCGGTCCTGCCGGTTTTGCCACCAACGGCTTCAACGAAAACCTGTCGCTGTTCCAGCAGGGCAAGTGCGGCATGTGGATTGACGCCACCGTGGCGGCATCCTTCGTGACCAACCCGAAAGATTCGACCGTCGCAGACAAGGTCGGCTTCGCGCTGGCACCGGATAACGGCATGGGCGTTCGTTCGAACTGGCTCTGGGCTTGGGCGCTTGCCATTCCGGCCGGCACCCAGAAGGAAGCCGCAGCCAAGCAGTTCATCGAGTGGGCCACTTCCAATGGCTACATCGAGCTGGTTGCCTCGAAAGAGGGCTGGGCGAACGTTCCTCCGGGCGCGCGTACATCGCTGTACGAAAACGCAAACTACAAGGACATTCCTTTTGCCAAGATGACACTGGACTCGATCCTGTCGGCCGACCCCAACAACTCGACCGTCGATCCGAGCCCGTATGTTGGCATCCAGTTTGCTGCCATTCCGGAATTTGCCGGCATTGCAACCGAAGTCAGCCAGGAATTCTCGGCTGCCTATGCTGGTCAGCAAACCGTTGCAGAGGCTCTGGCCAAGGCACAGGCTCTGACCAACGACGCCATGGAAGCTGCCGGCTATCGCTAGGCTTATCTAAACCGCCGGGGGGCGTTGTCTGATGCCCCCCGGACCCCTCCATACCCGCATATGGCTCACGGACCCTCGAGGGTGAGGCCCGAGCCGGCGATGAAGGAGCATTTCCCATGGCCACACAGCATTCCCAATCCGCCGCAAGATTGATGATGGCCCCTGCGGTCGTCCTGCTTCTCGGCTGGATGCTGGTGCCGCTGGTAATGACACTTTATTTTTCCTTTAAGAAATATCTGCCACTTCGGGGCGGCGACCTTGGCTGGGTCGGCTTTGACAATTACGTCCGCTTCGTCTCGTCCAGCTCATTCTGGCCCGCCGTTGCCACCACGCTGATGATTGTCGGTGGTGTTCTCGTCATCACGGTGCTTCTTGGCATCGCGCTGGCGCTGCTTCTTGATCAGCCGATGTGGGGACAGGGCGTTGTTCGCATTCTGGTCATCGCCCCCTTCTTCGTGATGCCGACCGTGTCCGGCCTGGTCTGGAAGAACATGTTCATGGATCCGGTAAACGGGTTCTTCGCCCATCTATGGCGATTCTTCGGGGCCGAACCAATCCAGTGGCTGAGCCACGCATCCCTGCCCTCGCTTGTCATGATCGTCAGCTGGCAATGGCTGCCCTTTGCGACATTGATCCTGCTGACCGCGATCCAGTCGCTTGATTCCGAACAGCTGGAGGCGGCAGAGATGGACGGTGCCCGCCCGATCGGCCGTTTCTGGTTCATCATCCTGCCGCATCTGGCGCGCGCCATCACCGTTGTCATCCTGATCCAGACAATTTTCCTGCTATCGATCTTTGCCGAGATCTTCGTCACCACCGCCGGCGCCTTCGGCACCAAGACGCTGACCTATCTGATCTTCCAGCGGGTGCTGGAAAGCCAGAATGTCGGGCTTGGCTCGGCCGGCGGGGTCTATGCCATCATTCTGGCCAACATCGTGGCAGTGTTCCTGCTGCGGGTCGTTGGCAAGAATCTGGACGCGTAGGGAGGACGGATCATGGCCCGCGCAACAACCACCCGCCGCAAGACGATCACCACCATCATCGCCTGGATGGTGGCTATGGTGATCTTCTTCCCGATCCTGTGGATTGTCGTGCTGTCCTTCAAGTCCGAGGGCGACGCCATCAAGACACCGTTGCAGGTTCTGACCTCGGCCTGGACGATCGACAGCTATGCTGTGGTTCAGGACCGGTCGGACTATTTCAAGCATTTCTTCAATTCGGTGATCGTTGCTGTCGGCTCGACATTGCTTGGCATTCTTGTTGCTGTGCCGGCCGCCTGGTCGATGGCCTTCGTGCCGTCAAAGCGGACCCGCGGTATCCTGATGTGGATGCTGTCGACGAAAATGCTGCCGGCGGTCGGGGTGCTGTATCCGATCTACCTGCTGTTCATCCAGCTAGGCATTCTCGACAGCCGAATCGGTCTGGTGATCGTGCTGATGCTGATCAACCTGCCGATCATCGTGTGGATGCTGTACACATATTTCCGCGAGATTCCGGCCGAAATTCTGGAAGCGGCGCGGATGGACGGGGCCGGCATGCG
>CBFHRT010000167.1:0-4761 GCA_965658285.1 Puniceispirillaceae bacterium (SeqCode) | reverse complement strand
GGCCTGAATGCGGGATGGGAGCATCCGCTGTGGTTCGCCGATGCACCGGACACCGAGGATACCAACGGATTTGCGCGGCAGAACTGGTTCGCGCCGGTTGGCCGCGAGGCGGCGATGCTGCGTGATCATGTCGGCGTCATCGACATCTCGAATTTCGGCAATTACGTCATCACCGGCCCGGGCGCGCAAGGCTGGCTTGACGCGCTTGTCGCCAACCATGTGCCGGGCGAGGTCGGACGATCCTGCCTGACCCCGTTGATCGGCATGCGCGGTGGTGTGGCCGGCGACTTCACCGTCACCAAAACAGGTGATGACAGCTATATGATGATCGGATCCGGCATGGCTGAGCGCTATCACCAGCGGTTCTTCGACATGGTGCCGATGCCGGACGGCACCAGCCTCGAAGTGGCGACACCGCGCATCGCCGGGTTCAATGTCGCCGGCCCGCAATCGCGCGCGATGCTGGCCAGCTTGACCGATGCCGATCTGTCGAATGATGGCTGGCGGTTCATGCGATCACGCACCATCATTGTCGCCGGCGTCGAATGCCTGGCCATCCGCGTCAGCTTTACCGGCGATCTGGGCTGGGAGCTTCACTGCGCCGAGTCCGATCAGGTGGAACTCTATACCGCGCTTCTCGAGGCGGCGGCGGCGCATGGCGGCGGGCCGGTTGGCGGGCGGGCGCTTGGTGCGCTGCGGATCGAAAAGGGCTATGGGTCGTGGGGACGTGAATATTCGCCCGAATACTGGCCGCAGGAGACCGGGCTTCACGGGCTGATCAAGCTCGACAAGGATTTCCTGAACAAGGATGCCTATCTGCGGATCAGCAATACACCGCCGCGTGAAACGCTGACCATGTTCGAGGTCGATGTCACCGACGATGCCGATGCCAATGGCGGCGAGCCGATCTTCCTTGCCGATGGCACGCCGGTTGGCCGTGTGACCTCCGGTGCCTTTGGCTATACGGTCGGCAGGTCGCTTGCCATCGGCTATGCCCGCGAAGGCGCGGTGGCGCCTGGTGACAAGGTCGATATCTATATCCTCGGCAAGCCGCACGCGGCGACGGTGCTGGCCGAGCCGCCCTTTGATTCCGGCGGGGCACGGCTGCGCGCCTGATCAAGGGGTGACGACCAGCAGGGAGGATTCGATGAACGCACAATTGTCACAGGTCACCGATTTCGTCTTTTCCCTGACGCCGGCGGATGTGCCTTCAGAGGCGCGCCGCGCGGCGGCGCTGATGTGTCTTGATACGCTGGGGGTGACGGCCGCCGCCACCCCGATGGAGGCCGGATGCCTTGCCCGTGAAACGGCGGTGCTTCTGTATGGTGCCGGCGCGCCGTCCCACGCCGCGCCGATGCTGTTCGATGGCCGGCAGGTCAGCCTTGCCGGTGCGGCCTATGCAGCGGCGACACAGACCGACAATCTTGACGCGCATGATGGCTATAACCCGGTCAAGGGGCATATCGGCGTTGCCATCATCCCGGCGTTGCTGGCGCTGGCCGAACAGAGTGACGACATGGGCGGCGATGCGGCGCTGACATTGATCACGCTTGGCTATGAGATTGCCGGCCGCGCCGGCCGCGCGCTTCATGCCACGGCCTGTGACTATCACACTTCCGGGGCGTGGAACGCGCTTGGCGTCGCGGCGATGGCGGCCCGCATGCGCGGCATGACGGCGGACCAGCTTCGCCAGGCGCTCGGCATCGCCGAATATCACGGCCCGCGAAGCCAGATGATGCGCGAGATCGCCAGCCCCACCATGCTTCATGACGGGTCGGGATGGGGCGCGATGGTTGGGATCTCGGCCGCCATTCTTGCCGAACAGGGATTCACCGGCGCGCCGGCGATCACCGTCGAGGCCCCCGAGGTGGCGGATATCTGGGCCGATCTTGGCACAAGGTGGGTGATGAACGACCAGTATGTGAAACCCTATCCGATCTGCCGTTGGGCGCATGCACCGATCGATGGCGTGCGCGAACTGATGATGGCGCATAATCTGGCGCATGACGATATCGCCGGCATCCGGATCAACACTTTTCATGAAGGGGTGTGCCTGTTCCAGGGTGTTCCGGACACCACCGCGGTGGCGCAATATTCACTGTCATTCGCTGTCGCGGCGCAGGCGGTACACGGGCGGATCGGGCTGGAACATGTGTCGGGTGCGGGGCTTCGCGACGCGCGGGTGCTGGCGATGATCGACCGGATCAGCGTTGCCGAGAGCGATCTGCATAATGCCAGCTTCCCGAACACGCGCGATGCCGATGTGCAGATCACGCTGCATGACGGCAGGGTGCTGGATTCCGGGCTCGTCCATGCGCGCGGCGGGTCGGAACGCCCGATGCCGGAGGCCGACATCATCACCAAGTTCGAGGAATTCGCCGGTCCGGTCCTGGGGGCGGCGCGCACCGCCGCCATCCGCGATGCGGTGCTGGGGCTTGCCGATGGCGGGTCGGATCTGGCCGATCTTCGCGCGCATCTCTATGATCCTGTCGAAAGTTGATTGATCCGAGGATTGCCATGATTCCCGACCTGCCTTCCTTCACCACGCTGATGACCGAAATGGCGGCACCAAGGGTGCTGCTGGTAACCTTGAACCGGCCGGATGTAGCCAACGCCTTCAACACGGAAATGGCGGAAGAGCTGACAGCGCTGTTCGAGATGCTGAATCTCGATGCCGGTGATATCCGCGCGGTGGTTCTCACAGGTGCCGGTGCGCGGGCCTTTTGCGCTGGCGGTGACCTGAAGGAGCGTCACGGCATGAGCGATGCGGCCTGGTTCGCCCAGCACCGGATCTATGAACGGATGGCGCGCGCCATCATCGGCCTGCCGCTGCCACTGATCGGGGCGGTCAACGGCGCCGCCTATGGCGGTGGGTGCGAGTTGGCATCGGCCTGCGATTTCATCTATGCCGCCGCGGGCGCGCGCTTTGCCCAGACCGAGGTGCGGCTTGGCATCATTCCCGGCGCTGGCGGCACGCAACTGCTGGCGCGCGCTGTTGGCGAGCGCCGCGCCAAGGAGATCATCATGTCGGGCGTGCCGTTCTCGGCCGCCGAGGCGGCGGCATGGGGGCTGGTCAACCGGGTGCTGCCGGCGGACGAACTCCTGCCGGCGGCGCTGGAGATGGCCGGCACCATCGCGGGCAACGCGCCAGTGGCGGTCAGGCAGGCAAAACAGGCCATCCGCACCGGCATGGATATGGGGCTGGCGGCCGGCCTGTCCTTCGAGATCGAGGCCTATAACCGCACCGTCACCACCGCCGACCGGCGCGAGGGTGTCGCCGCCTTCAATGAAAAGCGAACGCCGGATTTCTCTGGCGAGTAGGGGTAGCCCAGGGGGGCAAGCAGGGACAGCTAGGCTGGCTTTTCGGCCTTGTCATCCTCGCCCGGCACCGCCCGGCGCCGCGGCGTGACCAGCGCCAGTCCCAGCAGCATCATTGCTACCGACGCCCAGACCCAGGCGGAATGCGTCTCGCCAAACAGGATGATCCCCCAGATCACCCCGGCCAGCGTGACGACATAACCTGTCTGGCTGGCGAAGACCGGTCCGGCAAGGCCGATCACCATGACAAAAGTGGTATAGGCGACAGCGTTGATCAGGCCGAGCCCGATGATGGTCCATTCCACCGTGCCGAAGGGAAAGGCCGGCAGGAACATCTGGTCGGTCAGGATCGCCACCGGCAGCATGATCAGCGCGGCAAACAAATTCATCCCGCAGGCCGTCCGCACCGGCCCGATATCCTGCAGTGAGGGTCGCGCCAGATAGATGTTCTCCAGCGCGTAGCAAACCGCGCTGATACAGGCCAGCAGCACCCAGGGCATGGCGGCGCGGCTGGGAAGGCTGCTTTCCGGCACGACCAGAAAGCCGATCGCCACCGCCCCGCAGACAACGCCGGTCATGCGGATGGCCGACAGCCGTTCGGCCCCGATCATCATCGCCACCGCATAGGTGATGATCGGGATCAGCGTGACGGTGATCGAAAGCACCCCTGCCTGGACATGCGGCGCGGCGAAATAGAACAGGCTGTTCGGGATTGAGGCGCCAAGCAGCGCGACGATGACATAGATGCCGAGATGCCGGCGGGTCATCGGCAGGGGCCGGCGCCGCGCCATCGTGCAGGTCAGCAGGATCACGCCGCAGACAACCGACTGCCAGAAGGTGATGCCAAAGGGTGTGCCGCCCGCCTTGACAACGATCTTGGCAAAGGAAAAGGACAGCCCCCAGGTTGCCCCCATCACCAGCAGCGCCGCCCAGGGCAGCATCGCCTTCAGAGACACTCTCATCAGCATTCGGCTTATCGGGGGCGTCATCGCAGTCACCTTGCCAGCTTGTCACCTTCGGCCTTTAGTCGTGCGGCCCTCATTCGTGGTCCCGTCAGTGCCTGCTGTTCCCTCTGCCCGGCAGTAACCGCGACACTGCGCCGGTTGATGACGCGGCGTCAAGCGCCCGTACGCATCGCCATACGCACCCGCCAGTCAGGCCGCTAACGGCAATGTGAAGGCGTCTCCGGGAAAAATTTACCTGTGCCGCGTGAAGCTAAATGCCATGAAAACGCACATCTATCGGGGTGGCGCAACCGGCTCAGCAAAATCCGCCATGCTGGGGTCGGCGGCATTGGCGCCATCATCGGTGGCAATCGCGACCCTGCTGGCTATCGGAAGTCTGACTCTTGCCGCCTGTGGTGGAGGCGGTGGCGGTGGCGGTGGGCCCAGCCTTGCAAGCCTGAACTATCCGGCCGAAAATATTGGTGCCAGTCAGGCTCTG
>CBFHRT010000166.1:0-4762 GCA_965658285.1 Puniceispirillaceae bacterium (SeqCode) | reverse complement strand
ATGGATGAACTTGCATAGCAGATGCACGTGTATGCCGGTCGTCTGTCCGGCAATGCTGGTGTTACAGCAGCGCTGGCATCAGCCGCGCCGCGGCCATGATCGGGTCGATCAGAACCGCATCATGGCGTGCCTGCAGCCGTTCGTGAATGTTGGTCATGCCGGCACAGCCAAGGATGATT
The DNA here is from genome assembly GCA_965658285.1 of Puniceispirillaceae bacterium (SeqCode). Lineage (GTDB taxonomy): Bacteria > Pseudomonadota > Alphaproteobacteria > Puniceispirillales > Puniceispirillaceae > UBA8309. Next base: position 4,583 of record CBFHRT010000166.1, on the reverse strand, counting down.
GTCGGGGTGGCGGTGGTGGCTTCAATGTCCGCGATATGGCCGGAGATCACGGCAGCGGACCCTTCCGGATCATGCTCTAGCTCAAGAACCGGAACGCCGCTTGCCAGAACCGCGCTGCAGATATTGCCAAAACCCTGTTGTTCGACATTCTCCTGAATGACGGGGATCGAAACGGCAAGCGTAGTCAGTATGTGGAACGTCCCGCTGCGCAGCGCGGCAAGGTGAAAGGCGGCCTGGCCGATGCCAATGACCGGCTTTCGCGTCATGGCGCGCGCCTCGGCAAGCCCGGTATCATCAAAACATCCAAGGATGATGCCATCACAATCATCATGTGCCGCCACCGCCGCCAGAAGCCCGGGGATCGCGGCCTCGCCATCGGCAGCGCCCTGGATTGCCGGTGGCCCGTCATGGTTGGTCACGTCGCGAACGTCAAAGCCGTCCCCGATCACGCGTTGTAGACTGGCGGCGCAGCTCTTTGTCATCGCCGCGGTGGAATTGGGGTTTATGAACGCGATGCGCTTCATCATCGATCCCGGTCGTTATGCCTCGACGCGACTGACGGTTCGTCGCCGCAGGATGAAATAACACAGCAGCGCCAGACCGATCACGGCAAAGCTGATGGCGGTCGTCAGCGTGCCAAGCGCATAGATGGTGGGGTCGGTCACCGTCGTTGTCAGCCCCCGTAATTCGAGCGGCAGCGTGTTGAGCCCCCCAATGGCCTGCGATGAGCGGGCAAGTTCATCATAGCTGAGCGTGAAGCCGAACAGCGCCACGCCGATGAGCGAGGGCGCGATGATCGGAAGCACGGCCTCGGTGAAGGTCTTCCACGGTCCGGCGCCGAGATCGCGTGCCGCCTCCTCATAGGACGGGTCGAACCTGTTGAAGACGGCGAACATGATCAGCAGGCCGAATGGCAGCGTCCAGGTCAGTTGTGCGCCAAGGCCCGAACTGAACAGCCCCATCGTGGTTCGGAAATCCTCGATGATCCAGGTGATCTGATGATTGTCGCCGAACGCCTTGATCATGTCGTCCAGGATCCGGAATTCCAGCGCCACACCAAGGCTGATGACAATCGACGGGACAATCAGGCTGGACACGGTGGCGTAGAACAGCGCGCCTGCCAGCATGAATTTCTTGCGAAAGGCCATGCCGGCCATGAGGCTGAGAATGACCGTCAGCACCATGACAACAAGACCAAGCCGAATGGAGCGGCCAAAGGCACTCCAGATATCGATCACGCCGACACCGTCAAACAGTGATTCGAACCAGAATGTCGAAAATCCACGCATGGGAAAGGTCAGTCCGCCTTCCGGCCCCTGAAAGGACAGCACGAGGATCGAGATCATCGGTCCATAGAGGAACAGAATGAACAGGGCGAAGAAGGCTGTCATCATCAGTCGAAAACGAACCCCGAACATCTACAGCTCCTTGCGAACGTCAACGATCCGGGTCATGCCGAAGATGATCATCAGGGTGGTAAAGATCAGGATCACCGCATTCGCCGCTGCCGCCGGGAACTGCAGATACTGCATTTCGACATTGATGATCTTGCCAACCGATGCGATCTGCTGGCCGCCCATCACCCCGATGGTGATGAAGTCACCCATGACAATGGTGACAACGAAGATCGAGCCAATGATGATACCCGGCCGGCACAGCGGAATGATCACATTAAACAGGGTCTGCCATGTCGAGGCACCGGCATCGTACGCGGCCTCCAGGAGCGATCTGTCGATGCGCATCATCGAGTTGAAAATCGGCACCACCATGAACAGTGTGTACAGATGTACAAAGGCGACGATCACCGCGAATTCCGAATAGAGCAGCCATTCCAGCGGCTCATTGATAATGCCGGTATCGACAAGGCCGGCATTGACCAGACCATTGCGCCCGAGAAGTGGGATCCATGAAATCATCCGGATGACATTCGATGTCCAGAACGGAATTGTGCAAAGCAGAAACAGCGCCACCTGCATCGGCAGGGAGCGCACGCAGAAGGACAGGAACAGCGCGACCAGAAATCCGATAACAAGGGTTATGAGCCAGGTCAGGAAGACGAATTTCAACGTCGACAGATAAGTCGAAAAGGCCGTGCAGAGATCGGGAAGCTTGTCGAAACATCCATAGAAGATGTCTTCATAATTGGTGAAGATGAAATCGGGGATGATGCTGTAGGACGTATAATCCCAGAAGCTGACCATCACCACCAGAAGCAGCGGCACCACGAAGAACAACGCAATAACCAGCATGAAGGGCAGGGATAGCAGGGTGGCGCTGTATTTTGCTAGCCGGCTCAAAATTCATACTCTCCAGAAAGACGTTCTGCGGCACCCCGAGGAGTGCCGCAGTTTGTATGTGCGCGTGCCCGGATCAGGCTGCGACGAACTCGTTCCACTTGCGGACCATGTAGCGATTCTCGTCCATCGTCGCGTTCCAGCAGGCTACGCCGCCCATCCGCTCTTCGAACGAGCCGCCGTCGCGAACCTCACCGGCGCCGGCAAGCTTCTTGCCGTCAGGTGCCATGATGTCCTGAGCGGCAGCCTTGCCGAGCATCCAGTAATCCCACTCGTAAGGTGCCATGTATTCCTTGGCGGTCGACGGAACGGCCGAGTAATAGCCCTGCCGGTTAAGATAGCCACCGACAAAGCCTGAAAGGTACCAGTTGATGAACTCGTAGCAGACATCCGCCTGATATCCCTTGGTTGCTGCCGACAGGGCAAAACCGACGGCCCAGGCGCGGTAGCCTTCTTTCAGCGGCTGATAGACACAGGGGATGCCCTGCGTGCGGACAGCCGTGATGGCAGGCGACCACATCGACTGGATCACCACCTCGCCGGACGCCATCAGGTTGACGCTTTCGTTGAAGTCGGACCACAGGGCGCGGAACTGACCCTGCTTCTTGGCCTCGATCAGAATGCCGATGGTCAGGTCGATTTCCTCACGCGTCATGTTGCCCTTGTCGGGATACTTATACTCGCCCATCGACTCGACAACCATCGCGGCGTCCATGATCCCGATCGACGGAATGTTCAGGATCGATGCCTTACCCTTGAATTCGGGGTTCAGCAGCTCGGCCCATGTGCTGATCGGGCGGCCAATCAGGTCAGGCCTGATACCGAGCGTGTCGGCATTGAACACCGTCGGGATCAGCGTCGCCCACCGTGTCGGCTCCGCCGAGAATTCGCTGGAATTCTCGTCCTTCAGATAAAACACCTTCTTTGGCGCGGTGCCCTGGTCGCCGATTTTCTTGCCACCGATTTCACCAAGCGTATGGGTGGTGCTGATACTGTCGAACTCCTTGATGCGTTTGGAGTCCATGCCGAGAATATTGCCCGACGGCACCAGCTTGGGAAGGCTGAAATACTCGGTGTCGACAATATCAAAGCTGTTCGGTTGGGTCAGCACCCGCTTTGTGACTTCATCGGTGGTGACGGGAATGTACTGCACCTTGATGCCAGTGTCCTCGAACAGCTTCTTGTCGATTTCACTTCCCATCGTGGTGGCGGTGCCAAGGTAGCGTACGACCTTGTCATTGGCGCGGATCACATTCGGCGCGCTGAGACCGAAACCGGTAAAGGCGGCTGCGGCACCAGCTGTTTTCAGCATCGTGCGTCTGTTGAAGCTTTTTGTCATTTTGATAGTCCTTTCTAGGCTGTGAGTTCCAGTTGATCCTTCTTTTGCCAGCTGACATCGACGGAATCGCCAAGCTCAAGCCTGAGTTTGGCAAATTCCTCATCTGTCTGGCTCACTGTCAGATTTCCCCCAGCTTCATCGGACACTTTTATCCTGACATTGGCCCCCATAAATTCGATGGCACCAATCTGACGGCTTCCCTTCGGTGTTATTTTGATCCGGTCCTCACGCACTGCGTAGGTTTTCGGACCGTCTTCGATAACGTTGTGGCCACCGATAAAATTCGCCACAAACGCATTCCGTGGTGTGTTGAAAATCTCCATGGGCGTTCCCGTCTGCTCGACGATCCCGTCATTCATCACAAGCACGAGGTCGGCAAGCGCCATGGCTTCGTCCTGGCTGTGGGTGACATGGATGAAAGAGATGCCAAGCCGGCGTTGCAGCGTCTTTAATTCGGCCCGCATTTCAATCCGCAGAAACGGGTCAAGCGCTGATAACGGCTCGTCAAGGAGAAGGATTTTCGGTTCGGTGATCAGCGCCCTGGCAAGCGCTACGCGCTGTTGCTGGCCACCTGAAAGCTGGTTTGGATATCGACCGGCGAGCGATTTGAGCTGCACACTTCTCAGCATGTCGAGCGCCTGCTCATGCCGCGCGGCCTTGCCGACCCCCATGATCTTCAGCGCAAAGGCCACATTGTCCAGAACGGTCAGATGCGGGAACAGCGCATAACTCTGAAACATCATCGAGGTGGGCCGCGCAGCGGGTGTCATGTTCGAAACGTCGGTCCCGCCGATTATCACCGACCCCGAGCTGATGGTTTCGTGTCCGGCGATCATCCGCAGCAATGAAGTCTTGCCGCACCCGGATGGGCCCAGAAGGCAACAATATTGAGGTGTTGAGAGATTCAGGTCGACCTGCCGTACGGCAACTGTTGGGCCGTAGGTTTTTCT
>CBFHRT010000165.1:0-4803 GCA_965658285.1 Puniceispirillaceae bacterium (SeqCode) | reverse complement strand
TTTATCGGCATTCTCCTGACGCTCATGACGATCCTGTTCGGCGTGGGAACCGGGCTGATTGTCAAACTTATCGGCGATGGTATCCCGCTGGTCACACTGCTCATGTACCGTTTTATCTTTTCGGTGCCGCTGCTGTTGTTGCCGGCGGTTCTTGTGCGGGGACGGTCCTTCCTGCAGATCAACGCGCGCCGCACCCTGATCGTACGGATCGCGTTCGGCTGTTTCGCGATGGCCTGCTGGTTCACCTCGATCCGCCTGCTGCCGCTTGGCCAGGCAACGGCGCTGCTGCAAAGCGCGGTGATCTTCATCACCATCCTGTCGCCGCTGTTGCTTGGCGAGGTCATCGGTATCTATCGCTGGAGCGCGGTTGTCACCGGCATGATCGGCATTGTTCTGCTGACGGATCCGTTCACCGGCGGGTTCTCGGTGAATGTCGGCTTTGGCATTGCCGGCGCCCTGGCCAGTGCCGGGCTGGCGATCATGCTGCGCCGGCTTGGCAAGGCTGATCATCCTTTCAGTGTCGCCGTTTGGTACAATGGCAGCGGGGCTGTCCTGCTGACCTCGCTTGCCTTCCTGTTGCCAGATGTGCCGATGACGGTCAGCCAGCCGGTGATGTTTGATCTGATGATGCTTGGCGCGGTGGCAGCGGGACTGCAGCTATGCATCACATCGGCCTTCAAATTCGCCGAGGCGGTGGTGATTTCCTCGATGCGCTATCTGCAGATCCCGCTCGCCGCCATCGTCGCCTTTCTGCTGTTCGGCGAGGTCATGTCGCCCGTCGAGATCGCCGGTGGCGGCGTTGTCATCGGCAGTTGCCTCTTTATCGCCTGGCGCGAATTTGTGCGCGCCCGCCAGCCGCGCCCCACCACAGAACCGACAGCCTGAAAACAGGAAGCTGTTGCCAGCCGGTGCGATGCTGCCTAAAAGGCTAGCGGTTTCAATCCGGCACCGGGAGGCCGTGTCATGCCAACAACCCTGCTTCGCCTGATGGGCGAATCCGACATCATCGATATCGACCCGTCCGACCATGACGGGACGGTGCATCCGCGGCTGATGGGGCTTGATGCGGCTGACAGAATCAATCTTCTTGGCCACTGGCTCGACCATGACCAGGGCGAGACGATGTCGGATGACCCGGAAACGATGTCGGCAATGACGGCTATTGGCGCGGCGTTTCTGGCCGAGCAGCCCGTCGCCGCATCCTGGGGCGGCCAGGTGAATTTTGTCGTGATGACAATCCTGCGCGAGAAATGGCCTGTCGGATCAAAGTCGAAGCACAGGGCGGTGGCCGACCGTGTGGGGGCCAGCCACACCTACCTTGCCGATATCTGCAGCGCCGCGAATCTCGACGATCTGACCGACGAGGCCGCGTTGAAACAGTCGGAAACCGCGCAGTTGATGATGGCGTTGCCGCATTTTCGCCAGAACCGCAAGCGCTTCGCCAACAGCAGCGCCGTGCAGACACTGATCCGGCAGGGCCTTTAATTCTGCCCTATTCGAGTTTGGCCTATTCGAGTCTGGCCTATTCGAGTCTGGCCTATTCCGCCAGTTGCGGCAGATCCCTGAAATGGTTGAGCGCGTCGGCATTTGCCAGCGCCTCGGTATTCTTGACCTGCCGCCCGTGAATGATGTCGCGGACCGCCAGTTCGGTGATCTTGCCGGACCGTGTGCGCGGAATGTCCGGCACGGCGATGATATGGCGTGGCACATGGCGCGGTGTGGCGCCGCTGCGGATGCGCGCCTTGATGGCGGCGGTGAGGTCATCATCGAGACGGGCACCATCAGCCATGCGCACAAACAGGATCACCCGCACGTCATTGTCCCATGACTGGCCAACGACAAGCGCCTCTTCGATTTCGTCAAACGCCTCGACCTGGCGATAGATTTCGGCGGTGCCGATCCGCACCCCGCCGGGGTTGAGCGTGGCATCGGACCGGCCATGAATGACCACCCCGCCACGTTCGCTCAGCGTTGCCCAGTCGCCATGTCGCCAGACTCCCGCGAAATGTTCGAAATAGGCGGCCCGGTACTTGGCGCCGCCCGGATCATTCCAGAACATTACCGGCATCGACGGGAAGGGCTTCAGGCAGCACAGCTCGCCCTGCTGTCCGGTAACCGGCTTGCCATCATCATCCAGAACCGCGACCGCCATGCCGAGGCCGCGGGTCTGGATCTCACCGGCATAGACAGGCTGCGTCGGCGTGCCAAGGACAAAGCAGGAAATCAGGTCGGTGCCGCCGGAGATCGACGCCAGCTGCAGGTCCGGGCTGACTTCCTCATAGACGAACGCAAAGGCCTCGGTCGATAGCGGGGAGCCCGTCGACATCATCACCCGCAATGTCGACAGATCAAGCGCGCTGCCGGGCCTGTAGCCGGCGTTCCGCACGGCATCGACATATTTGGCCGAAACGCCGAAATGCGTCAGCCCCTCGCTTTCGGCGATCTGCCATAGCCGTTCCGGTCCGGGATGAAAGGGGTTGCCCTCATAGGTCACGATGGGCGCGCCGACCAGCAGTCCGGACACCATCCAGTTCCACATCATCCAGCCGCAGGTGGTGAAGAAAAACAGCCTGTCATCCGGCATCAGATTGCTGTGAAGGCGCAATTCCTTGGCATGCTGCAGCGTCACACCGCCAACCCCGTGAACGATGCATTTCGGGGCGCCGGTGGTGCCGCTTGAATAGAGGATATAGAGCGGCGCGTTGAACCCGACCCGCACGAAGGAGTGCAGCGGTGCGTGTTCCGCGGCCGCGGCAAACAGGCTGGCATTTGGCAGGCCGGCAAGATCGGGCGCCTCGTCAAGGAACGGGATGATCAGGCAATGTGTCACCGACGGCATGGATGCGGCCAGGTCGCGGACCAGCTGAAGACGCTCAAAGCTCTTGCCGGCATAGTGATAGCCATCGCAGGCGATCAGCAGCTTCGGCTCGATCTGGCCAAACCTGTCGCTGGCCCCGCCAAGCCCGAAATCGGGCGAACAGCTGGAAAAGATGCCGCCAAGCGAAGCCGTCGCCAGCATCGCGATCACCGCCTCGGGAATATTCGGGATATAGGCGGCAACCCTGTCCCCCTCGGCAATGCCGTGCGCCTGCATCCAGCCGGCAAGCCGCATCACTTGGTCCTTCAACTGGCGGCGCGTCAGGCGGACATGCCGGCCATCCTCGCCATGCGCCGAGATGGCCAGCCTGTCATCGGCGTTGGCAAGCATATTCTCGGCATAGTTCAGTGTGGCGTCGGGAAAGAATCGCGCGCCGGGCATGGCGGTTTCATCCTCGATCAGCCTGCTGCCCTTGTCGCCGATCACGCCATGCCAGTCCCAGAACAGATCCCAGAAGTTTACATTCTGTTCGGCCGACCAGCGCCACAGCGCTTGGAAATCACCCTGCCAGTCCATGCCGGTGCGTGCTTTCACAAAGCTGGCGAAATCCGCGATCTGGCTTGTGGATATGGCGTCCGGTGCAGGGGTCCAGAGCAGGTTTGCGGTCATTTTCTCACTCGTGGCAAAGGTCGATTCGGTCATGACAGACGGTCCATTCTGACTTAACCGGACAGGATGAAACTGGACCATATGTGTGATGTTATCATCAAACAAAAGGCTAGAAAGGCGAATGATGTGCGATCTTGGTCGATTTTTTCATATCTTTGTATCAACCATAAGAATCAAAAATATTGCGATGTAAAAATTATCATTAACAACAAGTTAACGCATGGTAACAAAGCAGTGAACTTTGTCATCAGCTATCGCGCCGACCGAGGGGATTGCCGAATGCACGTGCCGATCAAGGCCCAAATGAACGAGCTTGTCCAGAATCCTCCGGCCGCGGGCCCTTGTGAGGTCACGGCGCTGTCAAAGCGCCGCTGGATGATTGAAAGCGAGGCAGGGCCGATTGTCCAGCTCGAGCTTTTTGATGATGATGTCACCGGCTTTGTCTATGCGACGACGGCACGAGATGGCAGCGGGCCACTCCGCGCCTCCTTCATCACCATGCTGCTGCTGGAAGACACCATCGCCACCGCCATGCGCCCCTATGGTGTCTGTTCCGGCGATGCCACGGTCACCGTGTATCGCAAGCTGGATCTGCGCGAGGCGACGCCCGACTCGATCTATCGCGAGATGCTGGATTTTGCCCAGTTGGCGGCCAGCCTTCTTGCCAAGCGTGGTATCGGCCTGCCGGATGTGATGCCGTTCGACGACCGGGACATGGTCTAGCTCCCCCTTGCATAAACCGCGATCCGGACTAGGTTAGGGGCGTCACGCAATCTCTCGCGAAAGCCCCAGCCGATGGCCTATGATTACGACCTGATTGTTATCGGCGCCGGTTCCGGCGGCGTTCGCGCCTCGCGCATGTCGGCCGGGCATGGCGCGCGTGTTGCGGTGATCGAGGAAAGCCGCCCCGGTGGCACCTGTGTGATCCGGGGGTGCGTTCCGAAAAAACTGCTGATGTATGGCTCGACATTCTCGGCCGAGGCCGCCGACGCTGCGGGCTATGGCTGGCATGTCACCATTGACGGCCATGACTGGCCGGGGCTGATTGCTGCGAAGAATCGCGAACTTGACCGGCTTGAAGGCATTTACCGGTCCCTGCTGGCCAATGCGGGCGTCGAACTGATCGAGGGCCGTGGCACCATCACCGGGCCGCATGACGTGACGGTTGGCGGGCGCCAGGTGACGGCGGAACGCATATTGGTGGCGACTGGTGGCTGGCCGCAGATCCCCGATGTGCCGGGGCTTGCCGAACACGGAATTACCTCGAATGAGGCGCTTGATCTTGCGGTCAGGCCGGACCGGGTTCTGGTCTATGG
>CBFHRT010000164.1:0-4918 GCA_965658285.1 Puniceispirillaceae bacterium (SeqCode) | reverse complement strand
CCGGAAACAGCTCTTTTTCCTGAATGAATGCGTTCGCCATGACGCCAGCATATCACATAAAAGCGGGGCGTGAATTGGTCTGCACGTCACAGGTGGATTTCGACGGGGTTTCTGTCTGTCAGATGCGAACGCGCACCAAAAAAGGGCGGCCGCAACCGCCCTTTTTCCGAAATTTCATCTTCGGGGCGCCGGTCAGGTTTGGGGCGCCAGTCAGGTTTGGGGCGCCGGTCAGGCGACGTCCATCAGATCCTCAAGCTTTGTCGCCGCGGCGTCCTGATCAATCTTCTCGATGGCGGCAAATTCGCGGGCCAGCCGTTCTAGCGCCGCCTGGTACATCTGGCGCTCGGAATAGGATTGCTCAGACTGGTTCGTGCGCCGATGCAGGTCACGCACGACTTCGGCAATCGATACCGGATCGCCGGACTTGATCTTGGTTTCATATTCCTGCGCCCGGCGCGACCACATCGTCCGGCGGACACGGGCCTTGCCCTGCAATGTGGTGATGGCCTGTTCCATCTGCTTTTTCGAGCTGAGGGTGCGCAGCCCGAGAGACCGGGCCTTTTCCATCGGGACTCGCAGGGTCATGCGATCATGCTCGAAACGAACGACAAGCATCTCGATCGTGGCACCGCTGATTTCGCGGCTTTCAGTCCCCAGAATGCGGCCGACACCATGCGTCGGATACACAACAAAATCGCCTTCCTTGAAAGCGGAGTCAGTCTTTTTTGCCATTAAGTCTTCCCTGTAGACCTTCGCAGTTGGCCCGCTTCACGGTTGGCCAGCATCCCGGCGGTGAGGCGCCACGCCATTGCATAACGCCGACAGTCACCGCCACAGCCTACCAGCCGTCTCAGACCAAAAAGGACCACGCCCTGTTTCCGATCGCCTCGGAGCGGGTGGGACCAGCGTCAGTCAGTTGTTGTAACCAGCCTGTAACATACCCGAAATTAACGGGAAAATCAATCAGCTCAGACAGGACGGGCCCGGTCAGCTTCCCTGCCCGGGATTGCGGGAGAAATGTTTCTCGTATTTGCCCTTTTCTTCCTGTGCCGCCTCGGCATTCGGCATCGGGTCGGAGCGCTGCGCGATGTTGGGCCAGATTTCCGACATCTCGCGGTTGAGCTCAAGCCATTTCTCGGCCTCCGGCTCGGAATCGGGAAGGATGGCTTCCGGTGGGCATTCCGGCTCGCACACCCCGCAATCGATGCATTCGTCGGGATGAATGACAAGCATGTTCTCACCCTCATAGAAACAATCTACCGGGCAGACCTCGACGCAGTCTGTGTATTTGCAGTTGATGCAATTGTCATTGACGATATATGTCATCTGGCGGTCTCCATGCGCATCTCAGGCGCAGCGTTTTATCGTAAAGGCAGAACGTCCACAAGGACGGATCACCTTATCGTCTCACCCCATATTCTCGATCCGCATCCGCGCCCGTTTGGCGGCGCGACCGGATTCAATATCATCAACATAGAGCAAGCCGGCAAGCCGGCGCATCAGCTGCGCCTCGTAATCATGCACCTCACCATCGGCAAGCACCACCATCCAGGCCATTTCCATGATCGCGATCCTGTCCTCGGCATCGGTTTCCGACCTGATCGAGCGCGTCAGCGCGTGGATCTCGACCCGCTCGGCATGCCATGACAGCGCGGTGTCGATCAAACCATCGACCGCGCCAGCGTCGATCGTCGGCTGCGCTGCCAGAATGCGAGTGATCTGCGCGCGCTCGCCGGCATCAAGCTCACCATCCGCCATCGCCGCTTCGACAAGCAGGCTTGCCATCACGGTGGCCCATTCCGAATCACCACCGGGGGCGGCGTCCTGATCCTCGGTAAATTCGCGAATCCAGTTTCCCAGCTTGGCAATCATCACTTAACACCCTCCTGCGGCGTGGCTGCCCCCGGTCATCCGAGGTCAGATTTCAAATTATGTGTCGCCCGGCGGTCGCGTTTCGTCGGCCGCCCGGTTCCGCGTTCGCGGCTTTCGAATGCCGGGTCAGACAGCCTGTCCCCGGACTGGCGTTTCGGGACCTCCGGTGACAGATCTTCATATAGCCCTACCGCCTCGGCAGCCGGACCGCGGCGCGATCCCAGCGCCATGATCTTTATCACCCTGACCCGGTCACCCTGCATGAAGGTCAACACCTGACCGGGCTGGGCCGCACGATGCGGCTTGCTCATCACCTCGCCATCGAGACGAAAGCGACCACCGGCAATGGCCTTTGTCGCCAGCGCGCGGGTCTTGAAGAAACGCGCATACCAAAGCCACTTATCGAGCCGCAGCGAAGCCTCACCAGTCACACCGGTCACGATTTCAGTTTGAGATCCGCAAGCACGGCGAAAGGTGACTGCGGGTCGGGCTCACGGCTCTTCGCGCTGAAACCCTGCTGCCCGTCCTGCTTGCCGCGGTTCGGGCGGCCACCCTTGGGCGCCCCCTTTCGGCCAGCCGGTCGGGACTTGCGGCGCTCACCATCCTGCTCCGGGCGGCCTTCGCGCCGGCCACCGGCGGGGCGCTGGCGCCGCAGACGCTCGAACACCTGAATCGGCGGCTTCTCGGGATCCTCGTCGGGTTCCTCGCTGACGATCTTGCAATTCATGTCGAGCAGCATCGCCGCCATCTGTTCACGCGTGGCACCGGCCAGAGACAGCATGTCCTCGCTGATCCTGAACTGGCCCTCACGCGCCGCGTTGCGGACAAGAAGCGCCACCCGCTCGACCATGTCGACCCGCATCACGCGGCCGCCAAGCCGCCGATACCCTGTCGCCAGCCAGAATTCATCCGGCACGCCCTCAACGGCGTCGATGGCCACACGGCCGGCCGGCGGGGGCGCGTGAAAGATGCCGGGCTCGCCATGGAACAGGTTCCATAAAAGAGCACGAAGTTCGATCTGCGCCGGCTTCAGAAGTTCAGGAAGATATGCCGCCTCGACCCCGAAGCGAAGACCAAGACGCGCCAACCGCGGCTTGTCAGTCTCATTCAGGCCGCGCAATTGCTGGGATGCCTGCATCGAGGGGACCGTGCCAAGCTGTTCAAACAGCATGAAGGCAAGCCCACGCGCCGCACCGGACAGCGGCTCTGGTGCCGTCTCGGGGGCCGGCTCCGGCGCCTCGATGATCTCGGGCTGCTCTTCCGGCGGTGTGGCCGCGATCTCATCCTTCGTCGGACCGTCCAGCACTTCTTCAGTTTCGGTCTTTGGCGTCGCCGGGTTTGGCCGCGGCGTCCGGCGTTCGGGAAGCGGCGCGGTTTCGGGTGTTTCCAGAACCACCAGCCTGCCGAGAACCTCGCGGACATGCGCGGCGACAAATTCGGAAAGCCGGCCATTCAGGCGCTGTGTCTGATCAATCGACAACAGGTCACTGGCGATCAGGTCCGGTCGCGGCGCATAGAGGCCGTCCCCCTTGACCAGCCGGGCCACCGCGGCGTCACGCCAGCGGATCTGACCTTCATGATCAAGCTTGAACGCCGCTGTCGCCGAGGCCGCGAAGGCCCGCACCCGCGACTCGATTTCGTCGGGAAGGCCGCGCCGCGCCGCTGCCAGAATGGTTGCCTTCTCGTCACCCTCACTCAATGTGGGGCGGAACACGAACCCTTCCAGGATGCCGACTTCCTCGCCTTCAACCAGAACGGTACCGTCACTTTTCACCGAGGCCATGAGATTCCTTGTTTCCTTCAGTTTCCGGCTCAGATGCGCGGCGCGCAGATCGATGAACCTCTCTGACAGACGCTGGTGCAGACTGTCCGACAACCGATCCTCAATCGATCGCGCACGATCCTGCCATTCGGCGGGGTTGTCTGTCCAGTCCGTACGATGCGTGACATAGGTCCATGTGCGGATATAGGCAAGCCGTGTCATCAGCGTGTCGATATCGCCATCCAGCCTGTCGAGCTGCGACATTGCCCGCGCCACCATATCGCTGCCAAGTTTGCCGGTCTCGGCAAGCTGGCCATAGAGTGTCGCCAGCAAATCATAATGATCGTCGCTCAGGCTCTGCCGAAAATCCGGAATGCAGGCAACATCCCACAGCAGATTGACCTGCCGTGCCCCGACGGCGCGATCACGGATCGCCGGCCGCTCGGCAAGCGAGACAAGCGCCCGATGGTCGATGGCATCGGCCTTGCGAAGCAGGAAGGGCAGCGGCGGCGGTGCCTCAAGCGAGGCCAGAAGCGATTCCACCGACGAGAAGTCGATGTCACGCGAGCGCCACCAGAAACTGCGGATCGGCTTAAAGCGATGCTGCTCGATGGCCTCGATCATTTCGGGCTCAGGCACCTCGCACCCGTCGGTCACGCCAAAGGTACCATCATTGGTGTGGCGGCCGGCTCGGCCAGCAATCTGCGCCGTTTCGGCAGCGTCAAGGCGGCGCATCTGACGGCCGTCAAACTTCATGTCGGAGGCCAGCGCCACATGACCAAGATCAAGATTCAGCCCCATGCCGATGGCATCGGTGGCGACAAGGAAATCGACATCGCCATTCTGGTACAGCTCGACCTGGGCATTGCGGGTGCGCGGGCTGAGGCGCCCCATCACCACCGCGGCCCCGCCGCGCTGGCGCCGCACAAGCTCGGCAATTCTATAGACTTCGGCGACACCGAACGCGACGATGGCGCTGCGGCGCGGCAATCTGGTCAGCTTCTTGGACCCGGCAAAGCTGAGGTTTGACAGCCTCTGGCGGGACTCAAAACGCGCATCGGGCAGCATCTGGCGCAGCAGCGGGCCAGCCGTCTCGGCGCCAAGAAACATCGTTTCATGGATCCCGCGCGCATGCAGGATCCGGTCGGTGAAGACATGGCCGCGTTCGCGGTCACCGGCAAGCTGCACCTCGTCCACCGCCACAAAATCATAACTTCGCCGCAAGCCGTCATCAGCCGCCGCCGGGGCGCCGCCAAGCGGCATCGATTCGACGGTGCAGCAGAG
>CBFHRT010000163.1:0-4927 GCA_965658285.1 Puniceispirillaceae bacterium (SeqCode) | reverse complement strand
CCCGCAGCAGGCTGTAGCCGGCGGCCAGCACCTGCGGCACCAGCCACCAGATATGCTGCGCGTCCATACAGCCATTCAGCCCGTGAACGGCGATCACGCACCCTCTGGACTGTTCCTGTGGCGGGTGAAAGGCGGCCAGCAGCCGGTCCCCGTCATCAAGATCGATCAGGATCTCGCGCGAGGGCGGCGGCGGCGGCGCGTCACGTCGCAGGAAATGCCGCATTGTCTGCAGATCGCCGCCAAGCCAGGGCAGCGCCTCGCCGGCAAAGGGCGGGATCATGTCGCCGACATCATTACGCAGAAAGGCCATGTCGGCGCGCCTCAATAGATGGTCATGTCGGCAACGGAAAGATCGGCCTCATGGTCGCGGCCATAGGCGACGATGCCGATCGAGGTGATGTCCCGCACCGCTGGCGGTGTATTGGTCAGCCCGTCTGAATGCCGGAAGCTCGCGAAAGGCAGGTCAACCTCCTGCCAGCCTGCCGAGGTGGGGAAGGTAGCCGCGAAATAATGCCAGGGCCGCCGGTTGGCCCTGGTGCGAAGATGGACATAATAGGTCTCGCCATTGCCGCGCACACGCAGCCGCAGGCCGGCCGGGTCCATTCCGCGATCGACAAGCGTGGCAAAATCAACGCCGGCGCGAAACTGGATGAAGCCGCCATTATTGGCAGTGCTGACAGTGCCGGTCATGCGGGCAAAGCCCGTCCCGTCCGCATCCTGTCCGAACCGCAATCCGCCGCGTGACACACCGCCCATCACGCCGTCGGTTATGAACCGCCAATGGGCAGCCATATCGGGTGTCATGCTGAATGTCATGGGTTCGCTCGCCATCGCCTGTCCGTCCCGTTCCGTTCCGCCAGAGGCCAGACCGCCGACGACAGTCAGCATCGCGACCAGCGCCACTATGGCAGACCGCCAACAAGCCGGAGGTGAGGGGGCGTCCTTGTTCATGGGGATCAGATGGGAAGACAGGGTGCTGCTGTAAAGCCTTGCCTGTGTCGGCGCCAGTTTGGCAGGATGTGCGCCATGTCAGCTTCGACCGGAGAAACCCTGCCGCGGATCAAGGCGGTCCTCGATGCTTCGGGACTCACTTATGAGGTGTGGTCCTGTGATGACAGCCTCGCCGACACGGCGGCGTTCTGTGCGCATTACAATGTGCCGCCGTCGCATTCGGTGAACGCCATCCTCGTGCGCTCAAAGACCGATCCGGCGCAGATGGCGCTGTGCATGGTGCCGGCGACGCATCGGCTTGATGTCAACCGGACGGTGCGCAAGCGGCTTGGCGCGAAGAAGGCCTCCTTTGCCGCGCCTGAGGATACGCGTGCCCTTACCGGCATGGAAATCGGCGGCGTGACACCGATTGGCCTGCCACCCGGTCTGCCGGTCTGGGTCGAGGCCAGCGTGATGGCGCTCGACTATGTGATTCTTGGTGGCGGCAACCGGACTTCGAAGCTGAAAGTGCCGCCAAAAATCTTCGAACATCTTCACAACTGCGAGATCATCGCCGGACTCGCCGCTCCTGCGTGAAAAATCCATCCCCTGGACCCGTGGCCGGCTTGACTGGATATGTGAATGCCATTGCAGTTAAGGGACACCAGCAGCCCTCTGTGGCGGCGTGTTCGTGATCAGGGGCTCATGACGTGTGGCCCTTGCAGCTCCGGCCTGATGGCCGGCAGAGGCCGGGGCCGCCAGGGGAGAGACAAATGCACAAAAAACTGCTTTCGGTGGCCATGATGGCCACCATGACGATTATGGGCACCATGACGATTATGGGCGCCATGACGATGGCTGTCACCGCGGCGCATGCCGAGAAATGGGACATGCCGATGGCCTATGCGGCCTCCAACTTCCATTCCGAGATGGGTTTGGTTTTCGCTGACAAGGTGCGTGATTACACAGGCGGCAAGATCGATATTGTCACCCATCCGGGTGGATCGCTGTTCAAGGGTGATGAGATCAAGCGCGCGGTACAGACCGGACAGGCGCCGATCGGGGAACGTTTCATGTCGGCGCATGCCAATGAGGCACCGCTTCTTGGTTGGGACAATCTGCCGTTCCTCGCCACCACCTATGCGGAGAATGACAAGCTGTGGGCCGCCGCCAAGGACAAGGTCAACGCCCAGCTCGACAGTCTGAACCTTGTCGCGCTCTATACCTGCCCGTGGCCTGGCCAGGGCTTCTACTTCAAGAAGGAAGTCAATTCGTCGGCTGACACGAAGGGGGTGAAGTTCCGGTCCTATAATGCGGCCACCGCCACCTTCGCACGGGAACTTGGCATGACCCCGGTGCAGATCGAGGCGGCCGAGCTGTCCCAGGCGCTGGCAACGGGCGTGGCCGAATCCTTTATCTCGTCAGGCACAACCGGCTATGACCGCAAGGTGTGGGAACATCTGACCCATTATTACAAGGTCAATGCCTGGCTGCCGCGCAACTATGTGATCATCAACAAGGGCGTCTGGGACGGTCTTGACGGTGACACCCGCGCCGCATTGCAGAAGGCGGCGGATGAGACAGGCGCTGCCTGCGCCGCGAAATCGGCCGAGCTTGCCAACTGGTTTTTCGAACAATTCGAGGCCAACGGCATGAAGGTCGAGGATGCCGGGCCGGTGTTCCTGAAGGAGCTTCAGGAGATCGGTGCGAAGATGCAGGCCGACTGGCTGGCCTCGGTCGGCGCGGATGGCCAGGCCATCATCGACGCCTACAAGGCCATGTAGGGTGATCCGAATCCACAGGTTCCCCCGCCGCCGCGGGGGAACCGTTTCATCTTGTCGGGTGTGTTTCTGAATCATGTCGGACTGGTCCCCGATCCTGGGTCTGCCCCTGTGGGTATGGCTCTTTGTCATGCCAACAGCCTTCGCGGTCCTGACGCGGATGCAGCGTCGCCGCATGCGCCCGGCTCTGGAACGTGTCTGGCGATGGCTGGACCGGGTCTATCTTGCCTCAGGCGTGCTGGCCGCGATCTTCATGATGACGATCCTGATTCTGATCGTCTTCCAGATGGCGGCGCGCTGGCGTGGCATCACCTTTGAAGGCTCGACCGAATTTGCCGGTTATGCGATGGCGGCGACAAGCTTTTTCGCGCTGGCGCATGCCTTTGGCCGGGGCGCACATATCCGTGTGTCGATCCTGCTCAATCTGAACAATTTCACCCGCATGTGGCTCGACGCGGCGGCGATGCTTGTCGCGGCGGTGATCGCCACCTATTTCGCCCGCTATGCGGTGAAGACGAACTTTCTGTCGGAAATGCTGAATGACCGGACGCAGGGCCAGGACCAGATCCCGGAATGGTTCGTCACATTCCTGTCGATGTTCGCCACCGCCCCCGATGGATGGGGCGCGCTGTGGCGGGGCAGCGGTGGCGACTGGATCTACACCCCGGTCTGGGTGCCGCAGATCCCGATGTCGATCGGCACCATCTTGCTGGCACTGGCGCTGTGGGACCATCTTGTCAGGCTGCTGGTGACAGACGAATCGGCGATCAGATCGGAGATTGTCGAATGAACGAGCTATACGCCACCGGCATTTTCCTGTTCGCCTTGTTCGCGCTTCTCGGCGGATCTGTCTGGGTTGGGCTGGCGCTCGTCGGGGTGGCCTTTATCGGCATGGAGCTGTTCACCTCGCGGCCGGCCGGCGACGCGATGATCACCACCATCTGGACCGGCGCGTCGAGCTGGACGCTGACCGCGCTGCCGCTGTTCATCTGGATGGGGGAAATCCTCTATCGAACGCGGCTGTCGGAGGATATGTTCCGCGGCCTCGCGCCCTGGATGCGCTGGCTCCCGGGCGGGCTGCTCCACACCAACATCGCCGGCTGCACCATCTTTGCGGCGGTCTCCGGGTCCTCGGCGGCGACGCTGACGACGGTTGGCAAGATGTCGATCCCGGAGCTGCGCCAGCGCGGCTATCCCGAATATATGATCATCGGCACGCTGGCTGGCGCGGCGACCCTCGGCCTGATGATTCCGCCGTCGCTGACGCTGATTGTCTATGGCGTGACGATCAATGAATCGATCACCAAGCTGTTCCTTGCCGGGGTGATCCCGGGGCTGGTTCTGGCCGGGCTGTTCATGACCTATATCATCGCCTGGCATTATGCCCGGCCGGGGGAACGGCCGCGCCCAGAGCCCTCGATGACACTCTCGCGGATGCTCTATGACAGCCGCTTTCTACTGCCTGTCATGGGGCTTGTCTTCATCGTCATCGGGTCGATGTATTTCGGGTGGGCGACGGCAACCGAGGCTGCCGCTGTCGGGGTGATCGGGGCGCTGTCGCTGGCGGCGCTGCAGCGCTCGCTGACGTTAGACACCTTCTTCACCAGCCTTATGGGCGCCACCCGCACCTCGGCGATGATCGCGCTGATCCTGATGGGGGCGTCGTTCCTGTCGCTGTCGATGGGCTTTACCGGCCTGCCGCGGGCGCTTGCCGGCTGGATTGACGGCATGGATCTGTCGCCCATCGTCCTGATCGCGGCGCTGACCATCTTCTACATCATTCTTGGCATGTTCCTTGATGGCATTTCCTCGGTAGTGCTGACCATGGCCATCGTTGAACCGATGATCCGGCAGGCCGGCATCGATGTGATCTGGTTCGGGGTGTTCGTCGTCGTCGTTGTCGAGATGGCGCAGGTGACGCCGCCCATCGGGTTCAACCTGTTTGTCCTGCAGGGCATGACCAAGCACGAAATCTCCTATATTGCGCGCACGGCGATCCCGATGGTGCTGCTGATGGTCCTGATGGTGGTGATCCTTGTCATCTGGCCGGAACTGGCCACCTGGCTTCCCGAGAACACGCGTCAGGGACCACGCGCCTGACCGGCGGGCGGGCTTGTGATGCCGACACTCAGTCTTCTGCAGCTTGATACAAAGTTTCCCCGCATTGCCGGTGATGTTGGCAGCCCTGAGACCTACCGCGCGGCACTTGATACGCA
>CBFHRT010000162.1:0-4990 GCA_965658285.1 Puniceispirillaceae bacterium (SeqCode) | reverse complement strand
CATGTCGATCCAGCGCCGGATCACCGGGATCATCCCGTCGACACTCAGCGGCATCACCTGGCCGATGACATCGACGAACGGGGCGCCAAAATCCCTTGCCATGATCAGCGTTTCGCGAAGCGATTCGATGCTCTTTGGAAAGGCGACGATCAGCGGCGTCAGCCCGGCGCGTTCCATATGCGGGCGGACCTCGCGGGCCTGTGCCACATCACCGGCCCCAAGATCGATCGCCATGCCGTCATAGCCGGCCTCGGCGACCATCTTGCAGATCCTGTCATAGGAAAGAATGGTGCCGCTGTCATCATGCGGCATCATCGCCCAGAGCGATGTGAAGGTCTTGAGCTGCCGTGATGCCATCGGCCGGTCAGGCTTCAAGGCGCGCTGTGCGGCCATCAGCAACCGGTACGATCCAGGCCTCATCCATCGGCCACTGGCTCTCATCCTTCTGCATCAGGCGCTTGATCACCTCGATCTGGAATTCGATCCACCCCATGCGATGCACCGGGCCGGCCGCAGTCTCGATCTTGTCGCTCAGCTTGCGAAGCTGCCAGAACGGCACCGACGGATAGCTGTGATGTGCGGTGTGGTAGGGCATCTGCCAGCAGAGCCAGCGCATCACGGCGTTGGTGCGCGTCGAGCGGGTGTTGCTCAGAATGTCGGTCTCGTGCGACAGGCCGAGATGCTCGATCGTGTTCTGCAGCTGGTGGACCCATTTTGTCAGCACCATCGGCAACAGCCAGAAAGTGATAGCGGCCCAGCTTTCGAACGCAAGCGACAGCGCCGCGATTACAGCATAGCCGGCGATATGGAGCCGTGATTCACGGATGATCTTGGCCTCCAGCGCGGCGCTGATATAGGGCTCGATGATGATGCCGCGGGCGCGCCTGATCAGGCCGGTGACGCGGTTCATCCAATAGGTGATGCCGATAAAGTAGACCAGATAGCTCTGCAGCGTGTAGGGCGCGCGGGTCAGCTCGCCATCGCGTTCCCAGTTCGAGGTCCAGCGATGATGCGCCTGATGCATTGCAAGGTCATAGTCACGCGGAAAGATCATGGCAAAGCCGACAAGCCGTCCGAAAATTTCGTTCAGGCGGCGCGTGCGAAAGACGGTCCAGTGCGAAAGCTCATGCTGTGCGGCATAGAGGAAATTGACGACCACGCCGAGGGCGAAACCCGTTGCCACCACCCACCATGTCCCCATGGCGAGGAAATGCAGATAGCCAAGACCGGCAATGGCCGCAAGATGGCTCGCCATCTGCAGGCCGCCGGCCAGATCGGACTTGGCGTTGAACTCCTTCAACTCGGCCCCGCTCAGCAGCTTGCGGGTTGAAAAGCTTTCTTCCACGTTCATCACCTCATTCACAACGGATCGGCTTCAAGATACCAGCCTATTGTCGACGCCAGCAAGTCGCGATGCGGCCGGTGGTCACAGCCGTCGCCAGGCCCGAGACCTACATCCGGCTGGTCGCCGCGTCCCCCAGATTTTCCGCGCCGCGCTCCTTCAGAAGCTGGTCAAGCCAGTCCGGGTCCATTTCCGGCACCGAACTCAGCAACAGATCGGTATAGGCATGGTGCGGCGGAGTGAACATCTCGTCCTTTGGCCCGGCCTCGACAATCAACCCGTCCTTCATCACCACCACCTCGTCGGCGATGGCGCGCACCGTCGACAGATCATGCGTGATCAGCATGTAGGACAGTTTCATCTCGTCCTGGAGACGGGTCAGCAGTTTCAGGATCCCCTCGGCAACAAGCTGGTCGAGGGCCGATGTCACCTCGTCGCAGATGATGAATTTCGGCTCCGCCGCCAGCGCGCGGGCAATGCCGATACGCTGTTTCTGGCCGCCCGAAAGTTCGGATGGCAGGCGGTCGATATAGTCGCCCGGCTCCATCTCGATCAGGTCAAGAAGTTCCTCGACCCGGCGTCGCTTGTCGGCCCCCTTCAGACCCAGATAGAACTCAACCGGCCGGCCGATGATCTCGCCAATCCG
Source organism: Puniceispirillaceae bacterium (SeqCode) (assembly GCA_965658285.1). Lineage (GTDB taxonomy): Bacteria > Pseudomonadota > Alphaproteobacteria > Puniceispirillales > Puniceispirillaceae > UBA8309. The sequence goes on along the minus strand of CBFHRT010000162.1, from coordinate 3,002 downwards.
CTTGCGCGGGTTCAGGGCGGTGTCAGCCATCTGATAGATCATCTGCACCTGACGCAACTGGTCGGGGGTGCGCTTGCGGTAGTCGGCGGGAAGAATGGTGTCTTCGAACGCAATCTGGCCGGTCTTCGGCGGCAACAGGCCGGTGATGCAGCGCGCCGTCGTCGATTTGCCAGATCCCGATTCGCCGACAACGGCGACGGTGCGCCCCTCATGAATGTCGAAACTGACATCGCGAACCACCGGCTCGCCATCGCCATAGGCGGCGGTGACATTGCGCAGGCTGATCACCGGTGTGGCGCCTGTTTTCACGGCAGGCTTTGGCGGGCGCTGAAAGCTCCGCACCGCCCAGAGCGACTTGGTGTAGTCCTCGCGCGGTGCAACGAGCATGGTGCGGGTGTCGGCTTCCTCGACCTCGTCGCCGCGAAGCAGCACCTTCACCCGGTCCGCCATCTGCGCGACAACGGCAAGGTCGTGCGTGATGTAGATGGCGGCGGTCTGGAACTGCTCGACAATCTCGCGGATCGCCGCCAGCACCTCGATCTGTGTCGTTACGTCGAGCGCCGTTGTCGGCTCATCAAAGATGATCAGATCGGGGCGGCAGGACATCGCCATCGCCGTCATCGCCCGCTGCAGCTGGCCGCCCGATACCTGGTGCGGATAGCGGAACCCGATCTCGTCCGGGTTCGGAAGGCGCAGCCGGCGGTATAGCTCGATGGCATCGGCCTCGGCCTCACTCCGGCTTGCCAGACCGTGGAACAGCGGTGCCTCGGAATGCTGGTTGATGATCTTGTGTGCCGGGTTGAAACTGGCGGCGGCCGACTGCGCGACATAGGCGATCCGCTTGCCAAGAAGCCGCCGCTTGATGTCCGGCGTGGCGCCGACAAGTTCGATACCGTCAAACGCCACCGACCCGCCGACAATTTCGCATCCGTCACGCGTGAACCCCATCGCGGCCAGGCCAAGGGTCGACTTGCCGGCACCGGATTCGCCGATCAGTCCCAGAACCTCGCCCCGCTTCAGGTCGAGATCCATCTTGTTGATGATCCGCACCCGTGTCTCGTCGGTGATGCCGTCGATCTCGAGGTCGCGGATCCGGACAAGCGACGCGTCGGCAGGGGTCTGTTTCACGGTCATGCAACCTACTCCTTCAGGCCGGATGCGCGGTGCAGCATCCAGTCAACGACGAAATTCACCGCCACGGTCAGCAGCGCGATCGCCCCCGCCGCCATCAACGGCAGCGCGGCTGTCAACGGGCTGATTACGGCGAAATTGATGAATTGCGACAGGTCACGGACCATTGTTCCCCAGTCGGCAAGCGGCGGCTGGATGCCGATCCCGAGGAAGGACAGCGAAGCGATGGTCAGGAAGACGAAGCAGAAGCGCAGCCCGAATTCGGCAAGCAACGGCGCGAAAGCGTTTGGCGTAATCTCGCTGAAGATCAGATAGGACAGCTTTTCGCCGCGGAGCTTTGCCGCCTCGAAGAAGTCCATCACCACGATATTCATACCGACGGCGCGCGCCAGCCTGAATACGCGGGTCGAATCCAGCACCGCGATAATCACGATCATGAACAGCGTCACCATCGATTTCTGCGAGCCGAACCAGGCCGTGGCGATGGTCATCAGCAGCAGTGCGAAAATCAGCTGCGGGATCGACATCAGCATGTCGACAATACGGGACAGGATCTGGTCAAGCACGCCGCCGATGGTGGCGGCAAGAAAGCCGAGGCTGATGCCGATGAAAAAGGCCAGCAAGGTTGTCACAAAGGCAATGCCGACGGTGTTCTGCGCGCCATAGATGAGGCGCGAGAGAATGTCCCGGCCGATCTGGTCGGTGCCAAGGAAATGCGCCGGGTTGCCGCCCATTTCCGGATTGCCGCCAGGGAGGAGGTTGGCGTCCTTGAAAATTTCCGCCTGTCCGTAGGGCGCGATGAAATCGGCGAAGATGGCGACAATGGCATAGATCAGGATCAGCAGGATGCCCAGCGCCGCCGTCACCGGCATCGAGCGGAACAGTTTCTTCGAGGCCGTGGTGCCAATATGGCGGCCAAATTGCTGGAACAGGAAACCGGCAATGCCGAACCCGACGACACCATGAACCGCCCAGCGGAAGAAGGTCGCCCCCGGATTCATGCCCGGGCCGAAATACAGCGCGATTCCCTGATAGAGGGTGACAACAAGAAGGCTGTAGCCGAAGGCGCCGGTCGGGGTGATGTCGCGTAGCCGCTCGATTGATCTGGCACTGCCGAATTGCCGGCCGCCGAAATACAGCGCCAGCGCGCCGGCGACGATTAGGGCCGCCCAGTAAGAAAATGGCAGGGTTGGCATCACGCGTCTCCTATTTCGGCAGCCGCAGGCGCGGGTTGGAGAGGATCGACATGATGTCGGCAAGCAAATTCAGCGAAATGTACGCCGCGGCGAAGACAAGGCAACAGGCCTGGACCACCGGAATATCGCGGATCTTCACCGAATCAACGAAAAGCTGGCCAACCCCGGGATAGACGAACACCACCTCGACCACGACCACGCCGGTGATGAGATAGGCAAGGTTCAGCGCGATCACATTGATGATCGGCGCCAGCGCGTTGGGAAGCGCATGCACGACAATGATGCGGAAGGGCGACAGCCCCTTCAGGCGGGCCATTTCGATGTAGGGCGAAGCCAGCAGGTTGATGATCGCGGCGCGCGTCATCCGCATCATATGCGCCGTGACGACCAGTGTCAGCGTCAGCGCCGGCAGCATCGTCTTTTCCAGTTTCTGGCCGAAATCCATTCCGTCATGAATGTTCGAGAGCGACGGGAACACCGGGCTGAGCACCGCCAGCAGCAGGATCAGGACATAGGCCACAAAGAATTCCGGGCTGGAGATCGAGGTCAGCGTGCTGACATTGGCGATCCGGTCGAAGATCGAATAGCGGTACAGCGCCGCCAGAACGCCGATCATCAACGACAGCGGCACGGCGATGGCCGCTGTCACGCCGGCAAGGAACAGCGTGTTGGCGA
>CBFHRT010000161.1:0-5079 GCA_965658285.1 Puniceispirillaceae bacterium (SeqCode) | reverse complement strand
GGATTATCGCCAACGCCAAAGGAAACCGCTTGTTCATGGCGCCTGTCTGGCGTGTCCTCACATGGCGTCAGGCGGCGATCAGACCCTTTCTCGATGATCTGTTCAGACCGCCTGATGACTGGCGCGTTCCACAGGATGCTGAAACGATCGTCTGTCGATGCGAGGCGCTGACAAAGGCGGATGTGGCCGCGGCCATTGCGCTGGGTGTATCGGGACCGAACCAGTTGAAAGGCTATTGCCGCGCCGGCATGGGCCGCTGCCAGGGCCGCATGTGCGCGCTGACCATTCAGAAAATGATCCATGATCATAATGGCGGGACAGAAGAGGCGGTTGGCCATCTGAGGATCCGCCCGCCAATCCGGCCATTGACGGTGGGTGAACTTGCTGCGCTGGCGCATGAAGATGTCAGCGGCTAAAGACAGGATCATTATCATCGGTGGCGGCATACAGGGCTGTGCCACCGCCTATTTTCTGGCCAGTCGCGGGCAGAATGTCACCCTTCTCGAGAAGGACCATATTGCCCGGCACGCATCGGGTGTGAATGCTGGCGGCGTGCGGCGGCTTGGACGTGACCCGGTTGAAATTCCCCTCAGCCTTGCCGCGATGGATATCTGGCAGTCGCTACAGGATCACATAGGTGATCATGTCGATGCGTTTCATCGATGCTTCTATCTCAAGCTGGCTCTCGACGAGGCCGGCAAGACGCTTGGAATTGACCGGATCGCGGCGTTGCAGGCGGTTGGATACAAGCATGAGGTCTGGCTTGACGATGCGGAGATCCGGCAGCGGCTGCCGAATCTGTCCTGTCCGACATATGGCGGCATTCTGGTCGAAGGGGATGGATGGGCCGTTCCGTGGCGCATTGTCCAGGGCTTTGCCAGAGCTGCCGTCAGATACGGGGCCCGTTTGGTCGAGGATTGCCGTGTTCTCGAATTGAAACGGGATAGCGGTGGCTGGCAGGTCACCACCTCAAAGGGGACATTCGAGGGTGATCAGGTTGTGAATTGCGCCGGTGCATGGGCAGCCGGGCTTGCAAATCTGGCCGGCGAGCCGGCATTCCCGTTGTCGCCCTATGCACCGATGCTGGCCGTGACCGATCGCCGGCCGGGTATCCTGCCGGCGGTGATGGGTGTATTGGGCCATACATTGTCACTGAAACAGCTTCATACAGGTCAGTTCGTTATTGGTGGCGGGGTGCGGGCGCGGGCCGATTTGGAGGCGAACCGCGGCGAATTGGACATTCCGGCTCTGGCGGCGTCAATGCATCTCGCGGAGACGCTGTTTTCCGATATCCGGAATGCGCAGATCATCCGCTGCTGGTCGGGAATCGAGGGCTATATGCCGGACAATCTGCCGGTGATCGGCCATGGCAGCCAGCCGGGACTGGTGCATGGGTTCGGTTTCTCCGCCCATGGGTTTCAACTTGGCCCGGCTGTCGGTGAGGCGCTTGCCGATCTTGTCATGGGGCAACAGACCCGCATCTCGCTGGCGCCATTCTCTCCCACGCGGTTCGAGACCACATGATGAGGCGGCTTATTTCGTGCTCGATGACAGCCTGTCACGAAGTCTGTAATAGCGCATCGCCAATGGCAGGAACCAGGGGTCACCGCTGTAGAATGGCATCGTGTGCATGGGCAGGTTGCTGAAGGCGCTGTCGCCCTCCTCGCCAAGGATCATCAGCGCCGCCTTCTGGCCAAGCCAGCGGGCCCAGACGGTTCCTGATCCACAAAATCCTGTCGGATAGATAACCCCGTCGCGCACGACCAGTTTCGGCAATTGATCAAAGGGAAAGGCGACAAAACCCTGCCAGTGTGCATCTACCCTGACATCGTCAAGTGCGGGGAAAATATGTGCCAGGGCGCTATGAAGATGACGTCTTGCCCGATCACGATCATTGTGCGCGCGCCGCCCGCCAAGGAGGATCCGTTCCCCGTCAGGGGACGGTCTGTAGTAATACCCAAGCTGTTTTGATTCGCCGAACATGGTCAGTTTCGGCATTAGTGACTGAACATGATTCCGGCCGATTTTTTCGGTGGCGATCATCTCGGAAATCACCGGCACGAGACGTCGCCGCAACCATGGCTGGGCCTCGTCGGTATAGGCGTTGGTTGCCGCGATTACATGTTGTGCGGCTATTTCGCCCCTGTCCGTCAGAACATGAAAATCTGATTGCTGTCTCCTGATCTGACGGACCGGCGTCTCGGAAAAGACCTTCACCCCGGCGTCCAGCGCCAACCGCAGCATTTCATGCATCAGCTTTGCCGGGTGGATGCCGCCGATATCCGGCCGCAGGATGCCGCCTTCATAGATCGACGAGTCGGTGTAGTCGGCCATCTCATGCTTTTCGATGAAGATCGGGTCAATACCGTAACGGGTCTGAAATGCCTCATTGTCCCGCTTGATCCTGTCCACGGAAAACTGGCCGGTGAGGCCGACAACCCTGCCGACAGGCTGAAAGTCGCATTCGACTTTCTCATCTTCTATGAAGCGCGCGAGATCGGCCCGTGCCAAAACCGCCTCGTCGATGAATGCCTGTGCCTTTGGCGCGCCGAAACGTCGTTTCAACTGTTGTGATGACAGCCTTATATTGCCGCTGGTGATGCCGCCATTACGCGTTGACGCCCCGGCGCCAATCAGGCCTTTCTCCAGAATGACAACCTGTTTGCCTGCGCGTGCCAATGTGATGGCGGCGGACAATCCGGTGAAGCCGCATCCAACAATGATGATTTCGGCATGGTCTTGCCACACAGCTGGAGGCGCCGAGGTTGGTGGCCGTTCCTGCCACCAGTAGCAATCAAAACCTGTTTCTGATCTCATCGTTCGACGATGTCAGAATGAATTTTATCGGTCAAACCCATATTCGCTATTTCTGACCATCTGCCAGATCAAAAGCCGGGCGCACGTAACGGCGGTGGCGCGCCCCCGCACCACACAGGCCCCTGTTTCGCGTTGTTCGTGGGCCGAACGCTGCGCCGAGTCGCCTTCACCCGCAAGCTGCAGCCCAACCCGGCACATTATGCCGCGCAGCCAGCCCTGTCGCTGTCGACGGTGCCTGTCCTGGCAAAAAGCGTCCGCCTATTGGGAATACATACCAACCTTGTCGCTGGCCCCTGCCGCCAATGTCTGGGCCTGGCCGGCAAGAATGCGATCATAGAGCGCAAGGTCAGCCGGGTGGAACAAACCGCGCGGACCGGCAATGCAGTCCCACCCGCCGGCGGGCGTCTCGCCCCTTACCGGCATCGCCCAGTCACGCCCTGGCGCGTGATCCCGCACGGCCGGGGTGACATATCTGATGGCAAGGCCGATGCGCCGGTCATTCGACCTGTTCTGACCTGACGCGTGGAAGCACCGTCCATGATGAAGCGACATCTGGCCCGGCTCAAGCGGGCCGTGAACCGCATCCTCTTCCCTGACATCAGCGATTTTCTGGCCACGTGAAAGCAGGTTGTCAGCGGCAAAAGTGTCATCATGGGCAACCAGACCGCCCTTGTGGCTCCCGGGGATGAAGCGCATGCATCCGGCCTCGATGCTGACATCGGAAAGGGCAATCCAGGCGGTGACCTCATCATCCGTCTCACCCATACCCCAATAGGTGATGTCCTGATGCCATGAAACGGTCTTGTCGCTTCCCGCTTCCTTGATGAACAGCTCAACAGACCAGACAAGAAGGTCAGGTCCCAGAATGGCCTCCACAATGTCCAGAATGTCCGGGCTGCGGGATATTTCTGCAAGCTTCGGGATGACAATATGACCGTTGACCCGGAAAAACTGGGCCAGTGTATGGCCGCCCGCGCCTTCGCCATGATCGGCTTCAAGCTGTTCGACATAGTCCCGCATCGCTCTGACCTGATCTTCGGACAGGGCCGGAATCGCCGAGATAAAGCCGTCCTTCCGGTACCGCGCGACGGAACGTGACAGGCTGTCGATCATGTCAAAATCCCCCTCTACCCGAAATCTGGATCAGATCATTGGTGACAGGAAACCGTCGTTGTTGCGTGTGAGGATACGTTAAAATCATCCTTTATCAAGGGTACGGCGGCACGGCGCATCAGCCCGCCTGCTGTTTGAGCCGGTATTCCCGCCAGGCGATGTAGCTGCCGCAGGTGATGATGATGCCCGCGCCGGCAAGTGAGACGACATCAGGCACAACCCGCAGGATCGCGAAGTCGAACAGCATCACAAAGATCAGGGCCGCATAGATAAAGGGCGCGATCAGGCTGGCATTGCTGGTTCGCATGGCAAACAGGAACAGCATCTGGCCCGTCACCATGACAATGCCGACCGCCGCCAGGCCGACCCATTGTGTGGCGGATGGCATGTCGAAGACAAGGAACAGTGGCAGTGATGCCAGAATGGTGGCGATGGCATTGTTGATCAGCAGGATCTGGAAGACATCCTCGCGTGATGCCAGAATCTTGATGATGATGATTTCGAAACCGATGATGGCGGCACTGCCAAGGCACATCAGGGCAATCAGATTCAGGCCGGCAGCTTCCGGCCGGATCAGCAATATACCGCCGATAAAGGCACCAAGGGCGGCGGCCCAGCGATGCCGTCCCACCCGTTCCTGCAGAATCAGCACGGCAAAGATCATCGCGAAGATCGGGTTCAGGTAGGTCAGCGCCACGGCATCGGAGGCCGGTATATAGACCACACCGGTAAACAGAATGCCGACGCCAAGCCAGCCAAGTGCCGAGCGCAGGACATGAAGCCGATAATGCGGTCTGGTGATGCGCCGACGATTTGCCAGCACAAGTACAAGCGCCGCCACCAAACCAAAGGCAAACCGGCTATGGGTCACCTGCAGCGGGTGCAGGGCGTCTCCCAAAACCCCGGTGCCAAGCAGCTTTGACAGGAAAGTGCTTCCGGCAAAAAAAAGCGATGCGGTGATGGCAAGAAGGATCGGGTGTCTGAGCATGTCCGGCTTTTGCGTGATGGGGTTGGGAATGCGAAAGCCGAGGGGATAGGCATTATGTTTGGCCTGATCTGTGTGGCTTGTGAAACTGTTTTCACCGCCGCTATCTGGATGACAGGTTTTTCGCCGTGACGCAATGGACGAACTTGTACAGCGGATGCGCG
>CBFHRT010000160.1:526-5088 GCA_965658285.1 Puniceispirillaceae bacterium (SeqCode) | reverse complement strand
GCAACGCCATGTCCTTGCAGCCGACATGGATATGGCGGCGCGCGATGCGGCGACGGCGCCCTATCGTGAGCGTCTGTCCTATGAGCTCGGTGTTATCAACCAGATGGGGTTTCCGGGCTATTTTCTGATCGTTGCGGATTTCATCCAATGGGCGAAGCGACAGGGCATTCCGGTCGGACCGGGGCGGGGTTCGGGTGCCGGTTCGGTTGTCGCCTGGGCGTTGTCGATCACCGATCTTGACCCGCTGCGTTGGGGGTTGCTGTTTGAGCGCTTCCTCAATCCCGAACGTGTGTCGATGCCCGATTTCGATATCGATTTCTGTCAGGACCGGCGCGATGAGGTCATCACCTATGTTCAGGAAAAATACGGCTTTGACCATGTCGCGCAGATCATCACCTTCGGGTCGCTGCAGGCGCGCGCGGCGCTCCGTGACGTCGGGCGGGTGCTGGAAATGCCCTATTCGCAGGTTGACCGCATCGCCAAGCTGATCCCGAACAACCCGGCCAACCCCACCACCATTGCGCAAGCGCTGGAGGGCGAGGAGGATCTGCGCCGGCAGCGCCGCGAGGATGAGCAGGTGGCCGAACTGATCGACACCTCGATGAAGATCGAGGGGCTGTTTCGGCACGCCTCGACCCATGCTGCCGGCCTTGTGATCGGTGATCGCCCGCTTGACCAGCTTGTGCCGCTCTACCGCGACCCGCGCTCGCCGATGCCGGTGACGCAGTTCAACATGAAGTGGGTTGAAAATGCCGGGCTTGTTAAATTCGACTTTCTCGGGCTGAAAACGCTGACGGTTCTGGAACGGGCTGTCACCTTCCTCGCGGCGCGCGGGACCGAGATAGACCTTGCCGCGATCCCGCTTGACGATGCGAAGACGTTCGAGATGCTGTCCGCTGGCGATACGGTGGGGGTCTTTCAGCTTGAATCTGCCGGCATGCGGGATGTGCTGAAGGGACTGAAGCCGGACCGGTTCGAGGACATTATCGCCGTTGTTGCGCTCTACCGGCCGGGACCGATGGAAAACATCAAACATTATGTGGCGCGCAAGCATGATCCGTCACAGGTCACCTACATGCATCCGGCGCTGGAGCCGGTATTGGCCGAGACCTATGGCATCATGATCTATCAGGAACAGGTGCAGCAGGCGGCGCGTGTTCTTGCCGGATATACACTTGGTGGTGCCGATCTGCTGCGGCGCGCCATGGGCAAGAAGATCAAGGCTGAGATGGACAAGCAGCGCCAGACCTTCATTGCCGGGTCGGTTGCCAATGATATCACCGAACAACTCGCCTCGGATGTGTTTGACCAGATCGCCGCCTTCGCCGGATACGGTTTCAACAAATCGCACGCCGCCGCCTATGCGCTGGTGTCCTACCAGACCGCCTGGCTGAAGGCCAATTACCCCGAGGAATTCATCGCTGCCTCGATGGCGCTTGACGCTGGCAGCACCGACAAGCTGGCCGCCTTCAGACAGGAATGCCAGCGGGCCGAAATTCCGGTATCGCCGCCCGATGTCAACCATTCGGATGCCAGTTTCACGGTCGAGCCACCACGCAATGGTGGGAAGGCGGCCATCAGATATGCGCTTGGCGCCATTCGCAATGTCGGCGCCGAAGCGATGGCACGGCTTGTCGAGGAACGACAGGACAACGGGGCCTTTGCCGATCTGTCAGACTTTCTGCGACGTCTTCCGCGCGAGGCTGCAAACAGGCGGCAGATCGAACATCTGGTCCGCGCCGGCGCGCTTGACAGTCTGCATCCCAACAGGCGCGAGCTGATCGAGAATATCGAGACGATCCTTGGCCATGCCGAAGCGATGTGGCGTGATGCACAGTCGAGCCAGGACAGCCTGTTCGGGGGCGAGGACGCGCTGGACAGCACGGTACGGTTGCGCGCCTGTGATGATTGGGGGGGGATGGACAGGCTGCGTGAGGAGTTTGACGCGCTTGGTCTGTATCTGTCCGCGCATCCGCTGGATGGCTATGTGGGACGGCTGGAAAAGCTGCAGGTCACATCGGCGGCCACTCTTGCCGAGATGATCGAAACCCGCGCGATAAAGCCGCGACTCCATCTTGCCGGTTCGGTGACCTCGAAACAGGTGCGGATTTCGCAGCGCGGCAACAAATTCGCCTTTGTGCAGTTCACCGATCAGACCGGCATGTTCGAGGTGACCTTCTTTGCCGATATTCTGGCCGAAAGTCAGGAATTGCTGGACAGTGACATGCCGGTGCTGGTCGCCGCCAATCTGCGTCTTGAGGAGAATGGCCCGCGCCTGACGGCGGCACGCGTGCAGGCACTTGATGACGCCATTGCGGCGTGGAATGGCGGTGTTGGCGTCGTTGTCCAGAATGACCGGCCATTGCCGGCACTGAAATCCCTGCTGGCCGATGATGGTCCCGGGCAGGCCGAGGTGAAGCTGCAGCTGGAGATTGACGGTAAGGCGGTGAGTATTGCGCTTCCCGGCCGCTACAGGCTGAGTGGTGAGGCGCGGCAATCTCTTCGTCAGCTTCCCGGTGTTCTGGAAATCCAGGATCTCTAGCCGCGCCTGAATTGCCGCCTCCTGTTCTGGCATGGTCCGGGGGCTTATTTCAGCTTGCATTTCCGTGCTGCTTTGGGTACACCTCGCGCAATTCACACATGCGGGCCGCGCCCGCCGGCAGCAGTCGGCACGGGGGCATTCCGGTGAGGGCCAGTTGGCCTTTCATTTCCCGCATGGAGGCTCAACCGGAGAACAGGAGTTTTCACCAATGTCTCTGCCAAGTTTTTCCATGCGCCAGATGCTTGAAGCTGGCGTTCATTTTGGTCACAGCACCCGTCGCTGGAACCCGCGCATGAAGCCGTTCATTTTCGGCGAGCGCAACAAGATTCATATTCTCGATCTGCAACAGACCGTGCCAATGCTGCATGCCGCGCTGAAGGCGCTGAGCGACGTGACCTCGCGCGGTGGCCGGGTGCTGTTCGTCGGAACAAAGCGAGCTGCCTCTGACAAGATTGCCGAAACAGCTCGCAATTGTGGTCAGTATTATGTGAACCACCGCTGGCTTGGTGGCATGATGACAAACTGGGCGACCGTGTCCCGGTCGATCCGCCGTCTTCGCGATCTGGAATCCCGCATGGACAGCGACGAGATCAACCAGCTGACCAAGAAAGAAGTCCTGCAGCTGACGCGCGAGCGCGACAAGCTGGAACTGACGCTTGGCGGCATCAAGGAAATGGGCGGTCTGCCCGACATGCTGTTCGTGATCGACACGAACAAGGAAGCGATTGCCGTTGAGGAAGCCAACCGTCTTGGCATCCCTGTGATCGCCATCGTCGATTCCAACGCCAAGCCGGAAGGCGTCGATTACATCATTCCGGGCAATGACGACGCCATGCGTGCTATCTCCTTCTATTGCGAACTTGCGCAAGCCGCTGTTCTTGATGGGTTGCAGACCGAGCTGATGAAGAGCGGCGGCGATGTCGGCGAAGCAACCGAGTCACCTGCCGAGGCTGCAGTGACAGAGGCAGCGCCTGCTGAGGAAGCGCCTGCAGAGCAGGCGGCCGCCCCGGTCGAGACGGTTGAAGAAGCGCCGGCAGTCGCAGAGGCACCAGCTGCCGAGGCTGCGCCGACAGCCGAAGCCGGTGGCGAGGAAGCCGCCAGCTAAACGCGGGTCTGCCGCGTGACACCAAATCAATTACCGCCCCGGGAACGGGGCGGTTTGGTATGTGAAGACCATATCGACATTGAAACCACCTGAAACGGGAACATGATGATGAGCGTGACAGCTGCACTTGTTAAGGAACTCCGCGAAAAATCCGGCGCCGGCATGATGGATTGCAAGAAGGCACTTGCCGAGACCGATGGTGACATGGAGGCGGCGGTTGACTGGCTCCGCACAAAGGGTCTGGCCACGGCCGCCAAGAAATCCGGGCGTGTGGCCTCGGAAGGTCTCGTAGCCTTCAGTGTTGATGGCACAAAAGGCGCGGTGATCGAACTCAATGCCGAGACAGACTTCGTCGCCCGCAACACCGAATTCCAGGAATTTGCCTCGACACTGGCGAAACTGGCGCTTGGCGCCGGCGATGTTGAATCGCTCAGCGCGTCAGATTATCCCGGAACTGGCCGTAATGTTGCCGACGAGCTGACACACAAGATCGCCACCATCGGCGAGAACATGTCGCTTCGGCGGATGGCTACCGTTTCTGTCGAGTCGGGAACCGTTGTGTCCTACATGCACAATTCGACCGCGCCCGGTCTCGGCCGGATCGGTGTTCTTGTGGCGCTTGAATCAACGGCCGGCACCGATGTTCTCGAGGGTCTTGGCAAGCAGATTGCGATGCATATCGCGGCAACCTCACCTGCCAGCCTGTCTGTCGATGATCTCGATCCCGAATCGGTGCAACGCGAGCGCGATGTCCTGATCGAGCAGGCGAAAGCCTCTGGCAAGCCGCAGGAAATCGCCGAGAAAATGGTCGAGGGGCGGATGAAGAAATATTATCAGGAAGTTGTTCTTCTGGAGCAGACCTCCGTCATCGATGGCGAAACCCGGATTGCCGATGTCGTCGCGAATGCCGGCAAG
>CBFHRT010000160.1:0-516 GCA_965658285.1 Puniceispirillaceae bacterium (SeqCode) | reverse complement strand
GCTGGCGCGGAGATTGCGCTGACCGGTTTCGTCCGCTTTAATCTTGGCGAAGGCATCGAGAAGGAAGAAACAGACTTTGCGGCCGAGGTGGCAGCGCAGTTGTCCTGATCGGGATCTGACCAGACAATGACCCGGGGATAGACATGACTGACGGTGGCGACAAAGACAGCGGATCAAGACATCTGTATCCACGCGTGCTTCTGAAAATTTCGGGTGAATCCCTGATGGGCCAGCGGTCCTACGGAATTGACCCGGAAATGGTTGCCACCGTTGCTCGCGAGGTGAGTGATGTCATTGCGTCGGGCGTCGAGACCTGTCTTGTCATCGGTGGGGGAAACATCTTTCGCGGTGTGTCCGGCGCGGCCGCGGGGATGGAGCGCGCCACCGGTGACTATATGGGCATGCTGGCCACCGTGATGAACGCGCTGGCCATGCAGAATGCTCTTGAAGCGCTTGACGTGCCGACCCGGGTTATGTCGGCGCTTCCAATCAGCGCTGTCTGCGAGCCCTATATAC
>CBFHRT010000159.1:0-5099 GCA_965658285.1 Puniceispirillaceae bacterium (SeqCode) | reverse complement strand
CGTCCGGCTTTGTGCGCGCGACGACGCCGCGCCGGTGAATCTCCATGATGACCTCACCGGCCTCCAGCACCGGCGTGGTGAGATCGGTCAGAAGTTCTGTCATCTGGCCTGTTGTCAGATTGTCGGGTGAAAGCATGGCGCGCTCCTGAGCAGGCCGTGCAGATTAGGCCGCTAGAGATCAAGTTCCAACTGATTCCTGTGCGCAGGCACCGATGTGGCCCGCCGCCCCGGCGCACGGTCGGAGACGAAATGACGGCCACCGCGGCTGCCATGCCTGTTCACCACGGTCGCTGCCTCGCTGGCATGCGCGCCGGATTTGCGAATGGCGAACATGGCCGCGGCGGCGGCGCGTCTGGCGCGTCGCTCATCAACCAGCGGCGGCGGGTAATCCGGTGCCACCGCCGGTTTCAGCCACGGCGTGTGGATCAGCGTATCCGGCATGGCGGCAAGTTCCGGCACCCATTGCCGGATGAAAACCCCTTCCGGGTCCTGATCCTGCGATTGCTTGATCGGGTTATAGATGCGGATGGTGTTGATGCCGGTGATCCCGGACTGCATCTGGCACTGGCTGTAATGGATGCCGGGCTCATAATCGGTGAATTGGCGCGCCAGATGCAACGCCGGTGCCCGCCAGTCAAGCCACAGATGATAGGCGGCGAAGCTCATAACCATCGCCCGCATGCGGAATGTCAGCCAGCCGGTCGCCGCAAGCGAGCGCATGCAGGCATCGACAAGCGGATAGCCTGTCTGCCCGACCTGCCATGCCGCCAGCCACGCCCCGGCATCGGCGTGTGCCTTGTCGAGATCATGATAGGCGGAATGAAAGGGCCGGAATTCGGCTGCCGGTTCATCCTCAAGTTTCTGCATGAAATGACAATGCCAGTGGAGACGGCTGTTGAAGCTCTTCAGCGATTGCTTCCAGGCACGGCGCGTCTCGGGCGGGCGGTTTTCAAGCCCGTCCCCTGCCTGCCTCTGGGCCTGCCTCTGGGCCTGCCACACCTCACGCATCGACACCGCCCCGAAGGCAAGATAGGGCGACAGACGCGAGCATCGAGTCGGCGCGGTGACAGGCGATGACATGCTGAAGCGATAGCTTTCGCCGCGGTGCGCCAGAAAGCTGGCAAGATGGTCAAGCCCGGCCTGACGACCGCCGGGCTGGCGCTGCGGGCAATGATCCTCGGCAAGGCCAAGCTGATGTGGGTCGGGCCACGCCTCACTGTCAATGCGAATGGGCGCAAGGCTGACCGGTGCCGGCACCACCGGCTCCGCCATCATCGCATCCCACTTGCCGGCCCAGCCCCGCCGAGAGGCCATGCGCCGATGCACGCCAAACTGCATCTCCTCGACAAGGCGAATGCCGGCCGACCGCGCCCAGGCACGCACCCGCCGGTCGCGATCATAGGTCCAGCCATTCCAGGTTTCCTGATGCATGCGGATGGCGGTCACACGATGGCTGGCGCACAGCGCGGACAGGATTTCCACCGCATCACCGACGCGCAGCACGAGCGACTGCCCGAGCGCGGTGAGGTCACGGTCAAGCTCGCCAAGACATTCGGCCAGAAAATCATAATGACGCCGCGCCATGTCGGGCTGCTGCCACAGATCGGGTTCGAGAATGTAGAGCGGGATCACCGGCCCGGACGCCACCGCGGCGGCCAACGGGGCGTGGTCGTGCGCCCGAAGGTCACGCTTGAACCAGACAATTTCCAAAGATGTTCCCCTTCTGTACCTGAATATCAGATAGAGGGGTAACGACGTCCGGTCAACGCGGTCGCCGGCCCGGCGGACCAAATGTCGCGTTTTCTGATCGGGTCGCGTTTTCTGATCGTAAGCTGTCGGTGTGCCGGCTAGCGGGGTTTCATCTCTGTCGCGACGGCGCGAAGACCGCGCGCCAGCGTCACGGCATCAATCGCGACGGCGACAAAATCCACACCGCGGTCGATATAGCCGCGTGCCACCACCGGGTCGAGCGCCATGATCCCCGACGCCTTGTCCGAAGCGGCGATCCTGTCCAGCGCCGCATCGATGGCGCCGACAACCTCGGGCGCGCCGGGATTGCCGATATGGCCAAGATTGGCGCTGAGGTCGGCGGGGCCGATGAAGATGGCGTCAACACCCTCCACCGCGATCAGATCATCGATGGCGTCGAGCCCGGCGCGGTTTTCAACCTGCACGACCAGGCACATCTCGTCATTCGCCGTTGTCAGATAATCGGCATGGGCCGAAAAACCGGTGGCCCGCGCCCCGGCCCCGCCAACGCCGCGAATGCCGTGCGGCGGATAACGCATCGCGCGCACCAACTCTTCAGCCTGATCGCCGCTTTCCACCATCGGCACGATCAAAGTCTGGCATCCCAGATCGAGGATCTGCTTGATGACATGCGTCTCGCCAATGGGCGGGCGGACCGCCGCCGGCTTGCCGTATCCGGCGATGGCCTGAAGCTGGGCCAGAACCGACGGCATGTCGTTCGGTGAATGTTCGGTATCGACCAGCAGCCAGTCGAAATCAGCCGTGGCGGCAATCTCGGCCGCAATGGCGGTGCCCTGGGTCAGCCAGCAGCCAATTGTCTGACGCCCCTCTTTCAGGGATTGTTTGAATGTGTTGACCGGGGCTGCCATGGCGGCCTCTCCTTTTGACCTGAAGGGTTATCTGGAAGCGGTAATTGACCGTCTATTCGAAATCGATCCGGACCGTGCCAAACGGTCCATAATCGGCAAAGAAGCTGTCGCCATGCCGCGCTTCGACCGGGCGGATGAAGCTTCCCGACAGCACGACATCGCCAGCACGAAGCCCGTCGCCATAGCGCGCCAGTCGGTGGACAAGCCACACCATGCTGAGAACCGGGTCATTCAGCACGCCGGCGCCAAGGCCCGTTTCCTCGACCTCGTCATTGCGCGCCACAATGGCGCCGACCCAGCGCAGATCGGCCTCGCCGATGGCATGCTCGCTGTCACCAAGGACGATGCCGGCATTCGCCGCATTGTCGGAAATCGTGTCGAGAACAACGCGCTGCGCCCCGGTGTCCGGGTCGGCGCGGTAGATTCGCGTATCGAGGATCTCCAGCGCCGGTGCGACATGCCCGGTGGCGGCGATGACATCGGCCGGCGTCACCTCATTGCCGGCAAGGTCGCGCTTCATGATAAAGGCAATTTCGGCCTCGATCCTTGGTTCGATGAAACGGTCCCCCGGCACCACCCCGCCATGATCGAAGAACATGTCCTCGAAAAGAATGCCGCTGTCCGGGATATCGATATTCAGCGCATATTGCATGGCCTTCGAGGTCAGGCCGATCTTCCAGCCCCGGATGACGCCGCCGGCGGCAAGCTTGCGCCTGACAAATTCCGCCTGGACGGCATAGGCATCATCCATATCCATACCGGGATGCGCCGCCGAGACAAGCCGCGTCTGGGTCCTGTCGCGCTCGGCGACAAACAGCGCCTCGCCGGCGGCGGAAACCTGCTCCTCATTCATCACCGGCATCGGTCAGACCTCCTCGTCACAAACGCCATTGCGAAGCGTGCCAAGCCCCTCGGCGGAGATTTCGACAATATCGCCGGGACGAAGCCATTTCGGCGGATCGAAGCGCGCCCCGGCCCCCGTCGGCGTGCCGCAGATCAGCACATCGCCCGGCGCCAGCGCGGTGAATGTCGAGACATAATTGATGATCCTGGTGAAGCTGAAGATCATCCGGCTGGTCCGGTCCTGCTGGCGCAGCTCGCCATTGACCCGCGTTGTCAGCTCGATATCGGCCAGCATGTCCGGTCCGGTGAAAGCCAGAAGCGACGGTCCCATCGCGGCCGAGCGGTCCCAGTTCTTGCCCTGAGTGACATTGAATTTGGCATGCCGCACCCAGTCACGGATGGTCCCTTCATTGCACAGCGACACGGCGGCGATATGGTCCCAGGCATCGGCCTCGGCGATGCGCCGCCCACCACGCCCGATGACGATGGCAATCTCGCCCTCATAATCCAGCTGCTCGGATTCCGGCGGCCGCACAAGATCGTCATCATGGCCGACAAATCCGGACGGAAACCGCACGAACAGCGACGGGTTCAGCTGCGATGCCTGCCCGTCCTTATATTCATCATTGCGATCCGGAAAATTGACCCCGACGCAGACAATCTTGCCGGGAGTGGTCTTGCCGGGGGCGCTGAGAGGCGCCAGCAACCTGACATCGCCAAGCGCCAGATCAGCGGTGCCTTCGGCGGCGAACAATTCGGCAAGTGCGCCGGCATTGGCGGCGGCGCTGAGGCTGTCGAACCGGCCGGCAAATCTATCGGTCAGGTCGGTGACGGCATCGCCGTCAAGCCGCCCGAAACGGGCCTGTCCCTGATGAATAAAGCTGATTAGGCCGGTCATTGCCACTGTCATTGCCACTGTCATTGTAATCTCTCCTGCGCGGGCTGCGTGCTGGCCTATGGGGCGACGATCGGCTGTGCCTGAAGGTCCGGCGCCTGTGGTTCGGTGCCGGCAAAACGCGTTCCCTGTTCGAACCAGGATTTCGGCGCCGGCGCGCCCCACAATGTCTGCCGCTGCGGGTCCTTCAGATCCCAGTGGATCGGCTCATGATCCGGGTCGACCGTCTGATAATCCGAGCAATAGATCTCGGTCCGGTGGCCGTCAGGATCGAGGATATAGAGGAAGAAGGCGTTGGCGATGCCGTGCCGGCCCGGCCCGCGTTCGATATTGGCGACATAGCCGGTCGTCGACATGACATCCAGAAGATCGATGATGTTCATCGGCGTCGGCACCCAGAAGGCGAGATGATGCAGGCGCGGCCCAAACCCGTTGGTGAAGGCAATGTCATGAACGCCGCCCTTGCGATGCATCCAGGCTGCCCAGAGCCGACCCGTCTCCTGATCCTCGGTATATTCGGTGGTTCTAAATCCCATGTCGTTATAGAAGGCGACGCTGTCATCGACATGCGGCGAGAAACAATTGAAATGATCGATCCGCAGCGGCTTCACACCCTTATAGAGGGCATATTGCTGATGCATGGTCGGCAGGCGCTGCATCTCGAAATAGAATTCGAGCGGAATGCCATGCGGATCGCGAACATGAATGGTGCGGCCCTGAAAGGGGCGTTCAACCCATGCCAC
>CBFHRT010000158.1:0-5218 GCA_965658285.1 Puniceispirillaceae bacterium (SeqCode) | reverse complement strand
GGAACAGGGGCTTCTGGATATCACCAACGAGCTTGGCGCGCTTGGTTACGCTTTCGTGAATATTGAGCCTGAGGTCATCACCGATCCAGAGGCGCAGACACTTGATGTCAAGATCAGCATCGGAAAGGCACAGAAGAACTTCATCGAGCGAATCGAGATCGTGAATAATGTGCGGACGCTCGACTCCGTCATTCGCCGGGAGTTCGAGCTTGTCGAGGGTGACGCGTTCAACCAGTTGAAGCTGGAACGGTCAATTCGCAATGTCCGCAATCTAGGTTTCTTTTCTGACGTTTCTGTCCGCAACCTTGCCGGCAGTTCGGAAGAACAGACGGTGACCGAACTGACAGTCGAAGAACAATCGACAGGCGAATTCTCCGTCGGACTTGGTTATTCATCGCTTGATCAGACAAGCTTTGCGCTTGGCCTTGATGAACGGAATTTCCTTGGTACAGGCCGTGGCATCAATTTCAGCCTTGATGTGTCAGCCAGTCGCTCAAACGTACGGATCGGTGTGTCCGAGCCCTACCTGTTTGGCCGCAATCTGACCGGGCGGGCCAGTGTGTTCAATGAGAAGATCAAGGAAGACACCCTGTCCATCACGCGGCGTGGTTTTGATTTCGGTATCGGCTTTGCCGCCGCCAATGACTATTTCCACCGTGTTGGATATGAGATTTCGCAGTCGGAAACCAATGAGAAATCATCCAAGTCACAATCGATTACCGGCGAGAATGGGAAGAATATCCTGAAATCGGCTGTAAGCTACACCTTCGGCCGGGATACGCTGGATAACCGCTTTGACCCGTCTGAGGGATCGCTTTTCGAGGTGGCGCAGGAAATCGCGGGTATCGGCGGCGATGCACAATATTATCGGGCTGTCTTGTCGGGCGCCTATTACAAGCCCATGATGTTCAACACCTTTTTCCTCGGGACGAAGGGACGAATTGGTCAGGTCACAGGACTTGGCGAGAAGGTCACGCAGTCGCAACGTTTCTTCCTCGGTGGACGTCGTGTTCGTGGCTTTGACGGTGGCGGCATCGGGCCTCGCGACGCGGGGTCGAACGCGTCGGTTGGCGGCAACAAGGTTTTCAACGGCACGTTTGAAGTGGTATCACGCGCCGGTATCAGCCAGGACCTCAGCATGCGGTGGACTGTCTTTTCCGATTTCGGATCGGTTTGGGAAACCGATTACCCCTCAGGCGTGACCGGTGCCAATGACAGCTCGATCAGAACATCGGTAGGTGCCGGTCTGTTGTGGGATACGTTCATCGGGCCGATGTCCTTCTATTGGGCGAAACCCACAACGAAGAAGAGCTATGACAAGACAAGGACCTTCCAGTTCACCATCGGGACCCGGCTTTAAAGGCACCCGTCTTGCCGGTTGCTGCCTTTCTGTTCTGGCGGCCGTCGGCTTTGGCCTGTGTCTTCTGGCGGGCGGGGGGGCGGCAAATGCCCAGCAATCCGGCACTACGGGGGCGGACACGGCCGCGTCATCCTTTGATGGTGCCACCGATATGTCGGTCGATCGCATTGGCCTGATCGATCTTGACGGGGTCTTGCGGGCATCAGAGGGCGCGGCCAGGGTTCGGGAACTTCTGGACGAGCAGCGGCGTGAGTTTCAGCGCGAATTTGCTGCCCGTGAGGCGGCGCTTCAGGAAACCGAACGAAAGCTTGTCGCCCAACGGGATCAACTTGATGAAGCAGAATTCGCCAGCCAGCTGGCCGAATTCGAGGCGTCGGTGACGCAGATCCAGAAGGAAATCCAATATCGCCGCGAAGCCATCGACGTGGCCTTTCAGGACGCACAGTCAAAGCTTCGCAACCTTGCGATCCAGATTGTCACCGAACTGGCGCAGGAAAAGAAACTGGATCTTGTTCTGGTGCGTGAATCGGCGCTGATTTTCGTGCCAAGCCTGAACCTTTCCGATGAGGTCTTGCGTCGCCTTGATGAGCGGACGAAGGATGCGCGGATCGAGGTGACTGTCAGCCCTGTCGCCGCGGATGAATGAGGCACTGAATGGCTGTCGATTCCCGTTTCTTCTCTGTCATCCCATCTACCGCCGGCGCGCTGGCTCGTGATGCCGGTTGTGGGCTGCGTGGTGACGGTGACAGACAGGTCGTCAACGCGGCGCCAGTATCTGTGGCGGGTGAGGGTGACCTGACGTTCCTTTCTGATGAAAAGAGCGTGGATGACATGACACACCTTCTCGGCGCTGTGGTGGTCACGACTGCTGATCTGGGCGCATCGTTGCCTGCGGGGTGCGTCTGTCTGGTGAGTGACGCGCCGCGGCGTGATTTCGCCATCGCGCTTGCCGCGCTCGTCGCTGACAGGCGGGGCGCGTGGCGTCATCAGCCGGTCGGTGAATGGCCGGGTGTCGAGATCGGCCCCGCCGTTGTTATTGGTGATGATGTCGGGATCGGTGAAGGCTCGGTCATCGGCGCCGGCGCTGTGATACATCATGGGGTCAGAATCGGTCGGCGCTGCCGCATCGAACCGAATGCCGTGCTGTCGCATTGCGATGTCGGCGATGATGTGGTCATCGGCGCGGGAAGCGTCATTGGCGGTGCCGGCTTTGGTTTTGAGATTACACCGGACGGGCCTGTCCATCTGCCCCATGTCGGGACTGTGACAATTGGCGATTCCACCCGCATCGCCGCCGGATGCACGATTGATCGTGGCACACTTGGCCCGACATCAATCGGCCGCAAGGTGATGATCGACAACCTTGTCCATATTGCGCATAACTGCCGGATTGGTGATCGCGCCGTTCTGGCCGCGCAGGTCGGACTTGCCGGCGGTGCCGAGATCGGGGACGGTGCCATGCTGGCCGGCCAGGCCGGGGTCAGCTCGCAGGTCACGGTCGGCAAGGGGGCCATCGTCATGGGCCAGTCCGGCGTGACCAAGGACGTTGCCGATAAAGTGACCGTGGTCGGGTTTCCCGCCACCGAAGCCCGTGAAGCCTGGCGTGAACGTGCCGCATTGCGGCGTCTGATCGCCAAATCAACTCAAAGGAAAGAGTAGCCCATGAGCGCGCAGATCACCGAGCTTGATATCGACCAGATTCAGAAACGAATCCCGCACCGGCCGCCAATGCTGCTCATCGAGCGTGTCGAGGAGATTGTTCCTGACACAAGCGCCGTCGGCATCAAGATGGTCAGCATTGGTGAGCCGTTCTTTGCCGGCCATTTTCCTGATTACCCCATCATGCCGGGGGTGCTGATTGTCGAGGCGATGGCGCAGACGGCGGCCTGCCTGGCAAGTGTCACGCTTGGTGGTGAAACCGACGACAAGCTTGTGTTCTTTGCCACCATCGACAAGGTGAAGTTTCGCAAGCCGGTTCGCCCGGGGGCGCTGCTCAAGCTGCATGTCGAGAAGGTTAGCGCACGTGGGCCGCTCTGGAAATTCACCGGCCATGCTACGGTTGATGGGGTGAAGACATCCGAGGCGGAGTTTGCCGCCATGATTGTCGACCCTCAGCGTTGAATTTCCACTCCTGTCGAAAGTAATGTCATGACCGTTTCCATTCACCCGACTGCGATCGTTGATGCCGACGCGTCCCTTGGCGAGCAGGTCAGCATTGGCCCTTATTGCGTGGTCGGAAAGAATGTCGTTCTCGGGGACCGGGTGACATTGCACGCGCATGTTGTCCTCGAAGGGCACACGACATTGGGTGCGGACAGCGAGGTCCATCCCTTTGCCGTGCTTGGCGCGCCGCCACAACACACGCGCTTTGCCGGCGAGGAGTCGACCCTCGAGATTGGTCATCATTGTGTGATCCGCGAGCATGTCACCATGCATCCCGGCACGGCGATCGATTCGATGCGCACAAGCGTCGGCGATCATGGCTTGTTTCTGGTGGCGTCGCATGTGGCGCATGATTGTGTTGTCGGTGATCATGCCATTTTCGCGAACAACGCATCGCTTGGTGGTCATGCCAAGATTGGCAATCATGTGATGATGGGCGGCTTTGCGACAGTCCAGCAATGGTGCCGCGTCGGCGATCATGCGATGGTTGCCTCGCAGACAGCAGTCGACAGTGACGTGATTCCGTTTGGCATCGCCGTTGGCAACCGTGCCAGTCTGACCGGGATCAATGTCATCGGCATGGGACGCCGCGGCTTCAGCGATGAAAGCATCTCGCGGCTTCGCAGCCTCTATCGCGATCTGTTTCGTGGTGGCGGCGTCTTCAAGGATCGTCTTGATGCGGCGCGTCTGTCCTATGATAACAGTGCCGAGGCAGCAGAGATCTTTGCCTTTCTTGAAGATGCCGGTCGCAATGGTATCTGTCAGGCAGCGTCAAGACAGGCCAGTTGAGGGTGGGCTGATGGGGCAATTGGCGGGCAAATTGGCGGGAAAATTGGCGGTCATTGCCGGTCAGGGCACCCTTCCGGAGGCACTGGCAAACAAGGCCCGCGCGCAAGGCCATGAGGTGATCATTTTTGCCGTAGCAGGCCAGGCCGATGCCCCTTTTTCGGGTTTCGAGACAATCGCCATCCCGCTTGGCGCGATTGGCCGGACACGTGATCTTCTTGCTGAGAATGGCTGCACCCGCATGGTTTTGGCTGGCAAGATCAGACGCCCGTCTCTTGCCCAGTTGAAGCCCGATGCAGCGGCGGTCAAGCTTCTTGCAAGGGCGGTGGGGCGCGGCGACGATGCGTTGCTGCGTGCCATTGCCGACTATTTCGCCGAGGTCGGAATCGAAACCATTGCCCCGGACAGCCTGATGCCGCGCGCCGCCATGCCGACAGGCGCCCTGGCGGGCAGGCTTGATCCTGAATTGCAGCCCGATATCGATCTTGGCGTTGCTGTCCTTGAGTCTCTTGGTGCGCATGATGTGGGGCAGTCGATCATTATCCAGGACAGGCGGGTGATCGCCATCGAGGCCGCCGAGGGAACCGATGCCATGCTGGCACGTGCGGCTGAGCTTCTGGATGAGACTGGGCCTGCCGCCATTTTCGTGAATGCCGGAAAAGTGGTCAGGATGACAGGCTGGATGTGCCTGTGGTGGGGGTGGAAACATTCCGCCTTGCCGCCGCCGCCGGGATCGGTGTGCTGGCCCTGCAGGCGGCTGGCGTGATGCTGGCGGCGCCACCGGAGACGCTGCGTGAAGTTGCTGCCGATCTCAAGCTTACGGTGATTGGCATTTGAAGGCGCCAATCTTCATCCTTGCCGGCGAGCCGTCGGGGGACAGGCTGGCTGCCAGCCTGATGCGGGCCATCG
>CBFHRT010000157.1:0-5296 GCA_965658285.1 Puniceispirillaceae bacterium (SeqCode) | reverse complement strand
TCGTTTGCTGATTGTGCTGACATGCTGACACCTCGCCGAAAACACAATGGTGACTCAGCGTGGCCGCAATTCACCGCATAAGGCAATCCAAATTCGACACGAGGCGGCGCTGTAATGCGGCGCGGTCACTCACCCGGAACAGGGTCGATATTCAGCGTCGATTTGGCACCGGCACCGCGCGCCAGCGGGCTGCGCAGGGCCAGCGCCAGCAACGGCGGCACGATGATCAGCGTCGCCAGCGTCGACAGGCCGAGCCCGCCAAACACCACCACGCCAAGACCACGATAGAGTTCCGCCCCCGCGCCCGGGAAAATCACCAGCGGCACAAGACCGAACAGCGAGGTCAGCGTCGACATGAAAATCGGCCTGACACGGTTCCGCGTTGCCTCGACAACAGCGTCGCCAATTTCCATCCCCTCTTCCCGGATATGCAACATCGCCTGCTCGATCATCAGGATGGCGTTGTTCACCACCACGCCGGTCAGGATCACAAAGCCAAGCATTGTCAGCATGTCGAGAGGCTGGCGGATAAAGATGTTGAGAAGCGCCAACCCGGCAATCCCGCCAGCCCCGGCCACCGGCACCGCCAGCAGGATAATCAACGGCAGCACGAAATTGCGAAGCAGCACAACCAGCAGAAGGAAGATCACCGCCAGCGCGATGGCGACATTCGCCTGCATGGCCTGCCAGGTTGAATCAAGCGCGCTTGCCGCGCCGCTCAGCGAAAGGCTGACTCCGGATTCACTGGCGATCGGGCGTATCTCGTCGATGATCTGCGACTCGATGATGGCCACCGCCTCTTCAAGCGGCAGTTTTTCGGTAGGCCGCAGACGAAGCGAGATCGCCTGACTGCCACCAATACGCCTGATCTGTTCGGGGGCGCTGATAATCTCGATTTTCGCCAGCTGCGCCAGCCGCAGGATCGACCCGGCGCGTGTGACAATCGGGATGTCGCCAAGCTGCGCCGCGGTCAGTTTACTGGCATCGCGGCCGGCCACCACCAGATCGATCAGCTCGCCGGCAATGGGGATCTGGATGACATTAGCGCCGTCATTGAAGACATCAACTGCCGAGGTGACATCGCGAACCGACACGCCGGCCCGCGCCAGCGCGGCAAGATCCGGCGTGATCCTGATCTGCGGCGCGCCATTATCGAGGTTCGGCAGCGCACGTACCTGGCTGCCCTCGGTACGGGGAAACAGTTCGGACAGCTTTTCATTGACCCGGAAGGCAATCGGCAGCACGGCACGGCGGCTCGGGCCGGCAATATCGATCCGGATCGACCGCGACCCGCCGACGGAGCGCCCGAACAACGAAGCCTGACGAACAAATGCCCCTGTTCCCGGTTCCGAGAAAATCGGACGCTGCAAGACCATCTGCAGCTCGCCGACGCGCGAAGCGTCAACCGCCGAGGCGCCTGCAAAGGCACCGCCGGAAAAGGCCACAAAGAAGAACCGTTCAATGGCTGGCGGACCACCGGCTGGCGGTTCCTCCTCCCACAGAGGTCGGGCGGCGGCCTCCATCTTTTCCGCAATGCGCAGCGTTTCATCCATCGAATAACCCGGCGGCGTGAAAATCCGACCAAAAACGAAATTCGCGTTGCCGTCCGGCAGATAATCCAGCTGCGGCATGAACCTTGTGGCAAAGCCTGCGGCGCCCGCCACCAGCAGCGCGACCGCGACGAGGCCGAAAATTGAACGCCGCACCGTCAACCGCGCATAGCTGACAACCAAGTTCGCGAAACCGCGCGCCAGATGGTCAAGCCCGGGAATGCGGATCAGATTGGCATATTTGTCGGGCGACCCACGCAACAGGCGCGCGGCCAGCGACGGGATCACCGTCACTGAAACAATGACCGAAATCAGCACCGCCACCGAAATGGCGATGCCGATATCCCGGAACAGCTGGCCAACCGGCAAGGTCAACAACAGCACCGGGATGAAGACAATCACCGTTGTCAGTGCCGAGCCGAAAATCGGCGCCCAGACCTGGCGCGCGCCGTGATAGGCCGCGGTGTCGGCCGGCAGGCCGCGCTGGCGAAGCCGGAAGATAGTCTCCAGCGACACACTCGAGGCATCGACGACCATGCCGACAGCAAAGGCGAGACCGGCAAGTGAGATCACATTGATCGACAGGCCAAGCCCGGCGATGGCGACGAAGGTGCCAATGACCGAAACCGGAATGGCGGCGAACACGATGATCGTCGGCAACAGGCTGCGCAGGAACAGCATCAGGACGCCAAGCGCCAGCACGCCGCCAATCCAGATGTTTTGCTGCACCAGATCAATCGCCGAGGCGATATATTTCGTCTCGTCATAGACAACACGCAGATTAAGTCCCTGCGCGTCAAGAACTGACCGGTTCAAGGCGTCAATCGCCGTCCGCAGCCGCCCCATCGTCTCGACAACATTCACCCCGGGTGCCCGCAGCGCATTGATGATCACGGCATCCTCGCCATTCAGGCGCCGGAAGCTCGAACGCGTGGCCGATTTCAGACTGATTGAGGCGATATCCGACAGCAGCAGTGGCACCAGCGTGCCGGATGATGATGTGTCGGTGCGCAGGACAATCCGTCCGGCAGCGTCGGGTGTGTAATTGACAGCTTCGGTACGAACGGCGTAGGTGCGCTTGCCCTCGGTAACCGACCCGACACTCATCATCGAGGAGGAGTTGCGCAGCGCGTCGATAACTTCTGTCAGGGTGATCCTGTATTGTGTCAGCTTTGCCGGGTCGATCAGAACCTGCATTTCCTTCGCGCCGCCACCATTGAAGGTGATCTCCGACACCCCGTTGACGCGGCCAAGCGGCTCGACAATCTGCGTTTCGAGAAAATTGCCGAGACCTTCGAGATCGACCGTCTCTCCAGGTTTGGCAACCAGCGCGAGACGGGCGATCGGGCTGTCATCGGAATTCGAGGTTCTGACCTCCGGCGTGCGCGCATCCGATGGCAGGCCGGTAACCGCCGACAGCTTGCTGAGAAGCAGCACCAGCGCCTTGTCCATATCCTGCGTGACGCTGTAGGTCAGCGTGACAGAGGCCCGTCCGCGCCGCGATGCGGAGACAAGTTCCTCGACCCCGTTGAGGCCGGACAGTTCGGATTCAAGCCGCCCCACGATCTCGCGGTCGACATCCTCCGGTGACGCGCCGGGCCAGCCGACACGCACCTCAAGGATCGGCTTTTCGATATCGGGGCTCATCTGGATCGGAATGTTGCGAAGCGCCACGATGCCGAACAGCACTGTAAAAAGGATCAGCGCCAGAACAGCGACCGGACGTTCAATCGCCAGTTTGATCAGCCCGCCCATCAGCCAGCGTCCTTGCTGCCAGTGAAGTCGAGGGTCGGTTCACGACCACCCGGCAGGCCGCGCAACGTTACCGTTCCCGACATTTCATCGCCGTTGACAGTGCCGATGAATTCCAGATCAAGCACGCCGAAGGGCAGGACGAGCTTGCCGATGAAATTGATATCATCGCCAACGCGTGTGACCTCGACAGGTTCATCATTGAAGAAGGATTTCGTCTTGCCGAGAACAAGGTCGCCCGACGCGGGACCACGCCGTGTTGTCCAGTTCAGCGTCCATTTCTCACCTTTCGGACCGCTCTGCCGCTTGCCGGGATCGCCGATCTTGATTTTCTTGCCGTCAACGAGACCTTCATTGCCGCGCGTGACAACCTGATCACCGGCCGTGAGCCCGTCAAGAACGATAAAGGCGTCACCGGCCGCATTGCCAAGCTTCACCCGGCGCTGCAATGCCACACCATCAGCGGCGATGAACACAATATGACCGCCGGAAATCGGGATCACCGCATCCTTTGGCACGGTCACGACAGGCGCCGGCGATGTCGTCGGAACCTGCAGCGTGACAGGTGCGTTTTCGGCCTGCAGCGAGCGCGGCAGTGCGCCGTCAACCGCGAACCTGACAGTCTGCGTCCCGGTGCGAACATTCTGTACTGGCAGGACAACACGCGCCGTCAAACTGATTTGACGCCCGATGAAATCGGTTGCTGCAATAGTTTCACTTCGCCCGACAAGATCAAGAAATTCCAGCGGAATTTCGGCCTCCACCTCATAATCCGCAGCCGCGCGCGTGCGAATCAACACATCACCTTCCCGCAGAAAGCCACGGCGGGCCGGGTGCAGATAGACGATCTGTCCATCCGCCGGGGCGGTGATCCTGGCGGCCTTGATCTCGGCCTTGATCTGCCCGATTTCGATATCCAGGCGCGCCAGCGCCGCACCGGCAAGCTGGCGTTGATAGTCACGTCCTGTGAGACCGGATTCGCGTTGCGCGATCTGTTGCTGTGCGCTGATGACGGCGTTCTGCGCGGTTTCCGCCGCATCAACCGCCAGCGCGTTGCGTGACACAAGCGTTTGCGCGCGTTCGGCCTTGCCTTGTAACAGCACGAGCTGGGAGCGCTGCAATTCCAGAACCTTGCGGTCGGCCTCGATCGTCTGTTCGATCTCGGTCAGGCGCAGCGCGGCTTCGGTCCGTTGTGCCGTCAGAAGGTCAAGCCTGTCACGGAGGTCCTCGTCATTCTGCGTCGCGACAAGCTGTCCGGCCTTGACAATGTCACCGATACGCAGCGATTCCAGCGTCGTGACGGCATTTGCCGAGGCGGTGATGGCGGTCACCTGCCCTGCCGCAACGCGCCCCTGAATGCTGGTGAAGATGGACAGCGTGTCCTCGGCCGCCTCGGCGACGGCCACGGTGGCGGTACGACTGCCAAAGCTCTGCGCCTGCGCCGTGATTGCCCAGAACAGTGCTAGCGAGAGCAGTGACGCCATCGCAATCTGTAAGAAACCACGTGGGCGCGCCGCATTGGAAAGCGCTACGGGAACAGCAACGAACTTCACCCTATCACTCCTGAAAGCTGGTGGATCCAAGATCGGATACCAGGGGCCGGATGCCAGTGGCCTAATATCAGTGGCCTAATATCAGTGGCCTCATATCAGCGGCCTAATATCATTGATCGGATACCATTGGAATTTCATAATTAACAGGTTGGCATGGCGCGTGCCAACACAACAAACCGCGGGGGCCAAGAAAACAGTTTTGCCTGAACGCACGCTGCCGGTGATTGCGTTTCCACCGCTTGTTAACCTGCCGGTTGACAGGAGGGCTCCCAGTCCGATATGTGCATCCCAGCGGAGAGGTGGCAGAGCGGTTGAATGCACCGGTCTTGAAAACCGGCAAGGGTGCGAGCCCTTCGTGGGTTCGAATCCCACCCTCTCCGCCATACCCCCTTACATCAGGTCACCTTCAGGTCTTCTATATTCCGTATTCATCCCTGTTTT
>CBFHRT010000156.1:0-5352 GCA_965658285.1 Puniceispirillaceae bacterium (SeqCode) | reverse complement strand
TCCGTGGTGTCGCTTTGCTCGCCGTCGCTTTGCTCACCGTCGCTATCCTCGCTGCCATCAAGCGCCCCCTTCAGATCTTCCTCGCGCACGACACCGCCCTCGACAGGTTCGATCCGCGCCAGTTCAACCTCTATATCCGGAACGATCCCAAGGCCCTGGATCGACACCCCGGAGGGTGTGTAATAGCGCGCCGTGGTCAGGCGGATCGCCGAGGTGTTGGAGATCGGGATCACCGACTGCACCGACCCTTTACCGAAGGAGCGGGTGCCAAGGATCACCGCACGCTTGTGGTCTTTCAGCGCGCCGGCGACAATCTCCGATGCCGAAGCCGAACCGGAATTGATCAGGATCACCATCGGCAGACCGCGGGCGATGTCGCCAGGCTTGGCATAGACATGCGACCCACCATCCATATCGCGCCCGCGGGTGGACACAATCTCACCCTCCTCAAGGAAAGCGTCGGACACGGATATCGCTTCGGTCAGCAGGCCGCCAGGATTGTTACGGAGGTCAAGCACGACCCCCTTCAGATCGTCGCCCTCCTCGCGGAAGAAATCATCAACGGCGTCCATCAGGCCCGGCGTCGTCTGCTCGGAGAAGGTGGTGATGCGGACATAGCCGATGCCATCGAAGATTTCCGAGCGGACCGACCTGATCTTGATGAAATCGCGAATAATGGTGACGTCGAACGGCTCCTGCTGGCCGCGCTGCACCTTTACCGTTACCTTCGAGCCAACCTTGCCGCGCAGTTTCTCGACAGCCTCGGACAGCTGCATGCCGATGATCGATTCATCATCGACCGCGATCAGATAATCCTCCGGCTGCAGGCCGGCACGTGCCGCCGGTGTTTCATCGATCGGCGAGACAACCTTGACCATGCCCTGTTCCATCGTGATCTCGACGCCAAGGCCGCCAAAGCGCCCCCGCGTCTGTTCCTGCATTTCCGAGAAATTCTCGGTATCGAGGAAGGTCGAATGCGGATCAAGCGAGGTCAGCATGCCGGTGATGGCCGCCTCGATGAGGTCACGGTCCTCAATTTCGTCGACATAGCTCTCGCGGACACGCTGGAAAATGTCGCCGAACAGGCCGAGCTGGCGATAGGTATCCTCTTTGGATGAGGATTGCGCCGTGGTCAGTGTCGGCAGAAACATCCCGGCAACAAACAGCGTGGCGCAGAACATCGCCACATGCCACAGGCGGAGACGGCTAATTTGCGTCCATTTTTCCATTTCACTCGGCTCCTTCCGGGCGTTCAGGCAACAGAGCTAATGTAATGGTGATTCCAGCTTTTGCAACGCGGACTTATGGACGCGCTGCCTCACGCGTCTCCGGTATGGTGAAGCGGGCGACCGGTCATCACGGCAGGCTGCGTCAATCCCATGAGATCGAGCAGTGTCGGCGCCAGATCGGCAAGCCTGCCGTCACGAAGTCGTGTTCCCGCCGGCGCGCCGACAAGGATCACCGGCACAAGATTGGTTGTATGCGCCGTATGCGGCGAATTCGCGGCATCATCCCACATGACCTCGCAATTTCCGTGATCCGCCGTCACGATCATGCTGCCAGCCTGCGCCAGCACTGCCTCGGCAAGCCTGCCAACACAGCCATCAACCGTCTCCACCGCCCTGATGGCGGCATCAAGATCACCTGTGTGGCCGACCATGTCCGGGTTCGCGAAATTCACCACGATGAGGTCGTGGCGACGGGCGGCGAGACTGTCCAGCGCCGCCGTCAGGACGCCTTCCGCGCTCATCTCCGGTGCCAGATCATAGGTGGCGACCTTGGGGGATGGCACCATGACCCGGTCCTCACCATCCACCGGTGATTCATCACCACCATTCAGGAAGAAGGTCACATGCGGGTATTTTTCGGTTTCGGCGAGGCGCAGCTGTCGCCGGCCGGCAGCGGCGACAACCTCGCCAAGCGTGCTCTCAATGACCTGCGGGCCGAACAGGGTCGTCATCTTCGCGTCGAGCGCCGCCGAATAGGAGGTCATGCCGATGGCGGCGGCAAGACGCGGCGGCGCCGGCTGACCTGCGTCATCCGGGCTTTCCACCTCCTCAGGATAAAGCCAGCATGACAGAAGCTGGCGCACCCGGTCGGCCCGGAAATTGATCATCACCACGGCATCGCCATCGCGCATGCCGTCATAACCCGCAATGACGCGCGGGGTGATGAATTCGTCGCCCTCGTCACGGTCATGGGCGTGCTTCAGCGCCGCCAGCGGATCGCGTGCGGCGGGGTGCCGGCTTGTCGCCTGCACGATCGCCGCAAAGGCCTCGGCGGTGCGCTCCCACCGATGATCACGGTCCATCGCCCAGTAACGGCCGATCAACGTGCCGAAGGTGACGTTCGCCGGCAGCGCCGCCAGAAAGGGCGGCAGCGATCTGGCAGCGTCCCGTGGCAACACATCACGGCCATCGGTGAAGCCATGCACCACCACATCCGCGCCGGCCCCGGCAAGTCCGGCGATCACGGCCAGCATCTGGTCCTGATGCGAATGAACACCGCCAGGCGACAGCAACCCCATCACATGAATCCGGCCACCGGTGCCGGCAAGCTCATCCGCCAGCCTGATCAGTGCCGGATGCGCGGCAAGTGACCCGTCGGCCAGCGCCGCGTTGATTCGCGGCAAATCCTGCATCACCACCCGGCCGGCACCGATATTCATGTGACCAACCTCGGAATTGCCGACCTGGCCGTCAGGAAGCCCGACATCGGGGCCGGAGGCGGCCAGCCTGGCATGCGGCCAGCGCGCGCTCAGCGAATCGACAACCGGCGTCTCGGCACGGGCAACGGCATTGGCCTGCGGTGTTGCGCGCAGCCCCCAGCCATCCATGATGCACAGGACAACGGGGGGGTGGGACATGGCGGGATCTGACTTTGACATAATGCGTTATAACGCCGGCCGGATTGTGAGTACAGGCTGCGAAGCGGCTCAGGCCCGTTAACCCTTATCCAGGGTGACTCTTATCCACGATGACCCTTATCCACGATGACCCTTATCCACGATGATAGGGATGGCCGGCGAGGATCATGTTGGCGCGGTAGAGCTGTTCGGCCAGCATCGCGCGGAACAGCATATGCGGCCAGGTCGCGCTGCCAAAGGCAATCCGTGCAAGAGCGCGGTCCAGTACGGCGGAATCATGTCCGTCGGCACCGCCAATGGCGAAATAGGCTGCCGGCTCGCCGTTATCGCGATGACCCTGCAGAATCGTGGCCAGCGCCTCGGACGAGGTGTCGCGGCCATGTGGATCGCAGGCGATCAGCGGTGCCGTGACGGGGAGCTGTTTCAACAGACGCACACCCTCGTCGCGCGTGCGCGCCGGCCCGGATGGCAGTTTTGACTCGATCTCGATGATCGAACCGCCCTGCGGCAACCGGCCAAGCCAGTCCTCGACGAGCGCCTGCTCCGGCGAGGCACGCCCCCGCCCGACAGCCAGAATGACAAGTTTCATTGGGTTGTGCCCCGAGATTATGGCCCGAGAGTATGGCCCGATATTATGGCCCGGGATCGTGCCATACCAACGGCGTGGCTGTCGGTATGTCGCGCACACCGCCATAATCATCACTCGCAGACCTAGCTGCTGACGGTGATGATTTCCTGCGGTCCGTCATTGCCCCACATCCGCTCAAGCCCGTAAAATTCACGAACTTCGGGACGGAACAGGTGGATGATGACGTCATTCGCGTCGATCAGCACCCAGTCGGCCTGCCGCATGCCCTCCAGCCCCAGAACCTCGACACCGGCCTGTTTCAGCCTGCGCTCGAGATGCTCGGCCATCGCCGCCACCTGACGCGAAGAGCTGCCACTGGCGATGACCATATGATCCGCCATCGACGATTTGCCCTGCAACGGAATGGCAACCACGTCTTCAGCTTTATCGCTATCTAGGGAGGAGGTGACCAATTCAAGGACCTGGTCAGGATCCGGATTCGATTGCACTCTGCTAATCGTCTCTCTCCAGTTTTGCGCCCTGCCGTTATGCCCGGTGTCGGGCCTGG
Source organism: Puniceispirillaceae bacterium (SeqCode) (assembly GCA_965658285.1). Taxonomy (GTDB): domain Bacteria; phylum Pseudomonadota; class Alphaproteobacteria; order Puniceispirillales; family Puniceispirillaceae; genus UBA8309. Next base: position 1,350 of record CBFHRT010000156.1, on the reverse strand, counting down.
CGTAGGGCTGTTGCCGACGCGTGGTGCCGGCGCCCAGCGATGAAACACCACCCGGTTCTGTCCCGCTTTGATGATGCCAGTTCCCTGGCCATCTGCCGCGGTGTCATCCGGCGGCGCAGGAGTAACGATCCTGCACTCAACGCAGGATAAGAATAGCCCGGCCGGTCAATCACCGCAATGGGCATGGTGGCGGCGATGACATCGTGCCGCTGCCAGTTCGCGAATCCGACCAGATTGTCAGCCCCCATGAGCCAGACGAAATTGTGCCCGGGACAGCGTGTGCGAAGCCGCTGCAAGGTCTGGAATGTCAGGCTCGACCTGAAATCGGTTTCCGGTGCAATCACCCGCACATGCCGCCGCGTGCCGACAATTCGCCGCGCCGCGGCAAGCCGTGTCGCCAGCGAAGCCATGCCGGTTACAGCCTTCAGCGGGTTTTGCGGGCTGACAAGCCACCACACTTCGTCAAGCCGAAGTTGTCGCTGCGCCAGATCGGAGAGGTGGAGGTGCCCGCTATGTGCCGGGTTGAAGGAGCCGCCGAACAACCCGACGCGAAGCCGCCGCCGGTCATGAAACAATGGCGGCGTCAGGTGGCGGCGGTGCTGGCCGCGATCAGGGGCGGATTTGCCCATTGCCCCTGACGACATATTTGAAACTTGTCAGCTGGTGCGCGCCGACCGGCCCGCGCGCATGCATGCGGCCGGTGGCGATGCCGATTTCAGCGCCCATGCCGAATTCACCGCCATCGGCGAACTGTGTCGAGGCATTGACCATGACAATGGCGCTGTCCACTTGCTGCAGGAACTGGTCGGCGCGGGCGGCATCCTCGGTGATGATACAGTCGGTATGGTTCGACCCGTAGGTGGCGATATGGTTAATGGCGGCGTCGATGCCCGGCACGATTCGCACCGAAATGATGCTGTCCAGATATTCGGTCGACCAGTCGGCCTCATTGGCCGCAGCGGCGCCGGCGACAAGCCCGCACACCGCCGCATCGCCGCGAATCGCGCAGCCAGCGTGCTGCAGGGCATTGGCGATGGACGGCAACAGGGCCGGCGCCACCGCTTCATCAATCAGGATTGTTTCCGCGGCGCCGCAGATTCCGGTGCGCCGCATCTTCGCGTTAACGGCAATCTGGACCGCCTTGTCGGGGTCGGCGGCTGCATCCACAAAAAGATGGCAGATGCCTTCAAGATGCGCGAATACCGGCACCCGCGCCTCGGTCTGCACACGTTCAACCAGCGATTTGCCGCCACGCGGGATGATGACATCGATCTCGCCGCTGGCGGCCAGCATCGCGCCAACCGCCCCGCGGTCATCGGTCGGCACCATCTGCACGGCATGCGGCGGCAG
>CBFHRT010000155.1:0-5417 GCA_965658285.1 Puniceispirillaceae bacterium (SeqCode) | reverse complement strand
CGGCATGATATTTTCAGAACACAGCAATGGCCGTCCGATCTGCTGGCGCCCGGCAGTGGTGGCTGGGATATCGACGGTGCCTCAGGCAAGCAAGCCATTCATTACCAATTGGGCCGGGCGATCAGGCCGGACAGGTTGTTGGCGCATCTGATTGGTGCGGAGAAGCCACTCTTTGATTTCACCGTGGACCGGCTTGTCACCAGTACGGACGGAGTGGCGCTTATCGCAACAGATGGCAGGCAGGTCAGCGCCGATGCCGTTGTCATCGCCGCCGGTGCGGATATGGCGCGGCTGCTGGCATCCTGTGGTGCCAAACTGCCACTGGAGATCACGCATGGTCTTGTCAGCCAGGTGCCAACGAACGATGTCATGGCCGGTCTCGACAGGGGTGTCAGCTTTGGCGGCTATCTGACACCGGCGCTGGACGGCCGGCACGATCTTGGCGCCACCTTCTGGCGCGATCCGGCGATGGAGGTCAACGCCGCGTCCATCGCTGGCGGTCATGATCATAATCTGGGACTTCTTGCCGGCGCACTGGGTGCGCTCTTTGGCGATGATGCCACATCGTTCGGGGCGCGTATCAGCCGCCGGGCAAGCCTGCCGGACAGACGGCCGGTCGTCGGACGATTTGGCGATGGGATGTTCATTCTCGGGGGGCTTGGGGCGCGTGGCTTCACGTTGGCACCGCTTCTTGGCGATCTGCTGGCTGCCGACATTCTTCATCGTCCGGTACCATTGCCGGCCCCGCAATGGGGGGTCATTCAGCCGGCGCGCTACAGCCAATCATCAGACTAGCGAGCAATCAGCTCCCGCGCTTCGACCACCTCGCCATGATACCGGCAATCCTCGGCCAGCAATGCAAGAAAGGCCGGGGCGATGTCCTCAGGCTGCGGCAGGCTTGCCGGATCCTCACCGGGGAAGGCGGCCGCCCGCATGCCTGTCGCCGTGCCGCCAGGGTTCATCATATTGATCCTGAGATTTGTCTGCTCGCTTTCGCCGGCCCATGACCTGCCAAGCGCCTCGAGCGCTGCCTTGGTGGCCGCGTAGGGACCCCAGAATGGGCGGCTGCCAACCGCGGCGCCGGAGGTGGTGAGGATGGCGCGGCCGGCGGGCGCGGCGCGCAGCAGCGGGTCAAAGGCACGGATCAGATGCCACTGGCCGGTCAGATTGACCGCGATATTGGCCTCCCAATCTTCTGGCGTGATATGCCCGACAGGCGTCAGCGCGGTCAGGATCGCGGCATTCGCAACAAGCCCGTCAAGCCGTCCCCACCGTTCGGCGATGGCGGCGGCAAGCCGCGGCATGGCAGCTGTGTCCTTCATGTCCATCTCGACGATGGTGGCACGTCCGCCAAGGGCCGTGATCTCGTCATCAACCTCTTCAAGGGCGCCGATTGTTCGCCCGGTGATGACCAGTTCGGCACCGGCAGAGGCAGCGGCCACGGCAACCGCGCGGCCGATGCCACGCGTCGCGCCGGTTACCAGAATCAGCTTTCCCGACAGATCGGGGGTGGCAAGTGACATCAGGTTCCGCTCCCGTGCGAGACCCGCTTGGCACTGAGGCCCGAGGCCAGTTGGATCGGGTATTCGCCAGTGAAACAGGCATCGCAGAATTGTGGCGTTTCCGGGTTGCGAACGGTGTCGGCAATCGCCCGGTACATGCCATCGACTGTGATGAAGGCCAGACTGTCGGTGTTGATCTCGCGCGCAATCTCGTCAATCGACATCTGCGCCGCGATCAGCTGGTCCTGGCTTGGCGTGTCGACGCCGTAGAAACAGGGATGTGTCGTTGGCGGGCTGGCAATCCGCATATGCACCTCGGCGGCGCCGGCATTGCGCATCATGGTGACGATCTTGCGCGAGGTGGTGCCGCGCACAATCGAATCATCGACAAGGACAATGCGCTTGCCGCGCACCGCTTCTGGATTGGCGTTGTGCTTCAACTTTACCGAATCGGTGCGGTCCTTCTGTGTCGGCTGGATGAAGGTACGACCGACATAATGATTGCGGATGATGCCAAGGTCGAAGGCGATCCCGGATGCCTCGGCATAGCCAAGCGCCGCCGGCACGCCGGAATCGGGCACCGGAATGATCAGATCGGCATCGATGTGGGATTCACGGGCCAGTTCGGCGCCGATTGCCTTGCGGGCGTGATACACGCCGCGTCCCTCGACCACCGAATCGGGACGCGAGAAATAGACATATTCAAACACACAGAAACGCGGCGGCACCTTCTGGAACGGTCGTTGACTGTGGATGCCATCCTTGTCGATGACCAGCATCTCGCCAGGCTCGAGGTCGCGGACATGCTGGGCGCCGACAATATCCAGAGCGCAGGATTCGGACGTCATGATCCAGCTGTCGCCAAGCTGGCCAAGCACCAGCGGGCGCACGCCATGCGGGTCACGAACGCCGATCAGCATGTCATCGGCAATACAGACAAGCGAATAGGCGCCATCGATCTGCTTAAGTGCATCGGTCAGCCGCCCGGTGACATCGGCCTGATGAGATCGCGCGACAAGATGGACGATGACCTCTGTGTCGGATGATGACTGGAACAGGCTGCCGGTTTCAATCAGCGAGGCGCGCAGCCGGCCGGCATTCGTCAGATTGCCATTATGTGCCAGCGCGAATCCGCCAAAGGCCAGTTCCGAGGAAAAAGGCTGGATTTCCATGAAAGGATTGACGTTGCCGCTTGTCGAATAGCGGTTATGCCCGATTGCGACGTGACCGCGAAGCTCCTGCATCTGCGGGGAGTCGGCGCCGAAATTCTCGCCAACATGGCCAAGCGCGCGATGGGCGTGGAAGGCGCTGCCGTCAAAGGTGACAATGCCGGCCGCTTCCTGGCCGCGATGTTGAAGCGCATGTAGCCCAAGCGCGGTAAAGACGCTGGCTTCCTTCGTCCCATAGACACCGAAAACCCCGCACTCTTCATGAAACCCGTCGAGTTGTGAAACCTTCGCCGCGATTTTGTGGTCAGCGGGTTTCATCGGTCTGCCCGAGGATGGGGTTTGCTGCAAGGGATCACGCTACACTCCGGCTCTGCGGCTTCGGTTATTGGGGAATTCCCCTCACAAATCAAGTTGGCAAATCAAGTTGGCAAATCAAGTTGGCGACTCGCCATCAGTTCGTTGTTTCATCATCCAGCAGGTCAAGGCTCGACTCGCCGGCCTCGCCAAGGCTTTCGCTGGCTTCACCAAGAGTCTCGCCGGCCTCCTTGATGTCCTTCGTCGTCTCGCTGGCGCCGGGAAGATTGTCGACGATCCGGTCGCCCATCTCGGCGGGCAGCCAGCCCGACATCAGATGCGCGCTGTCACGAAGCATCGGGGTGATCGCGGCGTCCGTCACCATCTCGGGAAGCTTGCTCTCACCCTCGGCCACGACAACCGCGCCGGCATAGATGATCAGGACGAGGAAAAAGCCGCGAATCAAGCCGAACAGAAAGCCAAGCCAACGATCAAGACCGCCAAGCCCGACCTTGCTGAGTCCTGGCGACACCAGCGAGGCAAAGGCGAACCACAGCACCACGACGATCACGAAGGGTGCCCCCCAGGCAAGCGCCGCGCTGATCCCCTCGACCCTGATCAGGTCGGTCAGCACAGGTTCCAGATAGGGGGCGCTGAACTTGGCGGCGAAAACCGAGATCGGCCACCCGGCCAGACCGAGCAATTCCCGTGTCATGCCGCGGAGCGTCGCCAGTCCACCTGAAATCAACAGCAGGAAAATGGCGCCATAATCGATCAGGGTGAGGGCGGACAGGTCGATACTCATGACATTTGCGCTCCATTCTGGCGCGCTCCGTTGCGGCTGGTGGCCTTCATGCTACACCGCCCATGATTTCAATCAACTCGGCAAGTGTTGCCGGTTGTGCCAGAGACAGGCCTTGCGGTGCGCCGAGTTTCTTGCGCGGGCGCGGCATCACCGCCATGTCAAAGCCGAGCTTTGCAGCTTCCTTCAGCCGTGCATCCGCCTGCGCTACCTGCCGCAGTTCAGCCGACAGCGCGACTTCTCCGAAGAAGACGCTTCGCGGCGGTGCCGGTCTGCCGCTGACCGATGACAGCAGCGCCGCCGCCACGGCAAGGTCGGCCGCGGTTTCCGATACCTTGAACCCGCCGGCGACGTTCAGGAAGATATCGCGCCCCGACAGCGGCACCCCGCAACGCGCCTCGAGAACAGCCGTCAGCATGGCAAGGCGACTGCTGTCCCAGCCGACGACATTGCGTCGCGGCGAGGCGAGGGTGGACGGCGCGACCAGCGCTTCGATCTCGACCAGCACCGGCCGACTTCCCTCGATGCCGGCGAATACAACCGCGCCGGTGACCTCGTCGCGTCGGTCGGCCAGGAACAGCTCGGACGGGTTCTGCACCTCGGCAAGCCCGGTCTCGACCATCTCGAAGACGCCGATCTCGTCGGTGGCGCCAAACCTGTTCTTTACGCCACGCAGGATTCGGAAATGATGCGATCTGTCGCCCTCGAAATAGAGGACGGTGTCGACCATATGCTCCAGCACCCGCGGGCCGGCGATGGCGCCGTCCTTGGTCACATGGCCAACGACAAGCAGCGCCACATCATGCGCCTTCGCGGCGCGGATCAGTTCCTGCGCGGTGGCGCGGACCTGACTGACCGTTCCCGGCGCCGAATCAAGCGTCGGCAGGAACATCGTCTGGATCGAATCGATGACGATGATGTCCGGGCCATCCTTGCCACCGATCGAGGCCGCGATATCGGCGGCGTTCGTCGTGGTCGCCAGATCAACCTCGGCATTGCCAAGACCAAGCCGCCGCGCCCGCATTCGCACCTGTTCGGCTGATTCCTCGCCGGAAACATAGGCGGCGGTGAAACCGGCGCTGGCCAGGCGGCAGACAAGCTGCAGCAGCAGGGTCGATTTGCCAATGCCGGGATCGCCGCCAATCAGGGTTGCCGAGCCTTTCACCAGCCCGCCACCGGCAACGCGGTCGAACTCGGCCATGCCGGTCTGCATGCGTGGGGGCGGTATGACGTCTGCCGAGGTGGCCAGCGGTTGCATGTCGACACGCCGACCGGCCGCCTTCTTGCCGGGGCCGGAGGGAACTTCGACCCGTTCCTCTACAAGTGTGTTCCAGGCCCCGCAATGATCGCAGCGCCCGGACCATTTACGATGGCCGCCGCCGCATTGCTGGCATACATAGCTGACCGACGCCTTTGCCATCAGCCGCGTCGTGCCTCGGCCTGCGCCGCCAGCGTCAGCGGCCCGTCAGCAAGGCCGTGGACGAACTGATGGACCTCTTCCACGCCGCTGTTATCCATCTCGCTTGCCGGCCCGCACCAGATGATGACGCCTTCATGCACCATCGCCACCTTGTCGGCGATCCGCCTGACCGAGGCCATGTCATGGCTGATGGTGACGGCTGTCGCGCCAAGCCTGTTCACCGAATCGAT
>CBFHRT010000154.1:0-5431 GCA_965658285.1 Puniceispirillaceae bacterium (SeqCode) | reverse complement strand
CAGGTCGACGCCATCAGGACCATCATCCACAGATAGGCGATGGACAGCGTGTAATCCGGGAACAGGATCGGCCCCAGAACCCCGAACAGACCAAGCAGCCCGTAGGTTACCTTTGTATCTCTGGTCATGTTCATCGTACCACCTGCCGATTCCGTCTCATTTGAATCTGCCGCCAGATCAGAACCAGCAGCAGGATGCTGACCGGGGCCGCAACCTCATAGGCGGTGCCGAGGATCGCGCCGGTATATTTCTCGAACAGACCGATGCCGAACCCGGCACCGATCACCGCCGGCAGGTTGCCGAGGCCGGCCGCCGTAACGATGGCGAAGGAGCGAACCGAATAGGTGATGCCGTAGAAGGGCTGGATCACCCAGATGATCGAGACGAGAACACCCGCCGCGCCGCACAACGCCGCGTTGAAGGCAAAGGTGAAGGCGTAGACACGGTCAATATCGATGCCAAGGACACGCGCGGCACGTGGATCCTGCGCGGTGGCGCGAATCGCCTGACCGGCCCGTGAACGCTTCATGAAGATGATCACCCCGGTCGCGATGACACCGGCAAGAACCAGCGTGATCAGCTTCGAGGACGGCACGGTGACCATGTTGTCGAATGCATCAAACACTGGCAGTTCCATGTCAATGGTCTGCACCTCGGGCCCGAAGATCAGGTTCATCACCTGCTGCAACAGCAGTGACAGGCCAAAGGTGGCCAGCAATGAGACAAACATGTCCTGGTCAAGGATTCGCCGGATCATCAGAATATAGATGATCCAGCCGAACATGAACATCACCGGCATCACAATCAGCAGGATCAGCACCAGCGGCACATGCAGCTGATGCAGGGCCAGGGCCAGATACCCGCCCATGATGACGAAATCACCCTGCGCCAGGTTCTTGATGTTCATCACACCCCAGACAAGCGCAAGACCGTACGCGCTCAGCGCAAACACCGCACCAACGAAAATGCCGTCAAGAATGACCTGCACGTTGATGATCGGTGCCCACACGAACAGAAGTTGTAGATTATCCCACATATTCCCTTCCTCGACAGAGATGCGGACCCAGAAACCTATCCGTTAAGCACCTGTCTATTAAGACATTATCCATTAAGGCATTTACGCATTAAGACATTTACACATCAAGAAAAGGGGGAAGCGACACGCTTCCCCCGAAAGGTAGGAATCTGCGACCCTAGTAGCTGACGTTCCGCGGGAACACCATATCGCCGGCCTTTTCAACCAGATTGTACTGGCTGTTGGCGTCGATCTGGCGCATGAACATCGGCTTCGCGATGTTGTTGCCGTTCTCCGAGAACTTGATGTCACCATAGAAGGTTTCCATCTCGACTGCGGAAATGGCGTCACGGACGGCGTCCTTGTCAAAGCTGTTGGCAGCCTCGAAAGCCTCCTTGAAGACATAGACAGCAGCCGATGCCTGTGCCGACTGATACGGCACCGAGGTGTAGGACGGGTTGTCGGCCTTGAAGCCGGCATTCCAGTCAGCCGCCGAACCGAACATCGGGTCGGACTTGGACAGCGTTTCAACCCACTGTGTCGGGCAGAGGAAGCCGTTGGAGGTCTTCGGGAACTTTTCCTGGACCTTCGCTGCCTCGCAGTGAGTCATCGCGATCATCGGCACATTGACCTTCATCTCGTCAATCTGACGGGCCGCCGTTGCGGCACCCTTCGAGTGACCGGAGATGATCAGGGCATCGGGCTTCAGCGCCTTCACCTTGGTCAGTGTGGTCGACATGTCGGACAGGTCAGCCGGCAGCTGGTCGTCGATAACGACCTTCATGCCGTACTCGTTGATCTTGTCCATCACACCGGCGCGGACATCCATCGAGAACGGGTCGCCCTCAAAGGCCAGCGCGATGCGAACGTCACCGGGATTCGACGACTTTTCAGCCGCGAAATCGATGGCGGTGGCAAGATACTGCTCGGACGTCGACAGGACGGCGAACAGATATTTGTAGCCCTGGGTGAAGAGCGAGCGCGACGCGCCCTCTGCCTCAACCATCGGCACACCGAACTTTTCCGATACCGGCGCAATGGCCTTGGTCATGCCCGAGCTGTACGGCCCAAGCATGTATTCGACGCCATCCTGCTGGATCAGACGCTCAGCAAGCTGGGCGCCACGAGCCGGGGTCGATTCATCATCGTAATATTTAACGTCAAGCTTGTAGCTCTTGCCGCCAACCTTTACGCCGCCGGCCTCGTTGATCACCTTGACGGCGTAATCGTAACCACGCTGCGTGTGCAGACCGTTGGTTGCGTACTTTCCTGTCAGCGAAATCGACGAACCGAGAATGATGGTGTCACCCTCGACCTTTGCCATAGCCGGCGTTGCAAGGCTGACCGCAAGGGCGACGCCTGCCACAATACCATGCTTCATGAACATTTGGTTTCCTCCGAGAAAATCCTGAAGTCATCGTTGAACCGCACACTATGGACAAAGAATCCTCCAACACCAAATTAAATTTGGCACCTGTGACAAATTGCTGTGACAAATTGCTGTGAGACATAAAGGTTCTGAAATTCGGCTCACCGGAACGTGAGCAGGCCGGATCAGCCAAAATTGATCAGCCGAGGCGGGTCAATCAGAGTGGGTCAGCCAAAAAGCACCATGATGATCGAGATCGCCAGCAGCAGCATGGCAAACAGCTCCTTGCCGGTGGGCCGCTCGCGGAAATAGAAGAAGGAGATTCCCAGCACCAGAAACAGTTCGATCTGGCCGACAGCGCGCACCGGCGCCACCGCATAGAGCGAGAAGGCGGTAAACCAGCAGGCTGTCGATACGGCGCCGGACAGGCCAACGATGCTGCTGTCGCGCCAATGCACGAAGCTTGCCTTCAGCTGATCCGGCGCGCGGCGCCACATCCACAGCCCCATCAGCGCCGCCTGAATCAACACCGACACGCCGGCGGTCATGCTGGCCCGTGTCACCAGATCATCGCTTGCCAGCGAATCACTTGCCGCCTTGTAGGCGACCGTGCAGAAACCGAGAAACGCGCCGCTGCCAAGCCCGATCGCCGTCTGCCGGGTGAACAGCGAGGCCACAAGGTTGCGCAGGGTCAGGCTGCTCTTTGCCAGTGACAGCAGAAACACCGCGACAACGCCGATGACAATCGCCAGCCCGACCTGAAAACTGACGATATGACCGAGAATCACCGCCTCGAACAGCGCCGCCTGAATGACCTCGGTCTTGGAAAAGGCGGTTCCCGCGGCAAAGGACCGGTGCGAGAACAGCGTCACCAGAAGCACGGTGAAGATGATCTGCGTGACGCCGGCGACGGTCGTCCATAACAGGAACGGGATGTTCAGCCCCGGCAGCGGCTCACCGCTCCAACTGCCATAGATGAAGACCCAGGCCCAGGCAAAGGGGATGGCGTAGGAGAACCTGACATAGCTGGCCCCGAGATCACCGAGCGGTGCCTTCAGCTTTTTCTGGTAGGTGCTGCGCACCGTCTGCGACAGCGCCGCACCGATGGTCACCCAGATCCACAGCGAGGTCACAAGCCTACCCTCCGCGACCAGTCATGTGGTCGCGCCCCGACATCGGTGCCGCGCTAGACAGGCTTATCGCCTTTCAGGGTGATTCTGTGCAACAGACGCCGGTGCCCGTGATAGTCATTCAGCGGATAGTGAAGCGTGCTGCGATTGTCCCAGATCGCGATATCGCCGACACCCCAGCCAAGCCGGCACTGGAATTCCGGCGCGACCTGATGCTGGAACAGATATTCGAGAAGCCCGGCGCTCTCCTCCTCGGTCCAGCCATCGAACCTTGTCGCATGGCCGGGGCTGAGATACAGCGACTTGCGCCCGGTTTCGGGATGCGTTCGCACAACCGGGTGGATCGCCGCCAGCTCGTTGACATCCGTCCCCTTGCCTGATTCCTCGATGCGCGCGGTCCGCGTCGCGGCGACCTTTGCCTTGTTGGCGGCGCAGACAACCCGAAGCCCCGCCAGCGTCGCCTTCAGCCCGTCCGAAAGCTGGTCATAGGCAAGCTCCTGATTGGCGAACAATGTATCGCCCCCGATCGGCGGCAGTTCGATGGCCTGCAGCATCGTCGCCATCGGCGGTTCGTCCTGATAGCTGGTGTCGGTATGCCAGACCCCGCCGAAATTCACCGTCTCATGCTCACGCTTCAGCACCGCGGTAAGCTCGGGAATGCCGTCGACGCCTTCAAGGAACGGGTAAATCGCCGGCGCGCCAAATGCCTTTGCCAGAGCCAGCTGTTGCTGCGGGGCCAGGTTCTGGTTACGAAGCACGACCATATTATGCTCCAGCCAGACCGCCCTGACCTCGCCAATGACATTGTCCAAAAAGACGTTGTCTGAAAAATCACTCTCGGCAAGATTGATGCCGGTAATTTCGGCGCCCATCGCCGGCGCCAGCTTTGTAACCTTCACAGGAGAATCCTCATCTTTCAGAAAACCGGGCCATGAGAGAGGCCCCTGATACTGTAAGGTGACGCTATCGCGAAGCCGGGAGGGACGCAACCACCGCCACCCAATGGCGACATTTCGCGCCAGTGACAGCACCCACATCTGGACCTATGTTTCCGCCTATCTGGCTCTAATGCTTGTCGGAGATGCCTGCGATTGATTAGGTAACAGGACCGCGCTGGCGCCAGCCGATCGAGGGCGACGGCATGTCGATTTAAATGAAAAGCAAGACCACAACCGAATGAGGGGTGACGCATCATGAAGATGACAACCGAAGAGGCTTTTGTAAAAGTCCTGCAAATGCACGGAATCCAGAATGCTTTCGGCATTATTGGCTCGGCGATGATGCCGATCTCGGATCTGTTCCCACAGGCCGGAATCACCTTCTGGGACGCCGCGCATGAATGCAATGCCGGCATGATGGCCGACGGCTTTACCCGCGCGACCGGCCAGATGTCGATGATGGTGGCGCAGAACGGCCCCGGAATCACCAATTTCGTGACCCCGGTCAAGACCGCCTACTGGAACCACACGCCGCTGCTGCTGGTCACCCCGCAGGCGGCCAACAAGACCATCGGCCAGGGCGGTTTCCAGGAAGTCGAGCAGATGGCGCTGTTCAAGGACATGGTCGCCTATCAGGAAGAGGTCCGCGACCCGGTCCGGATCGCCGAAACACTGAACCGTGTGATCCTGCAGGCCAAGCGCGCCTCGGCGCCGGCGCAGATCAATGTGCCGCGTGATTTCTGGACGCAGGTGATCGATATCGAGCTGCCGGCGATTGTCGAATTCGAACGCCCGGCTGGCGGCGGCGAGGCCATCGACACGGCGGCAAAGCTGCTGTCGGAAGCCAAATTCCCGGTAATCCTGAATGGCGCCGGCGTTGTCATTGGCGGCGCCATCGGCGAATCGATGAAGCTTGCCGAGCGCCTCGATGCGCCGGTCTGCTGCGGCTACCAGCATAATGACGCCTTCCCTGGATCGC
>CBFHRT010000153.1:0-5435 GCA_965658285.1 Puniceispirillaceae bacterium (SeqCode) | reverse complement strand
GGCCACGCAAGAAGGAACAGGCAGACAACAACGGCAACTGCAAGGGGGATTCTATGGTAGGCCGCCCATAGCGGGCCAAAAATCAGACCAAACCAACTGAAGCACCGAATGCTTCCAATATATTTCTGGATCTTCATCACGTTATCTTCGGTAATCATGATTTCAGTCAGGTTTGTCGCTTCTCCCCCTTCACCTAGTTTCCGGTTCAGTGTTGTGAGCAATCGGTTCTTGAATTTGATTTTGAGATTTTCGTCCAGACCTGAAAAGAACTCCGAGCCGTCAAGCATAAGATCTACGTTCAGCATTGATTTCGCCCTCCAAGCTCCTTGATAGTGATATTCGGGATCTCTAACGAATCCCATGATTGAGATATGCTGGAGGTTGACGCTTGACCGGCACTCGCGACGCCTATCCCTGATCGATCCAGGTCAATATCAGGCAGAACAGCAACAAAGCGCCTCAGGAAAAATCGACTTCCTTGGTCTGTGTTCTTTTGCGGGCTCCCTCAACACAATCTCTGAGCCGGTTCATAACACTCTCCGGTTGATGTATGGCGCGCATTGTCACGTTAGGATTTGAGCGGTCAGACGACATGATATGCAGGTTTCCCAGTCCGAAAATACGAAGCAGGAATGGTTTAAAAACGCTGTAATCCCTGACCCTGTACAACTCAATCTCGTTGACTGATTGTGACAGGATTCCCTCCTTGATGATCAGCCTGTCTTCGGAAAAGCTGTAGCTCATAAAGCGTGTCTTCAAATAACGATAAAGCGGAAAGATGATCGTCCAGGACAGAAGTATGAAATAGGGGATGTTAGGAATTTGTGAAGGTCGGCTCTTCCATACAATCTCATTTTCCAGCATGTCACAACTCGCCTACTCTCGGGTTAAACATCTAAACGCCAATTCTATATGACTAAGACATATCTGATTGAAAAGCAGTTACAATGATGGGATGTGAGATCTGCACAGAGCGATCAAACGAACGTCTCAGGCTTTATCTAAACAACACCGTCAGTTCACCTTTTCACGGAAGGAAGCAATCCGGTCGTCATTCGGACGCAGCTTGGTAAATTCATCAAGTGCGGCACCTGCCACAACCTTGTCACCCAGTGCCAGGGCGGCCTCGAACTCCCCGAGCCATGCGGCCGCGTTCTCCGGATTATCTTCCCGCGCCAGAACAAAATCCGCCAGCGCCATCTCAGTATCCCCTGTTTCGAGATACACGTTGGCCCGTTTAATGTAGAACCGCTCACGCCGATAGCGGGTGTTTTCCACGGCCTGGTCAAGAGCTTCGATGGCGTCTTCGTAGCGCTCCTGCTTGACATAGATCTCGGACAAAAGGGACAGCGCGTCACTGTAGCCGGCGCGAAGGTCAAGCGCCTCAAGAATGGCCTCAGTGGCCGCATCCAGTTGATCAAGTTTGAAGTAAAGTTGTCCCAGATACAGGAAAATCCGGGCATTTTCAGGATCATACTTCTTGGCAAGAAGAAGATCTTCCAGACTTTTCTCGAAAGCCTCTGTTTTCAGACCAACACGGGCCCGGCGCATATAAATGTCGGAATTGGTCGGGTTAATGGAAATGGCGCTGGAGAAGTCGGCCAGAGCCTCGTCATAAAGGCCCAGCTCGTCATTCACGATGCCCCGCCACTTCCACGCAGTCAGGAAGCGTGAATCCAGTTCCAGAGCCTTGGTCAGATACTCCTTTGAGACACTGTATTGGCGCTGATATCCGAACACCATGCCAAGCCCGTAAAAGGCCTCCTTGAAGTCGGGATTGAGCGACAGTGCCTTGCGGAACGACCGCTCGGCTTCCGTGTAATTTTTCGGTTTCGACCCAAGATAGGCCCATCCCAGATTATAATGTGCCATGTCAAAACGAGGATCTATTCGCAGCGCCTCATCGAAATTCGTCTTGGCCTTGTCAAAATCCCGGCCGTCACTGGCCATAACGCCTTTCCAGAGATACGCCCATTTTGAGTCAGGGTTGATCTCTATCGCCTGGTCAAGGAACGACGTCGCCTTTTCATCATCGCCCGCATTATAGCTGATGACGCCCAAACGCATCAGCGCGAAGTCATTGTCTGGGTCAATAGCAATGGCCTGCTCGAGCGTTTCGAGCGCACGCTCATTGTCCTTAAGGGCTGCATAAATCTGGCCACGAAGAATGTATGGTTCGGGCGCGTCAGGTTGCTGCTGCTCGAGAAACACGGATTTAGCAAGGGCTTCATAAGCGGAATTCAGTTCGGCGGCGTCATAAGGCCTGTCGAGATTGAACAGGTCACGGACAGCCGACATGCCATCGATATAAGCGTCGAGGAACAGATAATCGGAATTGCTTGGCTGGAGCTCGAGCGCCTTGCCCAGAAACTGCTTCGCGACAGATATGTTGTTTTCCTGATAATAGAGCCGCACACCGACCTGGGCATAATCATTGGCCATTCGGCGCACTTCCCAGCTGTCTTTGAGGTAAACACCCAGCTCCCAACTGCCGATCAGGCCTGAAACGGCGATTGTGGCTATAGAGGCACTGCGGACCAGAAGTTTGACAAATCTTCGCTGGCGCTCCTCCTCCTCCTCAGGCGCGAAGGTCTTCGCTATCCGTTCAAGGACGCGCGTCTGTTCAAGAACGAGTCCCTTCAGTTCTTCCGCGGACGTTGCCACGTCCTGGCTAGCATTTTTGGCGTCAGAATCCGTCACGAAGCACCTATGTGTCGCAAGTTGGCCTCAATGTCCCCAGGCGGTCTGGCCAACGTCCTACTTCGCCAAGGCCTCTGTGAATCTCCGGGCCCTCGCGGCAAGCAGATCGGCGGGAATATTTGATGCACCGGCACCTTCCCTTAGTTTCGCCGCACGGTCATCGGGATAACCACTACCATGCTTGCGCGACGTGATGGTTTCAAGACGTTCAATCACCTTGACACCGGCTTTCCAGTCATAACCAAGGCTGCCGGCAATCTGGCCGCCTCGCAGATCCGCTTCCTGTTCAAGATCCTTGCTAAAACCATTCTCACCCCAGGCCAGCAATTCTCCAAATAGGCCACCAGCGCCCATATCGGCGGTGGCACTCTGGAACAGCTTGGCACCCTCGTTCTGCTTGATCGCATTCAGACCATGATCCATTTCGATATGCGCAATCTCGTGAGCCAGAACAAACGCAAGCTCGTCCTCATTCTCGACGAAGCCCAGCATGCCGGTGGTGACAAACACGAACCCACCAGGCGCGGCAAATGCATTCACAACATCAGGTTCGTCAAGCAGCACCACCACTGGGTACTTGTAGTTTTTGGTCAGGCGACTCGCGTTGAGGAGGTTCACAACGACATTCTGCAGATAGCCGAGGCGCGGGTCGGTCTCGTCTACGACGTCGTAGTTGCCAAGCATTCTCGCCGCAAGTTCGCGGCCGAGCACATAACGACCAACAGGTCCGAGATTCGTGTTCTCGGCAGATTTAAGCGTCTGGCCGACCAAGCCGCCCATATTCGACAACCCGCCACCGGACCCGTCGCCGGACCCGTCGCCACCAAGCAGCCCGCCAAGGCCACCCCCGCCGCCACTGTCGCCGCCGCCAAGCAGACCACCGAGACCACCACTGTTGCCGCCGCCACTGTTGTCGCCGCCGCCTTTCAGAATGCCGCCGAGCGGATTGCTGTTATCGCCACCGCCAAGCAGCCCCCCAAGTTGCGCATGCGCATTCGAGGACAGCATGAAGATGGCGAGACAGCCAAGGATGACGTTATAAAACTTGTGCCGGATCATTTGTACTCTCCCAGGCCGCCAGCCTTCCTGAATGCCATCAATTCGGTTGGATCGTAAATACCCTGTGCGTGGCCAATAAGGCGATCGATCTTGTCATAGTCGGCGGCACCACCCTTGGCGCCGCCTGCTGCGCCTCTGACGGCCCGCAAATCACCCTCATCCTCATCCTCAGAGAAATTTCGTTTTGCCCTCCCTGAAGACAATTCAGCAACCTTCTCCTCGGCGCGCTCGATGGTCTGGCCATCAAAATTCTTTTCCAACACGAGGCAAGATGTTGGCACAAATTGGGATGACCCGACACTAGCCCAAGAGAACCGGGTATATTCCTCGGCCTTGACTTCCCGCGGCGTACCTTCGCCAGCCATGCTCTGCGCCTGCTGTTCCAGTTTCTTCCGTGAGGAATAATCGGAGTCTGGAAGCTCGAACGCGCCAGCCAAATCGGTTATTTTGACTGTCTCGCCAAAATTGATCGCGGAGGTGGGCACCCCGAATGCGGAAGGGCCACTATATACCGGCGCTGACTCACAGGCGATGCGCACACTGTCACCAACACGCAGACGTTCGATGGCGCCGGCGGTGGTCGCCGCGCCGGCAATCGCTACCGCGACGCTCAGACAAACAGGAGACCAGACGCGCTTACGTAGAGCTTTCATGTTTATAATGGACCTTGCTAATTTAGACACTTGTGACACTTAACCGAACCGGTTGTGCTGTTGTCAAGGCTGCACAGCCTGAAAAATGACGAGCAGCCTGAGTATCTTGGGGGCCAGATGTTTCTGGCTAACGGGACATCAGCCTTCGCGCCAAAATCTATTTATCATAGACCCGGTTCGGCAGCCACAGCGCCAGTTCCGGGAACAGCATCATGATCGCCAGCATCAGCACCATCACCCCGACAAACGGGATCACCGAACGGTAGATATCGGTGATCGAGATTTCCGGCGGTGCCATGGCGCGCATCAGGAACAGATTATAGCCGAAGGGCGGCGTCATATAGGCGATCTGGCAGGTGATCGTATAGAGCACGCCATACCAGATCAGATCGAACCCCAGCGCCTTGACCAGCGGCACATAAAGCGGCGCCACGATGACCAGCATCGCCGTGTCGTCAAGAAAGGTGCCCATCAGCAGGAATGACAGCTGCATCAGGATGATGATCACCCAGGGGTTAAGGCCGAGATGACCAACAAACAGCGATTCCAGCGCACGCCCGGCGCCAAGCCCGTCAAACACCGCGCCGAAGGCCAGCGCGGCCAGAATGATCCACATGAACATGCAGGTGATGCCACGGTTCTTGCGGACCGATTCCTCGAACCCCCGGCGGGTCATGCGGCCACGCCAGACGGCAACGCGGAAGGCGCAGACAGCGCCAAGCGCCGCGCTTTCGACAAGCGACGTCCAGCCATTCAGGAACGGCACCATCATCGCCGCGAAGATGAACAGCGGCAGTAGCCCGGCCTGCAGCAGCTGCAGTTTCTCGCGGAACGGGATATCGCGCTCCGGCCCGGTCAGGATTGGCCCCAGATGCGGCGACAGCCGGCAGCGAATGGCGATATAGAGAATGAACAGACACGCCAGGATCAGCCCTGGAATGACCCCGGCAAGCCACAGCTGACCAACCGGCTGGCGGGCGATCATCGCATAGAGAACCAGCACCACCGAGGGCGGCACGAGGA
>CBFHRT010000152.1:0-5459 GCA_965658285.1 Puniceispirillaceae bacterium (SeqCode) | reverse complement strand
TTCGCTGCAGCTGACCGCGGGTCATAAGGTGGCGACGCCGGCTGACTGGCAGAAGGGTGAGGATGTGATCATCCTGTCATCGGTGTCGGATGACGAGGCGAGCAAGCTGTTCCCGGATGGCTGGGACCGTGTGAAACCCTATCTTCGCAGGGTGCCAGACCCGTCCTGACCGCCCGCGGCGGCGCGGCTTGACAGGTGGCGGCTTTTGCGGCCTCCTGATCGCACCCTTACCCTGCGGAGCCACGGCAGAGATGAGCCAGCCCTATTCCGGCCAGATACAGATGAATCGCCTTCAGACCAATCGCATTCAGACCAATCGCATTCAGGCCAATCGCCTTCAGGCCGGCCGCACTCAAGACAACCATATTCAAGACAGCCATATTCAAGACAGCGATGTGGCGCTTGTCGAGGCGCGTCTTCAGGCGCCGCCCGACACCCGTTCGGTGGCAGGTTTTGTTCCCGGCCCGGGGATCGAGAAGCTGGCGCTGTCCTTCGATATTGGCGCGCTTCGTGCCGCCCTCGCAGAATGCCTGCGACGCGCCGATTTCATGGGCGGGATGCAGGATGAAGGGTTTGCCGCGCTGCCGCTGACGCAGCG
This sequence comes from Puniceispirillaceae bacterium (SeqCode), assembly GCA_965658285.1. Classification (GTDB taxonomy): domain Bacteria; phylum Pseudomonadota; class Alphaproteobacteria; order Puniceispirillales; family Puniceispirillaceae; genus UBA8309. Next base: position 4,861 of record CBFHRT010000152.1, on the reverse strand, counting down.
CCCGGGGCAGACCGAATGGACCGAGAACGACCTGTCCGGTCGCTACTGGATTCGCGGTGATGACCGTTATGTCGAGGAGGCGCGTGAGGATCTGGTGCCGGAAATCGATTTCAGCGCGTTCAACCCGCAATTCGCCGGCACCTATTTCGAGCATGTGCATGCCGAACTGGCGTGCCGCTTCCCGATTGGCAGGATGCGGGTGCTCTCAAAGGGGCTGTATAATTGCAACAGTTGGCACCGTGATCCGGAACCGCGGCTTCACATCCCGATCCTGACCAATGCCGGATCGCTGTTTGTGGTCAATCATCACGTGACACATCTTCCGGCCGACGGGTCGGTCTATTTCACCGATACGCGCGGCTATCACACCGCGATGAATGGCGGCGAAACACACCGGGTTCATATCGTCGCCGCGTTGGCCTATCCGCAACTACAGGACTAGCCAACAGCCCGCCATCCACCGCCCGGTCAGCCGCCACCAAGCAAATCGCCAACCTCGCGATGACACTCGATGACGTGATCCTCGCCATCGACCCGGCGCGGCGGGGCGACGGTATCGCACGTCCCCTCGATCGCCATCGGACAGCGGGCGAAGAACGGACAGCCGACATCGGTCAGTTCAACACCGCCTGTCATGCCGGTGATCGTCTCCTGGCTTGCCACCGTGTCCTCAAGCCAGCCGGTCCGCATTTCGGGCACCGAGGAGATCAGCAGCCGCGTATAGGGATGATAGGGCGGCGACAGCACCTTGTCGGTCGGACCCTGTTCGGCGACCCGCCCGGCATAGAGAACGACGATCTCGTCGGCAAAGGAGGCGACGGTCGACAGATCATGGCTGATAAACACAAAGGACACGCCGGTCTCGCGGCGCAAGGATTTCAGCAATTCGATGACATTCGCGCCGACGATGGTGTCCAGCGCCGAGGTGACCTCGTCACACAGAACCACCTCGGGTTCCGCGGCCAGCGCCCGCGCCAGATTGATCCGCTGTTTCTGACCACCTGATAATTCATGTGGGAACCGCTCGGCGAAGGGTGGCGGCATTTCCACCATTTCCAGCAGCGCATTGATCCGTTCGGTCTTCTTCGCGCCGGTCAGCCCGCCATAGAATTCCAGCGGACGGCCGAGGATGTCCTTGATCCGCTGGCGCGGGTTCAGCGCCGTATCGGCCATCTGATAGACAAACTGTACACGGCGAAGCTCATCACGCGTGCGCGCGGCGAGATTCGGCGCCACAGGGTGCCCGTCAAGTTCCAGATCCCCCGCGCTTGGCGGCAGCAATCCGGCGAAGACGCGCGCCAGCGTGGACTTGCCGCACCCGGATTCGCCGATGATGCCAACCGTCTTGCCGCGTTCGATGGCGACATTGACGTCACGAAGCACCCTTGTTGTCGGCGCCCCGTCGGCCCCCTTGCCATAGCCGGCATCGATGCCGCGCGCCACCAGCGCCGGTGCGTCACGCATATGCTCATGATTGCTGGCCTCGCCAAGCCCGGCCTCGGGAAGTGGCTTGATGGCGGCCATCAGACGTTTCGTATAGGGGTGTTCCGACTTGTTGATGATGGTCTCGACCGGCCCGGCTTCCTTGATCTCGCCATTATAGAGAACGACGATATGGTCGGCGATCTGCGCCACCACGGCGAGGTCGTGCGTGACATAGATGGCCGCCGCGCCCTCTTCCTTGATCACCTGCTTGAAAGCTTTCAGCACCTCGATCTGGGTGGTCACGTCAAGCGCCGTTGTGGGCTCGTCAAGGACCAGAAGATCAGGCTCGCCGCACAGCGCCATGGCCGCCATCAGGCGTTGCAGCTGGCCGCCCGATACCTGGTGCGGATAGCGCGACCCGATGGTCTCCGGGTCGGGAAGCTCCAGCGCGTGATAGAGCGCCAGCGCCTTGGCATCGGCCTCCTCGCGCGTTTTCGAGCCGTGCAGCACCGGCGCCTCTGTGACCTGCTCATTGATCAGGATCGACGGGTTGAAGGTGGCAGCGGCGCTCTGCGCCAGATAGGCAACCTTCTCACCGCGGATCGGCCGCAGTTCCTCTGTATCCATGGCAGTGACATTCTGGCCGTTCAGCAACGCCTCGCCGCCGGCGAATTTCAGACCGGGCTTGCAATAGCCAAGCGCCGCCAGCGAGATGGTCGTCTTGCCGGAGCCGGACTCGCCAATAAGCGCGACAACCTCGCCGCGCCGGACCTTGAAATCGACACCCTTGACGATGGGAAGTTCGGACCCGTCGTCGCGGACGGCGTTGATCTTCAGGTCGCGGGCCTCGAAGACCACGTCATTCGGGTCGGATGTGCGCGCCATATGTTACAGCCTCTTTGACAGCTTGCCGCCGCTATGTGCGGAGAGATCATCGACGATCAGGTTGATGGCGACAGTAAGGGTGGCGATGGCCAGCGCCGGGGCAACAACCGGGATCACTGATGCTCCATATGACAGGGCGCCCAGATTTTCGCGAACCATCGATCCCCAGTCCGCCTGCGGCGGCTGCACGCCAAGGCCGAGGAAACTGAGGCTGGAAATGAACAGGATCACATAGATCAGCCGCAGCCCGAAATCGGTCAGCAGCGGCATCGCCGCGTTCGGCCAGATCTCGCGCGTGATGATCCACCATCGTCCTTCACCGCGGACGCGTGCGGCCTCGACGAAATCCATCACCATGATTTCCTGGCCAAGCGCGCGGGCAAGGCGAAACACGACAGTGGCATAGATGACGCCGGCGGTGATGATCAGGACCGGGATCGAAGAGCCGACCGCGGCGACGACGACAAGACCCAGCATGATGGTCGGCAGGCTGAGGAAGGCGTCATTGATGCGGCTGACGATCATGTCGACACGCGGTGTGGAAATGGCCGCGCCAATCCCCAGAACCACCCCGATGAAATAGGCCAGCATCGTCGCCATGAAGGAAATGCCGATGGTGCGGCCGGCGCCGTACATCAGCCGGCTGAGAACATCGCGGTCACTTTCGTCAGTGCCAAGCCAGGCGCCGGGACGCGGCAGCTGAAACTCGGAATAGTCATCCGGGAAGGGAAGTTCATTCTCGCCCATCGGGGCCAGCCAGGGGCCAAAAATGGCGATGAAGACCCAGAAGCCGACCACAACAATGCCGATCCAGCCGGTCCATGACGGTTTGTAGCGCGTCGATGGCGCGCTGTCCGGAAGCTCATCAAAGCTGACGCCGGCATCATAGGGCGCAACGAAATGTTCGGAAGGTGGCGGTGTTGTCATTTCGGGTGCCTCAGCCGCGCGTTGGATGCAAAGGCCGCGATATCGGCAATCAGCATCAGGATGACGTAGGTCAGGCAGAAAATCATGCCAAGCCCCTGGATCAGGACATAATCGCGTGTCTGCACACCCTGGACGATCAGCGTCGCCAGCCCGTTATAGCCGAAATAGACCTCGACCACGATCACGCCGGTCACGAGGTAGGCAAGGTTCAGCGCCACAACATTGACGATAGGCCCGATGGCGTTGAGGAGCGCGTGCCGGAAGATAATCCGGCGGCGCGACACACCCTTCAGGATCGCCATCTCGATATAGGGCGAGCTCATCACATTCAGCACCGCGGCCCGGCTCATCCGGATGAGCTGCGAGGCGATGACGAAACACAGGGTGGTGATGGGCAACGCGAAATGCGCGATCAACTCGAACAGGCCCTTGCCCTCGGTCGAGCCGACGACGATGGCGTTGCCAATCCCGAGGACGAACACGAACAGCAGGACCAGCAGCGTCGCGGTGAAGAATTCCGGCGCCGCGACAAGCGACACCGACACCAGTGTCAGCACCCTGTCATAGAGCGTGCCGGGATACATCGCCGCCATGATGCCAAGCGCCAGCGAGATCGGCACACCGATGGCGGCGGTCAGCGCCGAGACGAAGACAGTGTTTTTGTAGCGGTCGGCGATCAGGTTGGAGATCGGCACATCACTGGCAAGCGAGGTACCGAGATCGCCCATCATGAAATTTTTCAGCCAGATGAGATATTGCACGATATAGGGCTTGTCGAGACCAAGACGGGCCCGGAAGGCGGCGACATTTTCCGGCGTTGCCGACTGGCCGAGACGAATTTGCGCGGCATCGCCTGGCAGAATTTTCGTACCAAAGAAAATGATCAATGAAACGGCAAGTACGGTCACGAGACCGATTCCGAGCCTCTTCAGAATCAGGGAAGTCATGTCAGGGTGCCCCCATAAAAAGACAGGCCCCGCCTTGCGGTGGGGCCTGTCTTTTCAGTTCATGGTCAGGCGTCGTCGCGCCACAGGGTCACCGGGGACTCGGCACCGCCGAAATTGTTCAGCGGCACATAGGTCAGACCCTTCACCTTGTCGGACACGGCGTCGACATAATTCCGGTAAAGCGGAATGATGCTGCCGTTGTCATTGTGAATCTTCTCCTGAAGCGTATGGTACATTTCCTTACGCTTGGCAGGGTCGGTCACACCGCGGACCTCCACCAGAATCCTGTCGAACTCCGAATCCTGGTGATAGGTCTCGTTCCAGGCAGCATCCGACTTGAAGGCCAGTGTCATCATGATGTTGGCGGTCGGGCGCATGTTCCACGACACGACGCACATCGGTGCCTTCAGCCAGACCGCGCCCCAGTAACCGTCGGTGGTCACCTTCTGGACATCGATATTCAGGCCGATCTTTGCGGCTTCACGCTGCAGGAACAGACACTGGTCAATGGCACCAGGCGCCACTTCGGCGGCGACGATCGGCACCGTTGTGTTGCCGATGCCGGACTTGTCGAAATGGAACTTCGCCTTGTCCGGGTCCATCATCCGCTGCGGGATGTCCGGGCTGTGGTCGAAATAGGCCGGTCCGACCGGATGGTCATTACCAAGTGATGCCTG
>CBFHRT010000151.1:0-5471 GCA_965658285.1 Puniceispirillaceae bacterium (SeqCode) | reverse complement strand
CTTCATTCGTGCCCTTCGCCGACCCGAACCCGGCCATTGCCGCCGGACCATGCTCATCACGCACGGTGGCCAGACGGGTGGCCGCCAGAGCAAGCGCTTCGTCCCAGCTTGCGGCGCGGAAATGCGTCAGCGGGTTGGCTGGATCGAACGGCATCGAGGCCGATTTCGGCACGTCCTCACGGCGGATCAGCGGTTGGGTGAGTCTCTCGGGATTATGAATGTAATCAAATCCATAGCGTCCCTTGACGCAGAGCCGTCCCTGATTGGCCGGGCCCTGCCGCCCGGAAACGGCGACGATGTTCTCGTCCTTCACAGAAAAGGTCAGCTGGCAGCCAACCCCGCAATAGGGACAGACCGAATCGACCTGACGGTCGGGCGTGATGGCCAGTATCTGGTCAGCATCAAGCAGCGTTTTCGGCATCAGCGCGCCGGTCGGACAGGCCTGCACACACTCACCACACCCGACACAGGTCGAGGCACCCATCTCGTCATCGAAATCGAAGACGATTTTTGCCTCGGCGCCACGGCCGGCAAGGCCGATCACGTCATTGACCTGGACCTCACGGCAGGCGCGAACGCACAGGTTGCACTGGATGCAGGCATCCATATTGACGGCGATGGCCGGGTGGCTGCCGTCGGCTTCGGCGGCCTGTTTTGCCGGAAAGCGTGCCGACTCCACATCCTGCGCCTCGGCATAGCGCCAGAGTTCGGAGTCCGGATCATGCGCCGCGGCGCGCTCCGGCTGGTCGGCGACCAGAAGTTCCATCACCATCTTGCGGGCGGTCCTGGCGCGGTGGTTGTCGCTATTGACAATCATTCCCTCGCTTGGCGTGCGGATGCAGCTTGCCGCCAGCACGCGCTCGCCCTCGATCTCGACCATACAGGCACGGCAATTGCCGTCGGCGCGATAGCCGTTGGCATCCTTGTAGCACAGATGCGGGATATCGGTGCCGTGGCGCGCCGCCGCCTGCCAGATGGTCTCGCCATCGCGCGCGGTGACGGGCTGCCCGTCAAGGGTGAAGGTCACGCCTTCCTGATCGCCGTTCCCGGTATCATGGTCATTCATGATCGCCGTCCTTTATCTCCTGACTCTTGATATCCCGGACCTTGACGTCCCGGTCCTCGATATCCTCGGGAAAATGCTTCATCACGCTGACCAGCGGGTTCGAGGCCGCCTGGCCAAGGCCGCAGATGCTGGCATCGGCCATCGTGACCGCCAGCTCGCCAAGAAGCGCTGTATCGGGGCTGGCGGCGCCCATCATCACGACGGCCTTTTCGGTGCCGTTGCGACAGGGTGTGCACTGGCCGCAGCTCTCATGTGCGAAGAATTTCATCAGATTGCGCGCGGCGTCCCACATATTGTCCTGATCGGACAGCACGACGACGGCGTGCGAGCCGACAAAACAGCCTTCCTCGGCAAGCGCGCCGCCGAAATCAAGCGGGATATCGGCCTTGCTTGCCGGCAGAATTCCGCCTGAGGCGCCGCCGGGAAGATAGCCTTTGAAGCTGTGTCCTGCGGCCATCCCGCCACACATCTCGATCAGCTCTCTGACAGTTGATCCGGCAGGCGCGACGACAACGCCGGGACGCGCCACGCGGCCGGACACGGAATAGCTACGTGGTCCGGGATGGCCGTCCTTGCCCTTGGCGTTGAACCAGGCGGCGCCATTCTCGACAATATCGCGGACCCAGTGCAGCGTTTCGATGTTGTTGACCAGCGTCGGGCGGCCAAAGATCCCCACTTCGGCGACATAGGGCGGGCGATGCCGGGGCAGGCCGCGCTTGCCCTCGATGGATTCGATCATCGCCGATTCCTCGCCGCAGATATAGGCCCCGGCGCCGCGTCGCAGCTCCAGCTCGACATGATCGGCAAGTCCGGCCGCCTGCACAGCCGCGATCTCGGCACGAAGCAGCGCGATGATCTCGGGATATTCATCGCGCATATAGATGAAACAGCGATCAACGCCGACGACATGCGCGGCAATCAGGATTCCCTCGATCATGCGGTGCGGGTCGGTAGAAAGGTAATGCCGGTCCTTGAAGGTGCCGGGCTCGCCCTCATCGCCATTGACCGCCATCATCCGCGGGCCGGGCTGGCCGCTGACAATGCGCCATTTGCGCCCGGTCGGGAATCCGGCGCCGCCAAGGCCGCGAAGCGCGGCATCGTCCATGATCGCCAGAACCTCGTCACGCGGCCTCGTGCCGGCGAGAAGATCGCGAAGGAGGGCATATCCGCCCGCCGCCACATAATCCTCAAAGCGAATGGCACCGGCCGGCGCGGCAGCGATGGGGAGGCTGTCGATTCCGGCCAGATCATCAAGGCTTGCCGGCGCGACAAGCTGATGGCCAATCGCCGCGGCCGGTGCCTTGTCACAGGCGCCGATGCAGGGCGCGCCGACAAACCGCACCCTGTCGCTGGCATAGGGTTGCAGCGTTTCGAGAAGCGTCTCACCGCCAGCCATCATGCAGGACAGCGAGGTACAGACGCGCACGGTGCAGGGGGCCGGGGCGTCCTCGCCCTCGCGGACAAGGTCGAAATGATCATAAAAGCTGGCAACTTCCCAGATTTCGGCCATCGGCAGGCCCATCCACGCTGCCAGCGCCGCCAGATGGCGCGCCGAAAGATGGTGGAATTCATCCTGCAGGCGATGCAGATATTCGATCAGCAGGTCACGGCGCGGTGCCTCCGGGCCGAGGCGCGATTCGATGTCTCGCAGCGCGGCCGGGTCGACAAGCCGGCCTTTCGGCTTGTAATTGCCACGGCCACGGCTGGATTTGCGGCCCTGCTGCCGGTCTGACGGAACGCCTGCTTCGTCCATCTGATATGTCCCCCACTGTCAAACGCGCTGCCGGAAATGTGATGAGATGCGCCCATGATGGTGGCGTAAACACAGGCGCGAGCCGACCGCATCACTATCTCTGCTTGTCGTGCCTTGGACATCACCAATTACGTCATGGCATGACGGAAACAGGATGATATGGCGGCCCGGGTGGTAAACCCGACCATAAATGGACTCATGGCCCGGGAAGGTGGCTAGTCGGGTCTCTCCGTCGCGGGCAGATCGGCCTTGACCAGTTCGATAATGGCGCAGTTGATCATCTGCTTGCCGGCATGGGTGAAATTCACTGTCACATTGTCGCCAACGATCGACTGCACCTGGCCAAGTCCCCAGTCGGGCTGGTCGGGATGTGTCACGAAATCGCCAAGGCTGAAATAGAGCATGAGCTATGTTCCTGTTGTCCGGTGATGGTGCGCGATACGGGCCTGCCGTGCAAGAGGCACACAGGCCAAGTCAGCCTCGGACACATGCGGTGTCAGGATCAGGATAATGTGGCGGGGGGATAATGTTGCCACAAGAAAAGGGGGCATGACGCCCCCTTTTGCAAATTGTTCGTGATGCAGCTTCCGCGAAGATCAGCTTGCGGTAATTGTCTGCGCCGCTGTCTGGCGACGGCGACGTGTCTGCACACTGGCAGGGGGTTCGTCGGCATCGATGCTGCCGATGGTGTCGGGAAGATCGGTCGGCGTATGGGTCATCGCCTCGGTTTCCCGCAGGATATAGCCCTGTCCCCAGACCGTGTCGATGCTGACACCGCGCGCCCCGGCGAGTTCCAGCTTGCGACGAAGCTTGCAGATGAACACATCGATGATCTTCGGCTCCGGCTCGTCCAACCCGCCATAAAGGTGGCTGAGGAAGGATGTCTTGCTGAGCACCGACCCCTTGCGAAGGGCGAGAAACTCGACAATCCGGAATTCCTTGCCGGTCAGCGAGAGCTGTTCACCATCGATCAGCGCCAGATGGCGGTTCAGGTCAACCTCGAGGTTGCCGACAGCGACAGTGGCGGAGCTGTGGCCATGCGTGCGCCGGATGATGGCGTCAAGATTGGCCAGCAATTCGAACCTGTCGAACGGCTTCGTCAAATAGCCGTCGGCGCCGGCACCAAGAGCGGCAATCTTGTCGTCGGTGCTGGCATTGCCGGACACGACGAGGATCGGAACCGGGATGTGGTTCTTGCGGATCAGACGCGCCAACCGTGTGCCATCACCGTCCGGCAGGTTGATGTCGAGCAACACCGCATCAACATTGTTATGCTTGAGTTCCGCAAGGGCGGTCTCGATGTTGTGTGCCGTCGATTGAAAATGACCAGCTTCTTCAAGCGTCATCCCCAGAACATCAGCGACAACAGGATCATCTTCTACAATCAGGATATGCATGGCTTGAGTTCCTACATCAAAGTTGGACAGGCTCGTTCCGATTCTCCTGACGGATTCTCCGGCGGTTTGGCCCGTCGAAATGCCCGTCTTCATCGTTAAGTAAACCGTAATTTACCTTGTCCAAAGCCTCAATTCACATATGCGTGATTTACTTTTTAGTAATAATAACGAACGGTTAAAAGCCTTTTTTTACAATTCGCATCATAAAACAGCGCTTGAAGGGGTCTGGTTTTTTGTGTAATCCCATGCCCACACACCGCGGACGATTCGTGAAATCGGCGCTCAGCCTTGTTTTGCAGGAATCCTGCCCGGTGATCGCGAAACCAGAATTAAAGCGGAAATTCAGTCTTTGAAACGGATGATCAAATGACCGAAAAAGCGAAAAAAACCGCCTCGGATGAAAATAAGGTTCAAAAGTCGACCGCGAAATCCACCAAAAATGCCAATAATAAGGCCAGTGGTGTGACGGCGACGCCGATCCTGTTGCCGGAAGGGTATCGTCCCAGCGAGGACGAGGAATTCATGAACCCGATGCAGCTTGCCTATTTCAGGCAGAAGCTTGAGAGCTGGCGCGCCGAGCTGTTGGCGGAGGCCACCGAGACGATCACCGACCTGTCGCAGGAAAACCTGCATCGGCCGGACCAGATGGACCGTGCGCAGATCGAAAGCAACGCCACCATCGACCTTCGTACCCGCGACCGCGAGCGCAAGCTGCTGCAGAAAATCGAGGCGGCGCTTCGCCGGATCGATGATGGCAGCTATGGCTATTGTGTGGAAACGGATGAACCGATCAATCTTCGCCGGCTTGAGGCCCGCCCGATCGCCTCGCTCAGCCTGCATGCCCAGGAACGGCACGAAAGGATGGAGAGAATTCACCGCGACGACTAATCCGAACGGTCCGATCTTCTCTTGCGGAATGCCTAATATTACTTTTGCTAATAATTAGCTGACGGCCCGACAGTTCAACTGGCGGGCCGTTTTGTATTGCCGGCCCGAAATGGCTCGCCCTGTTTCGGGCTCGTGATGTTCTGGGCTCGTGATGTTCTGGGCTCGTGATGTTCCGGGCTGGCGATGTTCTGGGCTGGTGATGTTCTGGCAAGGCGATGGCATGAGCGCAGAGTTCAAACCTTGATCCGGGGAATTCCGCCAGCCCTGAGTTCCACCAGCCATGAATTCTGTGATCTGGGCCGGGGATTTACCGACAAAATAGAACAAACCATGAAAATGTTCTTGAAAAAGGAACAAAACAGGTACA
>CBFHRT010000150.1:0-5481 GCA_965658285.1 Puniceispirillaceae bacterium (SeqCode) | reverse complement strand
GGAGGGCAATCAGCGATTTCTGCACCGTCATGTCGAGGGCCGAGGTCGGTTCATCGAACAGGATGATCCGCGGCTTCAGGATCAGCGCCCTGGCAATGGCGATCCGTTGGCGCTGGCCGCCGGAGAATTCATGCGGGTAATTGCCGGCCACCGCCGGGTCCAGACCGACCTCCTGCAGAACCTCTGCCACCGCGGCACGCTGTTCCTCGGCCGTGCCGATATCATGTGCGACCAGTCCCTCGGCAATGATGTCGCCGACAGACATGCGCGGTGACAATGACCCGTAAGGGTCCTGGAAGACGATCTGCACCTGTCGGCGGAAGGCCCGTAGCCCACCTTTGTCGCGTTGACTGATTTCAGAATCATCGAAGGTGATGCGGCCCTGACAGGTGACAAGCTGGGTGATGGCGCGGGCCAGCGTCGATTTGCCTGACCCGCTTTCCCCGACAATGCCGACAGTGCGGCCGGCCTTAACCTCCAGATCGACCCCGTCGACGGCCTTGATCACGTTTCGTGTGCGGCGCAGCAGCCCGCCCCGAACCGGGAAATGCACCTTGATGTCCCGCGCCACCAGCAGATTGGCGGCCTCACTTTTCTGCGCGGTGTGGATGCCCTGCGGCTGTGCGGCGATCAGATCTTTTGTATAGGTTTCGCGCGGGGCGGCAAAGATATCCGCTGCCTCGCCACTCTCGACAAGCTCACCCTGCCGCATGACAAGAACCCGGTCGGCGATCTGCCTGACCACGCCAAGATCATGCGTGATGAACAGCATCGAAAGCCCGGTGTCGCGTTTCAGTTCGGCCAGCAAATCGAGGATTTGCGCCTCGATGGTGACATCCAGCGCTGTCGTTGGTTCATCTGCGATCAACAGGTCGGGACCATTCGCCAGCGCCATGGCGATCATCACGCGCTGGCGCTGACCACCTGACAGCTCATGCGGGTAGGACGCCATCCGCGCCTGTGGGTCCGGGATTCCGACGCGGTGCAGCAGATCGATGGTGCGCTCGCGGGTCTGCGCCGGCAGCAGCCGCTGGTGAAGTTGCAATGCCTCGCCAATCTGCCGTTCAATGGTGTGAAGCGGGTTGAGCGATGTCATCGGCTCTTGAAAGACCATGCCGATCTGGTTGCCGCGAAGCCCCTGCATGAAGCTTTCATCATGCGGGTTTATGGGGGCGCCTTTCCAGCTTATATCTCCGTCCTGGACGGCATTATCGGCGAGCAGGCCAAGGCTTGCCAGCGCTGACACCGATTTGCCGGACCCGCTTTCGCCGACAAGCGCCACCGTTTCTCCCGGCATGATATCAAGTGACAGCGATGTGACCGCCGGCGTGATCACACCATCACGCCGGAAGCCGATCCGCAGATTGCGAAGGGACAGCAGCGGCGTGGTCATGAAAATGTCTTTCGCGGGTCAAAGGCGTCGCGAACCCCTTCGAAGATGAAGACAAGCAGCGCCAGCAGGAAGGCAAAGACAAGGAATGCGGTCAGGCCAAGCCACGGTGCCTGAAGGTTCTGTTTGGCCTGAAGTGTCAGCTCGCCAAGCGACGGTGCCGATGAGGGAAGGCCGAAACCGAGGAAATCAAGCGCTGCCAGCGAGCCGATGGCGCCGGTGACAATGAAGGGCAGCATTGTCAGCGTTGCCACCATCGCGTTCGGCAACACATGTCTGAACATGATCGCCAGGGGCCGCACGCCAAGCGCCTTGGCCGCCTGAACATACTCGAAATTGCGCGCCCGCAGGAATTCCGCCCGCACAACCCCGACCAGTGCCGTCCAGCTGAACAGCGTCATCAGGAAGACCAGAAGCCAGAAATCCATCCGCCAGATCGCCGAGACGATGATGATGATGTAGAGCGACGGCGTCGCCCCCCATATTTCGATCAGCCTTTGTGCCAGCAAATCGGTGCGGCCGCCAAGATAGCCCTGCACGGCGCCGACAAGGATGCCGATGGCCGACGCCATCACCGAGACGATGATGGCGAACAGCACCGACAGCCGGAAGCCATAGATGATCCGCGCCAGTACATCGCGCGCCGTATCATCGGTGCCAAGCCAGTGATCGCCATCCGGCGGCGAGGGGGCCGGGCCATCGAGCGTCGCGATGGTCGAATGATGATAGGGGATCAGCGGCCAGACAAGCCATCCGCGCGCAATCTCCCGGCCATCAATGCGCCCGTCCGCGGCATCCTCGATCAGGATCTCGGGCGTGTCCCAGCAGGCCTCGATCCCGCCGGTGATGATCAGGCACTGTACCTCGATATCGCCATAGATTGCCTCGGTTCGAAGGTCGCCGCCAAAGGTTTTTTCAGAGTAGAACTGGAAAACCGGCATATAGAAACCGTCCCGGTATTTCACCAGGATCGGCCGGTCATTGGCGAGTATCTCGGCGAACAATGAAACCGTGAAACAGACGCTGAAGACAATCAGCGAGATGAAGGCGCGGCGGTTGCGCCGGAAATTCTGCCACCGGCGCCGGTTCAGGCTGATATGGTCCCGGCTGACGTGACCCGTGTTGACTTGGCTCTGGCTGACGTGACCCGGGCTGACGTGATTCTGGCGGCTCTTGTTTTGACTGCCCGGGCTCATGACAGCCTCGATTCGAAATCGATCCGCGGGTCGATCCAGACATACATCAGATCCGAGATCAGGCCGATCACCAGACCGATCAGGCTGAAGATGAACAGCGTGCCGAAGACAACCGGATAGTCGCGGGCCACCGCCGCCTCGAACCCCATGCGGCCAAGCCCGTCGAGCGAGAATATCGTCTCGATGATCAGTGAGCTGCCGAAAAAGACCGAGACAAACACCGCCGGAAAGCCGGCGATGACAATCAGCATGGCGTTGCGGAAGACATGGCCATAGAGGACGCGGTTCTCGGTCAGGCCCTTGGCGCGCGCCGTCAGCACATATTGCTTGCGGATTTCGTCGAGGAAGGAGTTCTTTGTCAGCAGCGTCAGCGTTGCGAAGGCGGAGATTGTCGAGGCGATGACCGGCAGCGCGATATGCCAGAAATAATCGAGGATCTGGCGCCAGGCCGGCATGTCGGCGAAATCGGGTGAGACCAGGCCGCGAAGCGGAAAGATCTTCACATAGGATCCGCCAGCGAACAGCACCAGCAGCAGGATCGCGAACAGGAATCCCGGAATGGCGTAGCCGACAATGATCAGGCTGGAGGTCCAGCTGTCAAAGCTGCTGCCATCGCGGACCGCCTTGCGGATGCCAAGCGGGATCGAGATCATATAGGCCAGAAGCGTGGTCCACAGCCCGAGCGAGATCGACACCGGCATTTTCTCGACGATCAGGTCGGTGACGCTGATCGAGCGGAAATAGCTCTCGCCGAAATCAAATCTCATATAGCCCCACAGCATCGACAGGAACCGTTCCAGCGGTGGTTTGTCGAAGCCGAACTGGCGTTCGAGATCGGCAACGAAATCCTCCGGCAGTCCCTGCGCGCCAAGATAATCGCCGCGCTCGCTGGCCTGCCTGAGTTCACCACCGCCACCGGCAATGCTGTCAAAAACGCCGGTTTCCTGCTCCAGCTGCGAGAGGATCTGTTCGATCGGACCGCCCGGCACAAACTGCACCAGAACGAAATTGATCAGCATGATGCCGAACAGGGTTGGCAGGATCAGGGCCAGTCTGCGCAGGATATAGGCGCTCATAGGGGAACAGCTTCCATGACCGGCATCAGAAGGCGCCGGCGGCCTTCAGCCTGTCATGAGCCTGCTGGTCGAACCACCAGAAATCAAGCGTGCCAAGCGCGTAGGGAGGCAGGGTGTCCGGATAGCGATACATGTCGTAATAGGCGACGGTGTGGATGTTCCGGAACCATTGTGGCACCCAGAATTTTCCGGCCCGCAATACGCGGTCGAGCGCCCTTGTTGCATCGTCAAGATCGCTGCGCGTCTCTGCCGCCTTCACATCCGCGATCAGCCTGTCGGCCGCCTCGCTGCCATAGCCGGCAAGGTTGAAGATCGAAAATTCGGCACTTTCAGAGCCGAAATACTGTTCAAGCTCGGAGCCGGGCGTCAGCTCGGTGCGGAAATTGCCGGTCACCATATCGAAATCGAAATTCCGCTCACGCTCGGTCATCTGGGCGTTGTCGATGCGTGTATGGATGGCATCAACGCCCAAGGCACGCAAATTCTCGACATAGGGATTGATCACCCTGTCGAAGGCCTGCGAGTCGTTCAGGATTTCCACCTGCAGCGTCTCACCATCGGCATTGCGGCGCATGCCATCATCGCCGACCTCCCATCCCGCCTCGTCAAGCAGCGCCGAGGCGCGGCGCAGATTGCGCCGGTCGAGCTGGCGTTCCGACGAGGTTGGTGCGAGAACCACCTCGCTGTCCAGAACGCCGCCGGGAAGGATCTCGGCAAGCGGGCGAAGCAGCGCCAATTCTCCCTCGCCTGGCAGTCCCGAGGCCTTCAGATGGCTGTTTTCCCAGAATGAATTGATGCGGGCATAGATGCCATAGAACAGCGTCTTGTTCGACCATTCGAAATTGAACATCAGACCGATGGCCTCGCGAACGCGGATGTCCTGAAATTTCGCGCGTCGCAGATTAAAGATGAAGGACTGCCCGCTGGCCAGCGTGCCGTCTGGTGGCGTGTCCTTGACCGCCCAGCCTTTCTCGATGGCGGGGAAGTCATAGCCCGTGGCCCAGATCTTTGATGAAGCCTCGTTCCGGAAGGTGTAGGTGCCGGCCTTGAAGCCTTCGAAGGCGCTGTTGTAATCGGCGAAATATTCGATCCTGATGCGGTCGAAATTATGCCGCCCGCGATTGATCGGCAAATCCTTGCCCCAGTAATCGGTGTTGCGGCGATAGATGATCTGCTGGCCGACATCCAGCGAGTCCAGAACATAGGGGCCCGAGCCAAGACCGGGGGTAAGGGTCGAATCCTCGAAATCAGCGCCAGTGGAGTCGTACCAGGCCTTCGAGAAAATGGGCAGGCCGCCGACGGTCATTGGCAGGTCGCGGGTCGGGATCCCCTGCTTGAAGGTGAACTTTACCCGGTGGGGTGACAGGATCTCGGCGCTTTCGATCTGTTTTTGAATCACCGCGCGGAACGAGGGCAGCCCCTTGTCACGCAGGGTTTCATAGGAAAAGACAACATCCTCGGCGGTCAGTGGCGAGCCGTCGGAAAAGCGGGCCTCGGGCCGCATGTTGAAGATGACGTGACTTCTGTCAGCGGGATATTCGAGGGATTCAGCGATAAGGCCATAGACGGCATCGGCCTCGTCAGCCGTGCCTTCAAGAAGGCTCTCAAAGAACATCGAGGATAATTGTCCGGCCCGGCCCTTGGTCGTGTAGGGGTGCATCGAGTCGAACGAGCCAAAGCCCCAGACCGAGATCTCGCCACCTTTCGGCGCGTCGGGGTTCACATAGTCGAGATGCGGGAAGTCGGCGCTGTATTTGAGTTCACCAAAGGTCGAGATGCCGTGCGATGTGATCATCTCGGCGCTGGCAGCGGCGCTCAG
>CBFHRT010000149.1:0-5513 GCA_965658285.1 Puniceispirillaceae bacterium (SeqCode) | reverse complement strand
TTGGCACCGGCATAGACGCTGATCATCGAGCTGTCCTGCTTTCGTGCCGGTGTCACAACAGGCTGGCCCTGCGGATCGTATGTGAGTGTGGCGCGAAGATAATCCTGCCGCCGATCATTCGCTTTCAGGTCACTGGCAAGCCGCGCCGCAATCATTTGCGGGGAGTGGTCGCCGCCGCTCAACCTCGCGATGGCCGGCCGCAGGAAAACATTGGCGCAGACCGCGCTGGAAACAGGGTTGCCGGGAAGTCCAATAAAGGGAATCTGGTCGATACGGCCATGAATCAGCGGCTTGCCGGGGCGCATGGCGATTTTCCAGAACCCGAGCTCGGTACCGCTTGCCGACAGATCATCGACGATATGATCATGGGTGCCGACCGACGCGCCGCCACTTGTCACGATGAGGTCAAGCCGGGTTGTCGCGGCCCGAACACAGGCCAGCATTTCGCCGGGCCGGTCACGCGCGATGCCAAGATCGACAGGTACCGCGCCACATGCGGCGACAAAGGACGACAGATAGATCGCGTTTGAGGAAATGATCTGGCCTGGCCCCGGCGTGCCGCCAGGTGCCACCAGCTCATCACCTGTCGACAGGATCCCGACATGCGGCCGACGCCAGACGCTGACCTCGGTGTGGCCAGCCGAAATCGCCAGCGCGATCAGCCGCGCCGACATCACGGTGCCGGCGGCCAGAATGGCATCACCGGCGGTCACATCCAGACCGGCAGGGCGGATGAACTGTCCCTCGCGCGGCATCTCATTGATGGTGATTGTCGCCCCGTCTGCCTCATCCGTGGCATCAACATTTTCCTGCAGCAGGATGGTGTCGGCCCCATCCGGAACCACGGCGCCGGTAAAGATCCGAACCGCCTCACCACCGCCGAGTTTGCCGGTCCAGGGTTTGCCGGTCCAGGGCTTGCCGGCAGCGGATTCGCCTACCCGTGTCAGGGTTGCTCCTGTGACCATGCAGTCGGCCGCGCGGACAGCATAGCCATCCATTGCCGACATAGCGGCTGGCGGCAGGCTTAGCCTGGCGGCAATGTCGGTTGCCAGCACGCGGCCGCTGACATCCTGCAGCGCACAGATTTCGCTCTCGGACGGTGTCAGGCCCTTGAGGATGCGGGTCAGCGCCTCGGCAACGGGAAGGAGAGGCGGCGGCCCATCAGTCATCAACCCCTTATCAACTTTCCCATCATTCCTTGGCATCAAAGACCCCGGACTTGCCGCCCGATTTGTGGGTCAGCCTGACAGCGCCGATCACCATCGCGCGGTCAACCGCCTTGCACATGTCATAGATCGTCAGCGCCGCGACCGAGACCGCCGTCATCGCCTCCATTTCAATGCCGGTGCGTCCCGTCACGCGGCAGGTGGCGGTGATCCGCACGCCGGGAAGGCTGTCATCCGGCTCCAGATCAACGGCGACATGATCGAGGCCAAGCGGGTGGCAGAGCGGGATCAGGTTGGCAGTCTGCTTGGCGCCCATGATGCCGGCCAGGCGCGCCACCCCGAGAACATCACCCTTGCCGAACCCGCCTTCACGAATTTTCACCAGCGTGTCGGCCGCCATGGTGATGTTGCCCTGTGCCACTGCGACACGGTCCGTTACCGGCTTATCACCGACATTGACCATTTGGGCCTTGCCGTCAGCATCGAAATGGGTGAGATCGGACATGGTATCTATCCCTTGGCAGGAACAGGATTGGCAAGGATGGCCTTCGTCGCCGCGGCAACATCGTCGGCCCGCATCAGTGACTCGCCAATCAGGAAGCAACGGGCCCCGGTCGCCGCCATGCGCGCCAGATCGGCTGGCGCGAACAGCCCGCTTTCGGCGACGGCGATCCGGTCATCGGGGAGTTCCGGCAGCATCGCGGCCCCGACATCGAGTGAAATTTCCATGGTCTTCAGATTGCGGTTGTTGATGCCCATCAGCGGTGATTGCAGCTGGCATGCCCGCTCCAGTTCGGACGGGTCATGGACCTCGATCAGCACATCCATGCCAAGCCCTGTGGCGCAGGCCTCAAGCTCGGCCGCCGCGCCATCGTCAAGCGCCGCCATGATCAGCAGGATACAGTCGGCCCCAAGGGCGCGGGATTCGATGATCTGCATCGGATCGATCATGAAATCCTTGCGGAGCACGGGAAGGCTAACGGCGTTTCGCGCCGCGACCAGATATTCGGGTGCGCCCTGAAACCAGGGCGCGTCGGTCAGCACGGAAAGACAGGTCGCACCGCCCTTCTCATAGGCACGGGCGAGGGTTTCGGGATCGAAATCCGGTCTGATCAGCCCCTTTGACGGCGAGGCCTTTTTCAGCTCGGCAATCAGCCCATAGCCATCTTGCGACGCGTCGCGCAGCGCATTGGTAAAGCCACGTACAGGCGAGGCCGCGGCCGCTGCCGCCTCAAGATCGGATCGCGATGTGGCGGCTTTCAGTGCCGCAACCTCGTCACGCTTGCCATCGATGATTCGGGCCAGAACATCCTGCATCGGCCTAGGCGCTCCCGGCGTCGCTGTTGGTAATCTCGACAAGGTTGTCGAGCGCCGCCATCGCCTTGCCACTGCTGATCGAATCGCGGGCGCGCGCGGCAGCCTCCTGCAAATCGGATGCATGACCACCGCCTACAAGCGCCGCGGCGGCGTTGAAGATGACGATATCGCGGTAGGCGCCGGTCACCCCATCAAGCACGGCGCGAAGGCTGGCCGCGTTCTCCTCGGGCGTGCCGCCGCGAAGATCATCGGTCGAGGCCGTGGCCAGCCCCAGATCATCAGGTGAGATGGTGAATTCCTCGATCACCCCATCGGCCAGCGCGGCAATTTGTGTCGGGCCGGTTGTCGATACTTCGTCAAGGCCGCCATCGCCATGAACCACCCAGGCATGCGTCGTGCCGAGACTGGACAGCGCGGCGGCGAAGGGCGCGCATAGCTGCGGGTCGAAAACCCCGACCATGATGCGGCGCACCAGCGCCGGGTTGGCAAGCGGTCCCAGCATATTGAAGATTGTCCGCAGCCCCAGATCGGCGCGCACCGGGGCCACATGGCGCATCGCCGAATGATGGCGCGGGGCCATCAGGAAACAGATCCCGGCCTGATCAAGCGCGCGGCCTACCGTCGCCATCTCGCACTCCAGATTGATGCCAAGGCAAGACAGCACATCCGCCGCCCCGCTCTTTGACGAGACAGCCTTGTTGCCATGCTTGGCCACGGGCACCCCGCACCCGGCGACCACAAAGGCCGTCGCGGTGGAAATATTGTAGGTGCCGATGCCGTCACCCCCTGTTCCGACAATGTCCATCGCGCCCTCGGGTGCCTCGATGATGGTGGCTTTCTCGCGCATCACACTGGCGGCAGCGGCAATGTCCTCGACCCGCTCACCACGCATTTTCAGCGCGGTCAGGAACGCCGCCATCTGGATCTGGCTGACCTCGCCTTCCATGATGGCGTTGAAGCATTCACGGATTTCCTCCGGCGAGGGCATGTCGCCTTCGGTAAGCTTTTTCAAGGGAACGCGCATGACGCTGGTCATCGGGGGCCTCAGGGATGGCTGCCAGCTCATGAGGTCACGATCCGGCGGGGTGAACAGGGCGGTCAGGCGAATGCCCCTGACCTGCCGCCAGACTATATGAAGCCGGCCCGGTAATGGCAAGCAAGCTCGGGGGCAAGCAGGGGGCAAGCAAGCTTGGCGCAAAGAAGGCGGGCCACCCGGCGGCGATCTGAAGCGGCAGGTGGCAATTGGTGTGAAAACACATTTCCCGCATCATGGACGTCCAGGGCAATGATTTGCCCCGAAACCTCGGGCGTGGCAGATGCTTTTTTGCTTTTTTCACCTCGTCTCCATTTTCCGCTTGAGCGTGGCGCACTCAGCGGTACCCTAGCTCTATCGCCGATTTAACAGTCAACTTGCGGGCGATTAAGAAATACAGCTAAAGCGCTCGGACCGGTAACGGTCACCCCAGGTTCACCAACCGCCAAGGGATCAGCGCCAGCTACAGGGCGCTGCAGCCAAGGCGGTTTTTTCATGACCGTTTATCTACAGCGCAAGACATCACCGGTCCCATCGGGGCCAGGGGCCGGCCGTCCCCGAAATCGGTCGGGCGATTTGATTTCAGCTTGTGCGCCCCGGCATGCCGCCGAAAGCACTAAAGAGGAGACTGATAATGTCTGATCTTGAGTCTATCCATCCCGCCACGCTGGCGCTTCATGCCGGCTATCGTGCTGATCCGACGACCAACGCGGTCGCGGTGCCAATCTACCAGACGACCTCCTACCAGTTCGGGTCGACCGAGCATGCGGCAAACCTGTTCAGCCTGTCCGAGCTTGGCAATATCTACACCCGGATCATGAATCCGACGACCGATGTGCTGGAACGGCGGCTGGCGGCCATCGAGGGCGGTTCGGCGGCACTTGCCGTGGCCTCGGGCCAGACGGCATCGGCCTACGCCGTGCAGAATCTGGCTGTTGCCGGCGACAACATCGTCAGTTCGACCGATCTGTATGGTGGCACCTGGAACCTGTTCCAGAATACGCTTCGCCAGCAGGGGATCGAGGTGCGATTTGTCGACCCGTCCCGCCCGGAGAATTTCGCCGAGGCAAGCGATGATCGGACACGTGCCTATTATGCCGAGACGTTGCCGAATCCGAAGCTTGAGGTGTTTCCGATTGGTGAGGTGGCCGAAATCGGCCGTGCCCGTGGCATTCCGCTGATTGTCGACAACACGGCAGCGCCGTTGCTGACCCGGCCATTCGATCATGGGGCGGCCGTGATCGTGCATTCGCTGACGAAATATATCGGTGGGCACGGCACCTCGATCGGCGGCGTCATCATCGATGGTGGCAATTTCGACTGGGCGGCGCATCCGGACCAGCAGCCGGCGCTGAACACGCCCGACCCGTCCTATCACGGGGCAGTGTGGGCCGAGGCGGCAGCCCCGCTCGGACCGGTTGCCTTTGCCCTCAAGGCGCGGGTGACATTGCTTCGCGATCTTGGCGGCGCGCTCAGCCCGGCCAACGCCTTCCAACTGATCCAGGGGCTGGAAACCCTGCCGCTGCGGATCAGGGAGCATGTGGCGAATGCCTCCAAGGTCGCCGATTTCCTGAACAACCATCCGGCGGTGGCACGTGTCAATTACCCGCAATTGCAGACCGGCGTCGCGGCGCGGCGGGCGCATGCCTATCTTCGCGGCGGCTATGGCGGCCTGGTCGGGTTCGAGTTGAAGGATGGCTACAAAGCCGGTCAGGCCTTCATCGACTCGCTGAAACTCTTCTATCACGTGGCGAATATCGGGGATGCGCGCTCGCTTGCCATTCATCCGGCGTCAACGACGCATTCGCAGCTGGCAGAGGCGGATCAACGCGATACCGGTGTGACACCAGGCTATGTGCGGCTGTCGGTGGGGATCGAGCATATCGACGATATCATCGCCGACCTGACGCAGGCGCTTGATGTGGCCACCGGAGATGTGGAGCAGGCGGCCGAATAGGGCCCCGGTGTGACTGGCCCCGGTGTGACTGGCCCCGGTG
>CBFHRT010000148.1:0-5525 GCA_965658285.1 Puniceispirillaceae bacterium (SeqCode) | reverse complement strand
TGCCGAAGAAAAGCTGATCTTTCAGCGCGCCATCCGGTGCGCCGGGGAATCCAAAATCAGCGCGCCATCCGGTGCGCCGGGGAATCCAAAATCAGCGCGCCATCCGGTGCGCCGTCCAGATGACACTGCCAAGCAGCAGCACCGCACCGGTCTGATGCATCGCGCCAAGTGACACCGGCACGCCATGCAGCAATACGGCGATGCCGAGAACGAACTGGCAAAAGACAAGCAGCAGTGCCAGCGTCGCCGGGCCGCGGCTCGCCGGCTGCCGGCGGGCCTTCACGACAAGCATGATCACGGCCAGCACCGCCAGAACAGCGATCCAGCGATGGTGAAACTGCGCCGAGGCAGGGTTCTCGAACGCATCGAGCATCCCCATCTCGCCATATTCGACCGGCACCAGCCCGTCACCCATCAAGGGATAATAATTATAGAGAAGCCCGGCATCCATGCCGGCAACAAGCGCCCCGGCGAGGATGGTCAGCGCGACAATGAGAAGCGCCCCGCCGGCATGGCCGCCGGGAAAGCCGGCCCGCCCATAACGGATGTCGAAGGCCGTCCATAGCAGCAGCGCGAAAATCACCAGCGCCATGCCGAGATGCACGGCTAGCCGGTATTGCGAGACGGTGGCGTCGGCCGTCAGGCCGGACTTCACCATCCACCAGCCGATCACGCCCTGGAAGCCGCCGAGTATCATCAGCAGGAACAGACGCCCGCCAAGCCCGGTTGGCACCCGGCCGCGGATGATCATCCAGACAAAGGGGCCAACGAAGGCAACGCCAAGAAGCCGTCCCCAGAGACGATGTACATATTCCCAGAAGAAGATCGTCTTGAAGCCGGCAAGGTCCATTCCGTAATTGAATTCCCCATATTCCGGCGAATTGACATAAAGCTGGTAGACCCGGTCCCACTCGGCGGCGGTCAGCGGCGGCAGCGTTCCCATCAAGGGGCGCCATTCGACCATCGACAGCCCGCTGCCGGTCAGGCGCGTCACCCCGCCGATCAGCACCATCACGCCGACAAGGCCGGCCATGATGATCAACCACCAGAAGGCAAAATTGTCGGTGCGCGCGCCAAGCGGCGCACGATTGGCAACCTCGGTTGCGGACATATGAGACGGCATTGCAGACCCCGAACGGATTCCCTGCCAGAGGGACTTCGATATTGCGCCTGCGATATAACAATTTCAGCAGCGACCTGCAAACCATCCGAATTGCCGCATCGTCGCCAGTGCGCGGGGTCAGAACCCTTATCCTCAGCCCAGAGAAAGAAAATTTTTCGCGGTTTCAGGTATTTTAAGAAAAAAAATAAATTTTTCACACCAGGATCATTTCGGATTCAGAAAATCCTTCCAAAATCGTCCAACAACCGCCCCAACACCGATTCTGTGGAGTGACCGAACATGTTCGCACCGAATTTCAGCCCGCCTCGTCTTGCCGAGAATGCCGCGGATGCGGCCGATGACGCTGTCTTCACGATCGTCGCGCGTCTGCCCGGCGGGGCCAGCCATACGCTTCAGGCGCCGGCGGGGTGGCGTCTCATGGAAGTCCTTCGCGATTATGGCCTGCCGATCAGGGCCGAGTGCGGCGGTGCCTGCGCCTGTGCCACCTGTCATGTCCGCATCACCGGGGCCGGGCGGGTACCGCTGCGCGCGCCTGACGATGACGAGCTGGACCGGCTTGCCGAGATTTTCGACGCCGATGACAGCTCGCGGCTTGCCTGTCAGATCCTGACCGGCCCGCAGACTGACGGGCTGGTCGTCACGCTGGCTGGTGATTCGCTGCTGGCCGGCACGCTGTCGGTCGATGTTGGCGGTGATCCGCTGCCGGCGGAGACACGCTGATGGGCACGCGTCACCTGTTCCCGGCCTTTATCGCTGTCGATGGGACACCGCCGCTGGTGATCGGGAATGCGCCGCAGCTTGATGCAAAGATCCGGCTGATGTGCAAATTCGCGCCGCTGGTCGAGGTGGTTACCGATCTGCGACCCGCCGAAAATCTTGGCCGGCATGCCGGTGCCAGATATCTTGCCGGTGTGTCCTGCCGTCAGGCGCATGATCTGATTGCCGGGCGGCCTCTGGTCATCCTCGACACCGGTGACGCCATGCTGAATGCGTCGCTGTCGACGACGGCAAAGACCCTCGGTGTGCCGGTCAATGTTCCTGACAACACCGCTCTCTGCAGTTTCTATCTCGGTTCGATTGTCGACCGCGCGCCGGTTCTGATCGCCATTTCCACCGCCGGCGCGGCGCCTGTCCTGGGTCAGCGGATCAGGGCCCGTATCGAGAGCATGCTACCGGCCGGCTTCGGCAGGCTTGCCAGCTATCTTGATCGCCGCCGCACCGATCTGCGGGCATTGGTGCCGGCGCGGCGCCGTGCCGTCCAGCACCGCATCGTCGATGGTCCGGCGGCGGATCACATTATCAGCGGCGATGAAGACGCCGCCGACCGGCAGCTTGCCAGATTGATCGCGGCCCCCGGCGATCATGAGACCGCGCAGCTGAGGATTGTCGATATCGGGCGCGGCGATCCCGGTTTGCTCAGCCTGCGCGGCGTCGAGACGATTCGCAATGCCGACATCATTCTCCATGAGGCTGGCACTACGCCGGCGATCATCGATCTGGCGCGCCGCGAGGCCTCGCTTGTCGTTGTGCCGTCCGGCCGGGCGGGGGTGGCTGGGGCGCAGATGTCTGCCAATCATCTTGTCGATGAGCTGGTCGGTGATCCTGCCGGTGCGGCGGCCGGCAGCAGGATCGTGCTGCTGCTGGCGATGCGGCCATCGCCGGTCATGGCCGGGCTTGTGGAACAACTTTCGAGGCGGGGTTTCGCCGACGCTGTAATACCCGCGGCCAAGCCTTCCGGTATGCCGCCCGGCCTGCCAACAGACGCGCGTCGGATGGGGTCTCCGGAGGCTGCCATCACCGACATGCCCGCCGATATACCCGCCGACATACCCGCCGACATACCCGCCAGCATGTCCGTAGGCCCGCAGCGCATCGGTTCACCGTCCGCGGACAGCGCGGCATCACCTGCGGGGGGTCCTTCATGACGGATGTGATCTTCACCGCCAACAGGCTGAATGACGGCGTGGTCATATGGCTGACAGACGCGCTTTGCTGGAGCGAGACAGCGACACAGGCAGCCGTCTTTTCCGATACCGGCGCCGAGGTGGCGCGCGCCGAGGTGGCCGCTGCCTGCCACCGGAACTATATCGTCGCCGCCTATGAGGTGTCGGTTGACGGCCGCGCCGACACATCGATGCGCGAGCGCATTCGCGCCGGTCGTGGTCCGACCATCATCCCGCCGCAGGATAACCTGGCGCGTGTTCCGCGCCCCCCCGAACAAGATGCCTAAGGAGATGGATAATGTACCGCTATGATGAGTTCGACAGGAGGTTCGTTGAGAGCCGTGCGGCGCAGTTTCGCGACCAGGTCACAAGGCGGCTTTGTGGTGAGTTGAGCGAGGATGAATTCAAACCTCTGCGCCTGCAGAACGGCCTCTATCTGCAGCTTCACGCCTATATGCTGCGCATCGCCATTCCCTATGGTGTGCTGTCGAGTGACCAGCTCCGCGGGCTGGCTGCGATCGCCCGTGATTTCGATCGCGGATTCGGCCACTTCACCACCCGCCAGAACATCCAGTTCAACTGGATCAAGCTTGTTGATGCGCCCGATATTCTTGACCGGCTGGCCACCTTTGACATGCACGCCATCCAGACCTCGGGGAACTGTATCCGCAACGTGACCTGCGACCCGCTTGCCGGCGCGGCGCATGACGAAATCGGCGATCCGCGGGTCTGGGCGGAGATCATCCGCCAATGGTCGACGCTGCATCCCGAATTCGCCTTCCTGCCACGCAAGTTCAAGATCGCCATTTCGGCCGGGGCCGAGGACCGCGCGGCGACCGGATTCCATGATATCGGATTGCGGATTGTCAGGAGTCGGGGCGGTGAGACCGGCTTTCGCATTCTGGTCGGAGGTGGCCAGGGGCGCACCCCGCGGGTGGCTCGCCAGCTGGCGCATTTCATTCCTAATCGCCATATTCTGTCCTATCTCGAGGCGGTGATGCGCGTCTATAACGCGGCTGGCCGGCGGGACAATATCTATAAGGCCCGCATCAAGATCCTTGTCGATGATATGGGGATCGAGGCCTTTGCCGAGGCGGTGAATACCGAATGGGGGCTTGTCAGGGACACCACTACCGATCTGCCGCAGGCAGAATATGAACGTATCGCCGCCTATTTCGTGCCACCCGAGCTGCCGGACGCATCACCGGTGCCGGTGGCGCTGGCGACCGCGCAGCGGCATGATGCCGGCTTTGCCAGATGGCTCCGCCAGAATGCGCTGCCGCACCGCCTTGGTGGCTATGCCAATGCGGTTGTATCGCTGAAATCGGCCGGCCGGCCCCCGGGCGATGCCTCGGCCTCGGAAATGGAGGCCATCGCCGATCTCGCCGATGATCATGGTACGGGCGAGATTCGCGTCACCTATCAGCAGAACATCATCATTCCGCATGTGCGGCGCGATGCGTTGCCGGCGTTCTACCGCGATGCCGTGGAGGCCGGCCTTGGCGGCGGCGAGAACGGGCTGGTCAGTGATATCATCGCCTGCCCCGGTCTTGATTACTGCAACCTTGCGAATGCCCGTTCACTGCCGCTTGCTGACAGGATCTTCCGCCGCTTTGGCGATCCCGAACGCCGCGCCGCCATCGGCAGGCTGCAGGTGAATATATCCGGCTGTATCAATGCCTGCGGGCACCATCACGCCGCCGATATCGGCATCCTTGGCGTCGACAAGAAGGGGGTCGAGCATTACCAGGTCACCATTGGCGGGCGCGCCGGCGAGGCGGCGGCGATCGGCCGGATCATCGGCCCGTCCTTTGCCGAGGATGATGTGCCGGCCGTCATCGAGACCATCATCGATACCTATCTTGCCGGCCGCGAGACGGATGAGACTTTTGCCGCCTATATCGCGCGATCCGGCATGGGCGCGCTGAAGGATGCCGTCTATCAGGACCGTGCCCCGGCGCGGCGGGCGTCATGACCTGGTTCGACCTTGCAACAGGCGATCTCCTGCGCCGCGGTGTGGTTGGCCATGTCCTGGCGGGCGCGGCGCCTTTGACCGATATCACCGCGGCCGACATCACGCGGCTTGCCGGTGCGGCGCTGGCGATCCGGTTCGACAGATTTTCCGACGGGCGCGGGTTTACCGCCGCCCGCCATGTTCGCGAAGTGCTGGATTACGCCGGACCGCTGGTCGCGCAGGGACATATCATTCCCGATCAGGCCGACTATTTGCGGCGTTGCGGTTTCACCTATGCTGAGATCAATTTCCGCGCGGCCAGGCAATGGCGTCGTTCCCTGGCGCTGGCACCGCCGGCCATGCAGCGCGTCCTCGGATCGCCGCGCGCCCGATCCCTGATCCCGAACCGTTGGCACGCCCCGCCAGAACGCCGAGACGACTTTCAGCCTGAAGATTGAGATCAGTGTCCCTGGTCGGCATTCCAAGATGGTGCGCCATTCTGGCC
>CBFHRT010000147.1:0-5546 GCA_965658285.1 Puniceispirillaceae bacterium (SeqCode) | reverse complement strand
TGGTCGATCTCTTCCCTGACCTGTCAGCTTGCCTCTTTCGTGATGCGGGTTCCGGGTGGCGGGATTTCAGTTCTTGTGGGACGCCTCTATTTTCAGGCGTATATGGTCGCCGGCCGTGATCGGAGGGTATTTCGCCCCGTCGCCTTCACAGCTTGGCAGACATTCGATTTTGGCATCATAGTCCGGATGCATGAAATAGCCGATTGATATCCGGCGTGACATCGCATCGTGAAGGTTCTCCGGCGTCACCACGCGGTGCATGGTCGAAACCCATTTGCCATTCGTCCAGCGTTGCATCATGTCGCCAAGATTGACCACGAGTCCCCCTTCAGGCGGCGAAACAGGCGCCCATTCGCCTTCCCGCTCGACCTCCAGCCCTCCATTGGCGGTGGTCATCGCAAGGATGGTCAGCGCGCCATAATCGGTATGCGCGCCGGTGCGAAGCTGGCCCGGCAGTGGCGGTTCTTTCAAGGCCGGGTAATGATGCGCAGACATGATCGAAAAATGCTTCTGGATCAGCGGCGTGAAATGCTCTTCCGGCATGCTGGCGGCGACCGCGAAAATCCGCAGAAGGTTGGCCGACAGGGTTTCGAAGGCGCGGTAGAGATCAAGCAGCGCGTCGTCCAACCCGGCCGGTGAATCCGGTATGATGTTTGGCGCATAGGCTGTTGTCGCCTCGGGGATATGGGCAAAATCAGCCGCGTGGTCATCAATCGGCCCGAGGAACAGGCTTTCCCGCAGATCCTTTGGGGCGTCCTTGCCAAGTGTTGCCGACAATCCACGCGTTGCCATGCCGTGATAGCCGCGCTGTTTGGCCGGGCCGGCAGGATGCCATTTTGCCTTTTCTTCATCAGGCAGATCAAAGAATTCAAACCCGCTCGCGAAGGCCTTATCGATCAGTGACTGGGGGATCCCATGTCCTGTCAGGACGACGAAACCGATGCTTTGCGCGGCGCTTGCCACCTCGGCGGCGACGTGCGCCTTGCCCTCGGCGTCGCCGGCAAGAAAGGGTGCGATGTCGATGGCGGGAATTTCATAGGTCATGATGCCTCCAGTCTGGCGATAACATGGTCAAAGGGGATGTCGGTTGAAATCAGACCCCCCGACAGCAACGCCGATTTCAGCCGGACAAAGGCTGTGGCTGTCAGTTCGGTCTGCCGGGCCCAGAGGTTTGATGACTGATATCCGGCTATCGCCGCGGCAAGGATGGGCCGCGCCACATCCGGAAAGAGGGGGACGAGTTCGGCTGAGATGTCATCGGCAGATTCAACGGCAAGAGCGTCGAGCGCGCGGCCAACCCCGGTCAGCAGGGACCGGCAGGTGCCGGGGTTCTCCTGCAGATATTTGCGGGTGGTGTAAAAGCTTGTATAGCCGATATCTCCGCGGTCGGCGAAACGGTGCCATATATGCGCCGTGCCATCGGCCAGCGCGGCGGCGGCATATGGCTCCAGCACCTGCGCAACGTCAATTTCGCCGGCGGCCAGCCTGCCCGGAAAGCTGCTCATCGCGGCCCGGTCAGCGATATCGAGATGGGAGGGCTTGATCCCGGCCCGGATCAGGTCATCCTGAAACGTCATCCACGGGGTGGGAACCTCCTCGGCAATCGCAAGTCGCTTGCCGTGCAGATCGCGAAAGTGAAAATCCGGATTTGGCTCGCGCCCGATCAGGATAAAGGGATCACGCGCGACAACCTGCCCGAAGGCAACAAGCTGACAGTCCGGGTCGCGATCATGATGCAGCATCACCCGCATCGGGCCGCCCCATGAAATATCGGCCCGGCCGGCAAGCAGACCCTCGGCGGTTTCCACCGGGTCCGGTGATAGCTGAATCGCAACGTCCAGCCCTTCATCCGTCCAGAAACCACGGCGGTCGGCCAGATAGAATGGTGTGTAGACAATGGTACGCAGGTTTTCATAGAGCGTGATCATGGAGCGGCTGCGATCTGGTCATTGCGAATTGTAAGCATTCAGCTTGTCGGTTTTATTCGTAACAGTAAATAACTTCCGGCTAATGTTTGGGATGTTGATGCCCGTCAGGCCGCCATCATGCGTTGAGCAAGGCGTTTCAAGACGGTCTGCGGTCAGAAAATCCGCTCTGCGGACAGACTGGCAATGGCCAAGCGGCCTCCATCTGGTGCATGATTACCGAAAGGCTTTCCCCATCAGCCACATAACCGTCGAGTGCAAGTCATGGCCCAGTTTTCTGAAGATTATGTGAAACAATTCAACGCCGAGCGTGTGATCGATCCGGTCAGATCGGCGTTAATGATCATCGATATGCAATATGCGACCGGACATCCTGATGGGCCACTCGCCCGCAAGATGAAGGCCGAGGGCAACAGCGTTACCGACTGGCGCTTTCAGCGCATCGCGAGCCTTGTCATTCCCAACAACCGGAGATTGATTGCGGCCATGCGCAAGGCGGGGGGACGGGTGATCTATGTAACCATCGGCGCGGCGTTGCCGGATTGTTCCGATGCACCGGTGCATATGCGCGCCTTTTTCCAGTCGGTTGGGAATTACGAAGGCCAACAGGCACACCAGATCATCGAAGAGCTGGCGCCTGAGCCGGGAGATCCCATCGTTCGCAAGACCTCGATGGGGGCTTTTGCCTCGACCGGCCTTGATCATCTTCTTCGCAGTCTTGAGCGCGAGCATCTGTTCGTCACCGGCGTTTCGACCAACATGTGTGTCGAGACCACCGCGCGGGAAGCGGCGGATCGCGGCTATGCTGTAACACTTGTCGAAGATGCCTGTGCCGCGACCCATGAGGACCTTCATGAAGGAACTCTGCGTAATTTCAGTCGGTTCTTTGGAAAAGTTAAGTCAACAGACGAGGTTGTCGATCTGCTTGCCTAGCTTTTGATGCTGTTGGCGCCGGCCATATAGACGCTGATCCGCGTGATCTTGCCATCGCGCATGGAAAACACATTCGCATTGGATTTCGGCTCGGGTGCGTCGGGGCCAGAATAGGTCACGGTGAACTGGCTGGTGATGCGCCCGCATGATGGCGACGGCGAATGCGTGAAATCATGATGTCGTGCCGTGATCATCGCATCAAGCGGCCCCTGCCAACGCGCCGCAAACAGAGCGCGGATTGCCGCCTTGCCATGATGGGTGATGTCGTGGGTTTCAATCTTCAGCACGCAGTCCTCGGCCAGCGTGCTGGCGAGGGCTTCACTGTCACGGGCGTCAAGCGCCATGAAATAACGGCCAGCCAGGTCGATCAGATCGTCATGCGTCACGCGACTGTCCCTTCCGGCAGGCTGGCAATGTGGTCCGCAATGCCGCCGGGCGTGGTCAGCCACAGCTCGTCACGATGTTCGAGAATTCTTGTGAGTGCCCGGCGCAGCGCATGCAGGCGGAAGGGCTGTCCGATCACGAAGGGATGCAGAACGATGTTGAAGACAAGCGGATATTGCCGTGACTGGACCAGCATCTCGTCAAAATGATCGATGATCATCTCCTCGAATTCCCGCCCGGTATGGTGCCTGAACACCTGCGCCGGGCTGTCGTTCACTTCGATGGAATAGGGAACCGAGAGGATTGGGCCGGCGCGGGTCTTCATCCAGAATGGCTGGTCATCCGCAGGCCAGTCGAGCATATAGTGGTACCCAGCCTCCTTCAGCAGGTCGAGCGTGACATCGGATTGCACGATATAGGGGCCGAGCCAGCCCCGCGGCGGGGCGCCGAAATGCCGTGAGATCGCGTCTGTCGTTACCTTGATCATGGCGCGTTCCGTTGCCTCATTCATGATGTCCTGGCGTTCTGAGTTGGTCAGCCCATGCCCGATCACCTCATCACCGCGGGTACGAATTCTGTCAATAATCTGCGGGCAGTTGTCGAGCACAGCGGCGTTCAGATTGTGCGATGCCGGCAGACCAAGCTCATCAAGCAGATCGAACAGGTACCACAGACCCACCCGGTTTCCATAGTCGCGCCAGGCATAGTTGCGTGTCGTCTGCGCGGCGCCGGGCTGTGTATGGTCACTGCCAAGTCCGGTCATGAACGAAAACCATTCGATATTGT
The DNA here is from genome assembly GCA_965658285.1 of Puniceispirillaceae bacterium (SeqCode). Taxonomy (GTDB): domain Bacteria; phylum Pseudomonadota; class Alphaproteobacteria; order Puniceispirillales; family Puniceispirillaceae; genus UBA8309. The sequence goes on along the minus strand of CBFHRT010000147.1, from coordinate 1,518 downwards.
TGCACAGGCAGACCGCCAGACGCTTGCCGCCGGGCCAGTCATATACAGGCCGGTCGGGAAGGGCGCTGAAGGCATATCTGTCGTGATATTCTATGTCCATGATGATCCTCTGCCGTGGCGGAAGTGCAAGGTTGACAAGGTCCTGACCTTCTCGTCAACTGATTGTAGTTTTTTAAGTAAAAGGTGATGGGAATGAAGCCGTGGTCCGGGGTGATTTCTGATGAGGAAGAGCGGCGATACGCGTCCGCAGGATTTGGCGGGACAGGTGGATTCGGTAGCCGGCCGGCGCTGTTGATCATCGATGTTCAGTACCGCACCATCGGCACGACAAGGCAACCCTATTGGGATGCCATCACCGAATACCCGACATCATGCGGTGATGTCGGGTGGGACGCCGTCGATCGCATCGCGCCTCTTCTTGCCGTCTTCCGGGACAAGGGCTTTCCGGTGCTGTACCCGCATGTGGCGCCAAAGAACGCCGCCACCGATGGCGGGCGTCTGGCCCAGAAAATCCCCTCGATCATGGGTATTGATGCCAAGGGGTACGAGTTTGTTGAACAGGTTGCCCCGGTCGCCGGCGATGTCCTGCTTCCGAAAAAGCACCCAAGCGCCTTTTTCGGCACGCCGCTGACCAGCCATCTGATTGATCTTGGCGTTGATACGCTGGTGGTCACCGGATGCACAACATCGGGATGTGTTCGCTCGTCGGTGAGCGACGCCTTTGCCCTGAATTTCAAGGTGATCGTTCCCGAGGATTGTGTCTATGACCGGGCGCCAACCTCGCATGCGGTGAATCTGTGGGACATGAATGGCAAATATGCGGATGTGATGCCGTCCGGTGACGTGATTGAAACCCTTAATGAACTGGAGTCTGCGTGATGAGTGCGATCGAAATTGGCCAGAATCTGGATGACCTTGTTGCCTTTCTGATCGACACCGAATGGTCGGATATTCCCGCACCGGTGCAAAAACGCGCAGCGCTTGTCCTGTGTGACGATCTAGGCGCGATTGTCGCGGCGCGCGGTGAGCCGGAAGTGCTGGCGCTGCATGACGGCATTGCGAACAGCGCCGGCGCCGCCGAGGCAACGGTGTTCAACGCCAGAGGCCACCGACTGGACCGCTACTCCGCCGCATTGGCAAATGGATGTGCCGGAGACTGGGCCGAACTGGATGAAGGGTATCGGCGTGTGATCTGCCATGCCGGGGTATATTGTCTGCCGGCCCTGCTGGCCGAGGCCGAGGCCGATAATCATACGACGCAGGATCTGATGCGGGCGCTTGTTCTCGGCTATGAGGCTGTCGCCAGAGTGGCGCGCGTCTTCACCTTTGCGAATCTGGTGCTTCATCCGCATGGCAGCCTTGCAGCCATTGGCGCGGCGGCGGCGATATCGATGCTGCGCCGCGTGCCACAGGATGAGGCGGTGGGGGCGATTTCCAGTGCCGCCACAATGGTTCTGCCGGGCCCCTACACTCATCCCATCCAAGGCTCGCTGGTGCGCAATGTCTGGCCCGGGGTGG
>CBFHRT010000146.1:0-5573 GCA_965658285.1 Puniceispirillaceae bacterium (SeqCode) | reverse complement strand
CAGCGCACGGGACATCTGCTGGCCATCGGTTTTCTGTGCATCCGGCGCCACATGAACACGCCCCTGATAGACCCCGCGCGCGCTGTCATCCAGCACCCCGCGAATGATCTGGTTCGAGGTGCATTCGGCAACGGCGTGATCCATGTAGGTGGTGATGTCCTGATGCTGTTTGCCGCGGCCCATATAGATCGCGGACAGCTCGCAATCAGCACCCGATCCAACAAGTGCCACATGCGTCTCCAGCCGCGCCAGCGCCCCGCCCGTGCACAGGCTGAAGCCGGCAATCGAAGCGCCCTCGCCAAGCGCGACACCGGTTGCCGCCAGGTGCGTTGTCGCCGCGCCCTCGGCCTGCACCTTGACCTGCTCGAGTCGCGCGCCGGCGCCGATATCGACACCGATCAACGGCGCTGCCAGCCCGACATCGGACTGATGCCATTCGGCAAGCTGAAGATGCGCGCTCGCGGCAAGCCGGATCAGGATGGCGGGATGTGCTGACGCACCCGCCTCATCACCCTCGAACAGCAGCATCAGCGGCGTTGTCACCACACTGGAAACATCAATCACGATACCGCCAGTCATCGCGGCAAGCGTCAGGTCGCTGACAGGATGGCCCTTTGGCGCAAGCGTCTGCAGGCGGCTCAGCGCCTGTTCATCCGACGCCAGCTCACTCACCGTCAGGCCGGCTGGCAGGCCGGCAAGCCCTGACGGGTCGAGAATGCCATTCTCGAACCTGATGATATGGGCAGAAATACCGGCCGCAGCCACGGCGCCAGGGCCACTGGCGGCCCCGGTCAGCCCGGTCGCCGGTATGAAATCGCGTTCGGCAAGGGATTCAATGCGCGTATAGCGCCACGCCTCGACCCGCGGTCCCGGCCAGCCACCCTGCTGCCAGCGGGCCAGCGCATCGGCGCGAACCCCCTCGCCTGTCACTATGGCTCCCATATCAGGCTGCATCATCGATCCCGGCATATCCGGATTCCTCCACTTCGAGAGCCAGTTCCTTGCCGCCCGATTTGCGGATCTTGCCACCGGCAAGAATGTGAACGTAATCCGGCACAATATGGTTCAACAGCCGCTGGTAATGCGTGATCACCAGCATCGCACGTCCCGGATCGCGAAGCAGATTGACGCCTTCCGACACGATACGCAGCGCATCGACATCAAGGCCGGAATCGGTCTCGTCAAGCACCGCCATCGTCGGCTCGAGAAGCGCCATCTGCAGGATTTCGTAACGTTTCTTCTCACCACCCGAAAAGCCGACATTGACAGCGCGCTTCAGCATTTCATCATTGACCCCGAGAAGGCGCGCCTTCTCACGGACAATCTTCACAAAGCCAAGCTGGTCGATCTCTTCCTCACCAGCCTCGATACGGCGCGCATTCACGGCCGCGCGCAGAAAGCTCATCCCGCCGACGCCGGGAAGCTCGACCGGATACTGGAAGGCCAGAAACATGCCGGCGCGGGCGCGTTCGTCAGGCGCCATCTCCAGCATGGATTCACCATTCATCAGGATGTCGCCGCCAGTGACCTCATAGCCATCGCGCCCGGCAAGCACATAGGACATGGTGCTCTTGCCGGACCCGTTCGGTCCCATGATGGCATGCACCTCACCGGCATTGATGGTCAGATTGATCCCCTTCAGGATCGGCTTGTCGCCGATCGTGGCATGAAGATCACGAATTTCAAGCAAAGCTGTCATTGTCTTTCCGTATCTTTCCGTTCTTACAAGAACCGACCCCGTCGCGGGGCCAAACTTTTGGTGGGGCGGCGGTCAGCCGACCGACCCTTCAAGGCTGATGCCGATAAGCTTCTGCGCCTCGACGGCAAACTCCATCGGCAGTTCCTTCATCACTTCCTTGCAGAAGCCGTTGACGATCAGCGACACCGCATCCTCTTCTCCGATGCCGCGCTGCAGGCAATAGAAGAGCTGCTCTTCCGAGATTCGTGATGTCGTGGCCTCATGCTCGATCTTCGCGCTGGGATTGCGCGAGACGATGTAGGGAACCGTATGGGCGCCGCATTTATCGCCAATCAAAAGCGAATCGCATTGCGTGAAATTGCGCGCATCCTCGGCTGTTGGCTGCATATGGACCAGCCCGCGATAGCAATTCTGCGACTTGCCGGCCGAAATGCCCTTCGAGATGATGGTCGAGCGGCTTCCCTCGCCGATATGGATCATCTTGGTGCCGGTATCGGCCTGCTGCATGTTGTTGGTCAGTGCCACCGAATAGAACTCGCCGACGCTGTCCTTGCCGCGCAGCACGCAGGATGGATATTTCCAGGTGATGGCCGAACCTGTTTCAACCTGCGTCCAGGAAATCTTCGACCTGTCGCCCCGACAGATGCCGCGCTTGGTAACGAAGTTGTAGATCCCGCCCTTGCCGTTCTCATCCCCGGGATACCAGTTCTGCACCGTCGAATATTTGATCTCGGCATCCTTCAGCGCAACAAGCTCGACGACGGCGGCGTGAAGCTGGTTCTCGTCCCGCTGCGGCGCGGTACAGCCTTCCAGATAGCTGACATAGGAGTCATCTTCGGCGATGATCAGCGTCCGCTCGAACTGGCCGGTATTCTGCTCGTTGATCCGGAAATAGGTCGACAGTTCCATCGGGCAACGCACGCCTTTGGGGATGTAGACGAAGGACCCGTCGGTGAAGACAGCCGAATTCAGCGCCGCAAAATAATTGTCGCCAACCGGCACGACAGAGCCGATATAGCGCTGCACCAGTTCCGGATAATCACGGATCGCCTCGGAAATCGGGCAGAAAATGACACCCGCCTTGGACAATTCCTCACGAAAGGTCGTGGCAACCGAGACCGAGTCGAACACCGCGTCGACCGCGACATTCGCCAGCATCTTCTGCTCGTTCAGCGGAATGCCGAGCTTTTCATAGGTGGCCAGCAGCTCGGGATCCACCTCATCAAGCGATTTCAGCTTCTCGGCGGATTTCGGCGCGGAATAATAATAAATGTCCTGATAGTCGATCGGCGGGATGTCGAGCTTCGCCCAGTCGGGGCTGGTCATGGTCTGCCAGCGGCGATACGCTTTCAGGCGCCAGTCCAGCATCCATTCCGGCTCATCCTTCTTCGCCGAGATGAAGCGGATGATATCCTCACTCAGGCCCTTTGGCGCCTTGTCCGTCTCGATATCGGTGACGAAACCATATTTGTATTTTCCGGTCGCCTGTTCGACCTGTTCGATGGTTTCCGTGGTTGCGGCCATATCCAGTTTCCTCGTTATGGTCAGGCGCCGGCGCTTGCTGCGTCGGGCCGGTGGGGGGATGGGGGTGTGTCTCTCGCCTCGGTGGGCATGGTGAAGAGTTGCGACGGGTCGATCAGGTCGGCGAGTGTTATGCCCTCAAGCGTCGTACGGATGGCATTGTTGACCTTGTTCCACTGGTTGCTCATGAAACAGCAATTGGCAACGGAACAGGGATCCTGTGCGCCATCAACGCATCCATTGACCGCGATCGGTCCCTCGACGACCTCAATGATGGTCACCAGCGAGATATCCTCGGGCTCGCCTTGAAGGGTATAGCCGCCATTGGCGCCGCGCCGGGTGGCCAGCAGGTTGCCGGCCTGCAGATGCTTCGCGACCTTGGCCACCGTCGGCTGCGCCAGACCGGTCAGCGCGGCGAGTTGCGCCGTCGCCAAAACCTCGCCGCGCCGGTGCGCAAGCGCGCCCAGAACGACGATGGCGTAATCGGTCATGCGGTTCAGCCGAAGCAAGCCTGTCTCCCAATCGCGCACCAGAAACCCGAGCTGTTTCGGCTTCAGTTGCGAATGATTATCATAATCAAGACCAATTTGGTCCTGATTGGTAAGAGGTAGGCTCAACTTAGAATGAATGCAAGGTGAGAAAGCAGGATTTTATCGTCTGGGCAGCTTTGTCGCAGCAGCTTAGTTGCAGGCCTCGCGGCGCAGCATGTAGCGGCCCTCGTCCAGCCCATCGAAGACCTCGTCGATGTCGGGATGGCCGACCGGCCCGTTCTCGCTGTCGGACACCAGATTCTGCTGACTGACATAGGCCGTATAGTAGCTGTCGGAATTTTCCGCCAGCAGGTGATAGAAGGGCTGGTCCTTGTGCGGGCGCACCTCGGCCGGGATCGACTCATACCATTCCTCGGTATTGTCGAACTCGGGATCGACATCGATGATCACGCCCCGAAACGGATAGAGACGGTGACGGACAATCGATCCGATGCTGAATTTGGCGTTTCTGTGCTCCATGAAGACCGTGCTGGCGCGCCTGCAAAGGCGGTCGCGCCAGGGTTCCAGCGCGTGGCTAGAACCGCTCCTTGACCTTCATGACCTGACGGCCACGATACATGCCGGTCTTCAGGTCGATATGGTGCGGGCGGTGAAGTTCGCCTGTTGTCTTGTCCTCGACATAGGCGTCGCCCTTCAGGGCGTCGTGGGCGCGGCGCATATTGCGCTTCGAGCGCGTAATTTTGGACTTTGGAACGGCCATCGTTCTGCTCTCTCAATCTAGACTGGAATTTCCGGAACCAGCGGGATGCCGCAACCCTGACGGGTTTGCTGCAAAACCAGAGCCGGATATCTAGGCGAAACCCTCGCCACTGTCAACCAAAACGCATTGCCGGACCAGACAAGCGTCATCGGGCACCACCGGCATCACGCCAATTTCACGTTTGCGTGAGGATTGAATGATTAATTTAGAAATTAACCTTTTGTTTACTTTTTTTTCCTAGCCTGACGAGGTGGGCCCGACAATGTGGCCCCGCGCCAACCGGACCCGTTGCCAGGAGATTGACCATGTCCCGTTACCCGACCACCTCATATGCCGTCGCCTCTGCAATTGAAATGAACCCGTTCAGCAAAATTCATGGTTGGCTGCCGACGCTTCTGGTTGTGGCGGCGCTTCTTGCTGGCAGCATCGGCGCCGCATCCGCCGACATCGAGGTGGACCGGCAACAGCATTTTCTTGCCAGCGCGAAGGTCGAAACAGGAATCGCGGCGGCCAAGGCCGGACGTCTGCACGATGCCATCACCATCCTGACGCCGCATGCCGATCGGGGGCACGCGATGGCCAATTATGTGCTTGGCCTGATCTATCTTCGTGACCGGGGCGCGTTGAAGGCAGACCAGGCCCTTTCACACAGGCATTTTGCCCGTGCCGCCGCGACCGGCCATGTGGCCGCCATTTTCGAGGCCGCCTTCCAGTTCGAACGCGGCATCGGCACCGCCAGAAACATCGACCGCGCCATTCGGCTCTACCAAATCGCCGCCCGCGCCAATCATCTGAACGCGCAGTACAATCTTGCCGTCCTGCTCTCGCACCGCGAGGCCAAGAGGGAGGATTTGCAGCAGGCCTATTTCTGGGCCATCGCGGCCAAGAACAATGCTGCCAGGACAGGCAATAACGTGATGTCGGACAGCCGCATCACCACACTTGTCAAAACCATCCGGATGCGGATCCCCCATCATGCTGCCGCAAAGGCCTCATCCGCCGCCGCCAGATTGACCGGCCAGCCTGTCTGACGGCTCTTGGACACGACTTGCCAGCAACGCCCCTCGCCGTCCAGAATATCGCCCGGGCCCGCCTTCAGGCC
>CBFHRT010000145.1:0-5630 GCA_965658285.1 Puniceispirillaceae bacterium (SeqCode) | reverse complement strand
GCGGACACAGCGCGTGCAGTGGATGCAGCGGGTCATTGTGGTGCTGATCAGCGGGCCCATATGCTTGTCTTCGACGGCGCGCTTGTTCTCCTCATAACGCGAGGAGTCAAAGCCATAGCCCATAGCCTGGTCCTGCAGGTCGCATTCACCGCCCTGATCGCAGATCGGACAGTCCAGCGGGTGATTGATCAGCAGGAATTCCATCACCCCCTCGCGCGCCTTTGTCACGCGGTCAGTATCGGTGCGAACCACCATCCCGTCACCGGCCGGCATGGCGCAGGAGGCAACAGGCTTTGGCGCCCGCTCCATATCAACAAGGCACATCCGGCAATTGCCGGCGATGGACAGGCGGTCATGGTAGCAGAAGCGCGGGATCTCGACGCCGGCTTCCTCGCAGGCGTGAAGCACGGTTGCACCGTCCTCGACCTCGACCTCGATGCCATTGACTGTCAGCTTTGGCATGGCCCTCTCCCTATTCCGCCGCTTCCACGGCAACGGCGGTGCGGTGCGCGGTAATCCGGCGCTCAATTTCCGGACGGAAATGCTTGATCAGACCCTGGATCGGCCAGGCCGCGGCATCGCCAAGGGCGCAGATGGTATGCCCTTCGACCTGACGTGTGACCTGTTCCAGCGTTTCGATCTCGTGGATTTCGGCATCGCCGCGCACAAGGCGTTCCATCATCCGCCACATCCAGCCTGTCCCCTCGCGGCAGGGTGTGCACTGACCGCAGGATTCATGCTTGTAGAAATAGGACAGCCGCGCGATGGCCTTCACGATGTCGGTGCTTTTGTCCATGACAATCACGCCGGCGGTGCCAAGACCGGTACCGGCCTCCTTCAGCGCATCGAAATCCATCGTCATGGTGTTGCATACGCTCTGCGGCATCAGCGGCGTGGATGACCCGCCAGGGATCACCGCCAGAAGATTGTCCCAGCCGCCGCGAACGCCGCCGGCATGTTTTTCGATCAGCTCGCGAAGCGGGATGCCCATCTCTTCTTCCACATTGCAGGGCCGGTTCACATGGCCGGAGATGCAGAACAGCTTGGTGCCGGTGTTGTTTTCCTTGCCAAGACCGGAGAACCAGTCGGCACCGCGCCGCAGGATCGTCGGCGTCACGGCGATCGATTCGACATTGTTCACCGTTGTCGGGCAGCCATAAAGACCGGCACCGGCCGGGAAAGGCGGCTTCAGGCGCGGCTGGCCCTTCTTGCCTTCCAGCGATTCGATCAGCGCGGTTTCCTCGCCGCAGATATAGGCACCGGCACCACGATGAAGGTAGATATCGAACTTCCAGCCGGATTTTGCGGCATTGTCGCCAAGAAGACCGGCATCATAGGCCTCGTCGATAGCGGCCTGAAGACGCCGCGCCTCATTCACGAACTCGCCGCGGATATAGATGTAGGCAGCATGCGCGCGCATCGCGAAGCCGGCAACAACACAGCCCTCCAGAAGCTTGTGCGGCTCATGCCGGATGATGTCGCGGTCCTTGCATGTACCGGGCTCGGATTCATCGGCATTGACGACAAGGTAATGCGGCCGCGCGCCGACTTCCTTTGGCATGAAGGACCATTTCAGCCCGGTCGGGAACCCCGCTCCGCCGCGTCCACGAAGGCCGGATGCCTTGATCCGCTCGACAATCTCGTCATGGCCAAGCTTCAGCAATTTGGCGGTGTTCTGCCAGTCGCCGCGTTTCTTCGCACCGGCAAGGCCGGAATCCATCCAGCCATAGAGATTGGTGAAAATGCGATCTTCGTCTTTCAGCATCCTGCCCTCCCTATTCAGCCGGCTTCAGTTCTTGCAGGGTGGTTGACCCACCATCTGCCTCGGACCCGGACCGGCCGGTGACCGACCCGACGGCAAGCGGAGCATCCGCCTCCAGCGAGTCGAGAAGCGCGCCGGTGCTGGCGTAATCCAGATCCTCGTAGAAATCGTCATTCACCTGCAGGATCGGCGCGTTCACACAGGCCCCAAGGCATTCCACCTCGAGAAGCGTGAAGCGACCACAATCCGAGGTTTCACCAGAGCTGATCCCGTAGCGGTCCTTGATGCAGCGCATCATATTGTCCGAGCCGCGAAGCCAGCATGGCGTTGTCGTACAGGCCTGCAGGAAATATCTGCCAACCGGTTTCAGATTGAACATCGTGTAGAAGGTCGCGACTTCCAATACCCTGATCTCGGCCATATCCAGCTTTGCCGCGATCATCTCGATGGCCTTCATCGGTATCCAGTTGTCATGCTGGCGCTGCGCAAGGTCAAGAAGCGGCATAACCGCACTGGCCTGGCGGCCTTTCGGATATTTGGCGATGATGCGCTTCGCCTCGGCCTCATTCTCGCGCGTGAAGGCAAAGCTGTCCGGCTGGTCGGCCGCAATACGTGCGTCAATACTCATCGGTCGATCTCACCAAAAACGATATCAAGCGACCCGATGATGGCAACCGAATCGGCCAGCATGTGACCGCGCGACAGATAATCGACAGCCGCCATGAAATAGAATCCCGGCGCGCGGATCTTGCAGCGATAAGGCTTGTTCGACCCGTCAGCGACAAGATAGACACCGAACTCGCCCTTTGGTGCCTCGACAGCCGTATAGCTGTCCCCTTCGGGAACGTGGAAACCCTCGGTGTAGAGCTTGAAATGATGGATCAGCGCTTCCATCGACTGTTTCATCTCGCCGCGTTTCGGCGGCGTGATCTTGTTGTTCTCGGCCAGCACGGCACCATCCGGCATATTGTCGATGCACTGTTTGATGATCCGCAGCGACTGCCGCATTTCCTCGACCCGCACCAGATAGCGCGCGTAGCAATCGCCGGTCTTGCCGACGGGAACATCGAAATCCATCTCGGCATAGGCATCATAAGGCTGCGACTTGCGAAGGTCCCAGGCGACGCCGCTGCCGCGCAGGCACGGACCCGTCATTCCAAGATCAAGCGCCGCCTCTTCGGTGATCACGCCGATATCGACGGTCCGCTGTTTGAAAATGCGGTTGTTGGTCAGCAGCGTTTCAAGGTCGGCGATGAAGGCCGGGAACCGCTCCACCCAGTCGGCAATCTCGTCAAGCAGGCCGTCGGGAAGGTCCTGATGCACCCCGCCGGGCCGGAAATAGGCGGCGTGAAGCCGCGCTCCGCAGGCCCGCTCATAGAACCCCATCAACTCCTCACGCTCTTCAAAGCCCCAGAGAAGCGGTGTCATCGCGCCAACATCGATGGCAAAGGTTGTGAGGTTCAGAAGGTGATTCAGGATCCGCCCGATCTCGCAATACATCACCCGGATATATTGCGCACGGCGCGGCACCTCGATACCGACGGCGCGTTCAACCGCCAGCGCCCAGGCATGTTCCTGGTTCATCGGCGAGACATAGTCCAGCCGGTCGAAATAGGGCAGCGCCTGAAGATAGGTCTTGTGCTCGATCAGTTTTTCGGTGCCGCGATGCAGCAGCCCGATATGCGGGTCGGCACGCTCGATGACCTCGCCATCCATTTCCAGGACAAGACGAAGCACGCCATGCGCCGCCGGGTGCTGCGGCCCGAAATTCATCGTGATCGGTTTGATCTGCATTTCCGCCATGACCAGCCCCTTACCCGTCCTTGCCTGCTTTTTCATCACCCGGAATCTGCGCCTGCATGCCTTCCCACGGGCTCAGGAAGTCGAAGTCGCGGAATTCCTGAACAAGTGACACCGGCTCATTAACGACGCGGCGCTGCGTGTCGTCATAGCGAACCTCGACATGCCCGGTGAGCGGGAAATCCTTGCGAAGCGGATGCCCCTCGAACCCGTAATCGGTCAGCAACCGGCGCAGGTCCGGGTGACCGGCAAAGAAGATGCCGAACATGTCCCACACCTCACGCTCGGCCCAGTTCGCCGCGGCATAGACAGATGTCATCGACGGCACCGCCTGCCCCTCACCGACAGCGGCACAGACGCGAAGCCGCATATTGTTCTTCATCGACAGCAGCTGATAGACCATCTCGAAGCGTTCGGGCCGCTCGGGATAATCCACGGCGGTGAGGTCGGACATCTGGTTGAAGGCGGCATGCTGGTCATCACGAAGCGCCACCAGTGTCTGCTGGATCGAGCCGACAGCCACCTCAAGGACGATCTGACCCTGGACGACACGGCTCGATACAAGGCTGGCGCCGACAAGCTGCTGGAGATGGCCCTGCATCGCCTGCAGCGGCGCATCGACCCCGGCGTTATCTGCTTCGGTGTTGGCAGCGTCAGTCATCACTTGGTTCCCATTGCCGCCCGTCAGCCGGCCCTGAAATCCGGCCATCTCCAAGATGGCCGGCATGGTGCCCGGAAAAGATCGTAAAAGGGGATGGTGTCAGGCACCGCAACATCCCACCCCCGCAAAAAGTCCGTTCAGCCGCGCGCGATTGTCGCTGTGCGCCTGATCTTCTTCTGAAGCTGCAGCAATCCATAGATCAGAGCTTCGGCCGTTGGTGGGCAGCCGGGGACATAGACATCGACCGGCACGATGCGGTCACAACCGCGAACAACAGCATAGGAATAATGATAATAGCCACCGCCATTGGCACAGGACCCCATCGACAGGACCCAGCGCGGTTCGGGCATCTGGTCATAAACGCGGCGCAACGCCGGCGCCATCTTGTTGGTCAGCGTGCCAGCGACGATCATCACGTCCGACTGGCGCGGGCTTGGCCGGAACAGCATCCCGTAGCGATCCATGTCATAACGGCTGGCGGCGGAATGCATCATCTCGACCGCGCAGCAGGCAAGGCCGAATGTCATCGGCCAGAGCGAGCCGGAGCGCGCCCAGTTGAACAGCTTGTCGGCGCTGGCGATGACGAAACCGCGATTGGTGATCTCGTCACCAACAGCTTTCAGGATGGCGTCCTGTTCGGGCCCGGGCCCGATTGGCGCGGCCTGACGGGGGTCGATCACTCCCATTCCAGCGCTCCCTTCTTCCACTCGTAAATGAAACCGATGGTCAACACAGCAAGGAACAGCATCATCGACCAAAAACCAAACAGGCCGATGGCGCCAAGCGACACCGCCCAGGGAAACAGGAACGCAACCTCAAGATCAAAGATGATGAACAGGATGGCGACAAGATAGAACCGCACATCAAACTGACGGCGCGAGTCGTCGAACGCGTCGAAGCCGCATTCATAAGCTGTCATCTTCTCGTCATCAGGACGCTGGTTGCCAAGAAGCAGCGACGCGCTGACCATCGCAATGGCCAGACCGACGGCAATGGCGAAGAATACCGCTATAGGCAGATACTGATTTAAAAGCTCGGGCACCTGGTTCTCTACTCCCACTAAGAAAACCTTCGTTTGCATAATTCAGCGACAGGTCAAAAGCAAGCCAAACACGCAGATTCAGGGGTAGATAAAATGCCGCTGCGACATGACAGCCCGGATTGTTGCCCAGGATCACAAATCCCAGCGCTCTCCATGCTGCAGGGCGCGAAAGCGCGACGGGGCGATTCCCGCCGCGGCCAGCGCTGCCACCAGCCGCTGCGGTGGCTCCGCCATCGGTTCGAGCGTCAGCTTGAATGTCCCCCAATGGATGGCGACGGCATGGCCAGCGTCGAGATCCTTGAAGATCTGCACCGCCTCTTCGGGATTGCAGTGTGAGCCGCGCATGAAATCCCGGGGCTCGTAAG
>CBFHRT010000144.1:0-5634 GCA_965658285.1 Puniceispirillaceae bacterium (SeqCode) | reverse complement strand
CCTTCGCCAGCAGCTGCCGACATGGTCAGGCATGCTGACCGGCCGCGATGCGTGGATTCAGGTCTGCCTTGTGCCGTCAATGCTGGCGCTTTGTACCATCGCCCTGTGCGTGGTGATCCTGCTGATCCGCCCGTGAGAAAGCCGCCGACCGGCGTGGTTCAGCTGGCGTTACCCGCCTGATTATCCATCTGCAGCGCTTCCTCGGCTTCGGCGGCTTCCAGCCAGCGTGCCTCTTTCGCCGTGATCTCGTCGCGCGCGGCGGCCAGCCTGTCGGCGGCCTTGGCAAATCCGTCCGGATCGCTGGTGAAAAAGGCCGGGTCGGCAAGCCGCGCCTCCAGATTGGTGATCTCGGCCTCCAGCGCCTCAATCTCGCCAGGCAGCGTGTCCAGCGCGTGGCGGTCCTTGAAGCTCAGCCTGGCGGTGCGGTTGCCGGTCGGTTTCTGCGCCGTCTTGCCGCCGCCCCGGCCATTAGCCCGCCCATTGGATTTACCATTGGACTTGCCTCCATCCATACCGCTTTCGCGGGCGGCGCGGCGCGCCATCGCGGCGGTGCGCCTCTCCAGATAGTCGGTATAGCCGCCGGCATGCGCTGTCACCTTCGTCTCGCCCTCGAAGGCCAGCAGCGCCGTCACCGTGCGGTCGAGGAAATCGCGGTCGTGGCTGACAATCAGGATGGTGCCGTCATATTCAGCGATCACCTCCTGCAGCAGGTCCAGCGTTTCCATGTCGAGGTCGTTCGTCGGCTCGTCGAGAACCAGGAAGTTGTGCGTCTCGGCGAACAGCTTGGCCAGCAACAGCCGGTTCTGCTCACCGCCCGACAGCGTGGCCACCTTCTGCGTCATCTTGTGGTCGTCAAACAGGAAGTCACGAAGATAGGCGGTGACGTGCTTCTGCTGGCCGGCAATTTCGATCATGTCGCTGCTGCCGCCGGTCAGCACCGTCCAGGGCGACGAATTGCGGTCAAGCGCGCTGCGCTGCTGGTCGAAATAGGCCGGGTTCAGGCCGAATCCCTGGCGCACCCGCCCGCCATCCGGGCTGGCCAGCCCCAGCAGCACACGCACCAGGGTCGATTTGCCGATGCCGTTCGGTCCAACGATGCCGATCCTGTCGCTGCGCCGCACCAGCATATTGAAATGGTTCAGCAGCTGGCGCCGCGCCGCGCCATCGGCCTCGCTCACGGCGGCCGGGCTCTCGGCGTCATCCCTGCCGCTCGGGGGCAACGGTACCGAGATCGACAGATCGATGGCCTCCAGCACCAGCTGGCCGCCACCCTCGGCAGGGCCGGTTTCCATCTTCATCGTGCGCTGTGTGATGCCGCCGGTGCGGGCCCGCTCCACCCGCAACACCTCCAGCTCGCGAAGCCGCCCCTGGTTGCGCTTGCGCCGCGCCGAGATGCCCTCGCGCGACCATTTCGTCTCGGCGGCGATGCGGCGGTCCATCTTGTGGAGCACCACCGCCTCATCGGCCAGGATGCCTTCGGACCAGCTGTCGAACTGTGCGAAATCCCCCTCGCGGCGGCGCAGCTTGCCATTATGAAGCCAGACGATGCCGGTGCCCAGATTGCGCAGGAAGGCGCGGTCGTGGCTGACCACCAGCAGTGCGCCGCGATGCTGGCGAAGCATCTCCTCCATCCATTCGATGGTCGGCATGTCCATATGGTTTGTCGGCTCGTCGAGAAGCAGCACGTCCGGTTCCGTGTACAGCGCGCGGGCCAGCGATACGCGCCGCGATTCGCCCCCCGACAGCCCGTCGGAAAGCCGGTCCGGGTCGAGCCCGAGCCGCATCAGGAATTCCTCGGCCTTGTGGATCGGCACCGGACGGCCAAGCCAGTCGGCATCATGGCCGGCGGTGACAACGCTGCGCAGCGTCATGCCGGGCGGGATCACCGGGGCTTGCGGCAGATAGGCGACGCTCGAGCCCGGCGCCATCCACAGGCTGCCCTCATCCATGTCGGCGCGGCCCGCCATCAGTTTCATCAGGCTGGATTTGCCGGCACCGTTGCGCCCGACAAGCGCCAGCCTGTCGCCGGCATGAAGCGTCAGATCGCCCCCGCGGAGCAGCCAGCGGTCGCCAAGATTGATGCCGGCACCGGCGATGGTCAGCAGCGGTGTCGGCATCCTATGTTGCCCCCACGTTCATCCCGCGGGTGCGCGCCATGCTGTCATAGGCGGCGTTGATTCTGGCCAGCCTGTCATTCGCCGCGGTGATGAATTCCTCGGGCATACCGTCGGCCATCAGCCGGTCCGGATGATGGTCACGGACAAGCGCCTTCCAGTGGCGTCGCAGCGTGTCATCCGAAACGTCCGGATCAACGCCCAGAATATCCCACGGTTTTGGCCCATCGGTGGCGTGAAGCGCCATCATCCTCTGGAAATCCTCCTGCGAGAAGCCGAAGATGTCGGCAACGCGCGCCAGATAATCGATCTCCGGCGGGGACAGATCATTGTCCGACCCGCCGATATGGAACAACAGGTCAAGAAGCTGTTCCAGCACCGGCGCCCGCGGCGAGAACATGCGCGCCACCTGCTGTGCGTAATCCTCGAACCCGTCCGGTGTCTGGCGGGCCAGGTCCCAGAACCGGCCAACCTGTTTGACCTCGGAAGGCGGGATATGGACGCGTTCGCGAAAGGCGGCGATCTCGTCGCGGCTGACCACGCCGTCGGCCTTCGCCATCTTCGCGGACAGCGCGATCATCGCCACGGTAAAGGCGACTTTGCGGCTGGCATCCGTTTCCGGCCGCGCCGGCGCGATGAAACCGCGCTCCACAGCAATGCCGGCGGCCGCGCCAAGCAACCCGCCGATTGGCCCGCCGAGCGCCGCCCCGGCCGCGCCGCCAATGATCATGCCCCAGATACTCATCCGCCTATCTAGCGGCTGGCAAGCCTTCAACGCAAGTCGCGCTGCGATCATTTGGTACTGGAATCGCCTCCGGTCCCGGTCTAATTTCGGGACGCTATGGATGGATCCACCTATGAAATCTCGGTAAGCCTCGACCTGACCGGGCTGAAATGCCCGCTGCCGGTGCTGAAAGCGCGCCGGCAGATCGGCCAGATGGAGTCGGGCATTCTCGAGGTGCAGGCAGATGATCCGGCGGCGCCGCTCGATTTCGAACATTTCTGCGATACGGCCGGGCTGACATTGCTGAAAAGCGATGCTGTTGATGGCCGCTTCACCTTCCATATCGAGGTTGGCGGCGAGGGTGGAAACTGACGCCTCAGCGAAGGCAGTTCAGGTGAAAGGCATAGGCCTGCGGGCCATCCGGCGGCCCGTCATAAAGCCCCAACTCGGCACATTTCATGAAGAATCCTGGCGCCGGCAGGCCGCCACGCGAGCGTGAGATCACGCGGGCGCTCAGCATCGGACCGCCGCCGCCGACCTCACGCTCCAGCCGTGCCTCGAGCCACACCGTCAGCCGGTGAATGCGATGCTGGCCGGATATGCCGGCGGCGTCGGCAAGCTCGGCATAGGTGATTAGCCGGTCCGCCGCCGCCGCCGCTTCAAGCGCCATCTCGGCCCGGAGCTGCCAGCTGTCATCGGTGTCGCGATTGCCTGTCATTGCGGTCCTTTCCGGTGGCCCTGCCGGGTGATTGTTATCCGGTCGGGTGATTGTCATCTGATTGCCTGCATCACCGATTGCGCCTATTGTCGCCGCCATGATGTATCTCAGATCGTGGATCTTCAACATCCTGTTTTACGGCGTTACCGCCGGGCTGGCGATTCTGGTCGTGCCGACGCTGTTGCTGCCGGCGGCGGCGATCCGCGCGGTGGCACGGTTCTGGGGCTGGCTGACGGTGCAGCTTCTGCATATTGTCGGCGCTTCGCACCGGGTGTCCGGCGATCCCCATCTCGGCGATCAGGTCATTTATGCCGCCAAGCATCAATCGGCGTGGGAGACGATCGTCCTGTCGCTGCTGCTGCACACGCCGGTGGCGGTGCTGAAGCGTGAGCTGTTGATGCTGCCGCTGCTGGGGATGTATTTCGAGAAGGCGGGCTGCGTCGCCGTCGACCGTTCGGCCGGCATGCGCGCCCTTCGCAAGCTTCGCGATGATGCGGTGGCGGTGCGGGACAGAGGCCGGTCATTGCTGATCTTCCCGCAGGGCACGCGCGTCGCACCGGGCGCGGTTCAGA
Organism: Puniceispirillaceae bacterium (SeqCode); assembly: GCA_965658285.1. Taxonomy (GTDB): domain Bacteria; phylum Pseudomonadota; class Alphaproteobacteria; order Puniceispirillales; family Puniceispirillaceae; genus UBA8309. Next base: position 1,506 of record CBFHRT010000144.1, on the reverse strand, counting down.
AATATGAAGTCGGTGTGTTCGCGCTGTATGAGGCAACCGGCTTGCCGGTTGTGCCGATCGCGCTGAATTCCGGACAGGTCTGGGGGCGCAACAGCTGGCTTAAAAGATCAGGCCGCATCGAGGTTGAATTCCTGCCGCCCATCGCACCTGGGCTGTCGCGGCGGGACTTCATGGCGGCGCTTGAATCGGCGATCGAGACTAGAATGGCGGTTCTCGACGCCCCATATCTGACGACACAAGGTTAACCTGGGCCGGAGGTCATTATGGATGGGTCGCAAGGACGCCCGGAAGGGCAGAAGAACGTGCTTGGCGGCGCGCTGCAAAGCTGTTCGGAAGATCCGGTGACAGGGTTCTTTCGCGATGGATGTTGCCATACCGGTCCGCAGGACCAGGGATTGCACACGGTCTGCGCCGTGTTGACCGACGAGTTTCTCGACTTCAGCAAGTCGGTTGGCAATGATCTGTCGACGCCGATGCCGCAATTCGGTTTTCCGGGCCTGAAGGAAGGCGATCACTGGTGCCTGTGCGCGGCGCGCTGGGAACAGGCGCGCGAGGCTGGCAAGGCACCAAAGGTGCGGCTGCTGGCAACCAACCGGGTGACGCTGGCGGTATGCAAGATCGAGGATCTGAAGGCGCATGCCATCGACCTGCAATAGCCTGACGTGATAGGATCACGCCTTATCAGGAGGCCGGCATGCTGACACTCGACCAGAAAGTCACACTTCATTGCAATGATACGGGCAAGGACGCGGCCGGCACGATCGTGCGGATCGCCGGTGGCCGGGTGGATGTAATGCTTGATGGTGGCGCCAACATACTGATCTCGCTGTTCATGCAGAAACAGGGGCTCTATGTCGGTTCGCAGTCGGGCCTCGAATTCGTGATGCGGACGCCATAATCATGGCGGGCGACGATCAAAGACCGGATGGCGCGGCGGCCACCGGAACCGAGTCGCCATCACGCCCGGCCGACCTGTCGGTGTGGCTGATCTGGGCGGCGGTGATGCTGGCGGCGATTGCCGTGCTGCCCTTTGCCGCGCGAAGCCAGGATGTGGTGCGCGCCATCGCCACGATGTGCGGTTTCACGCTGGATTAGGTCGATCCATCAGGATCTTGCCTCAGGATTTGGTCTTTGGCGGCAGCGCTGCGCAGAACATGATCGCCATATCGACATAGCGCTGTAGTTCGGCATCCTCGGCAACACCTTCGGGCGCGATCATCGCCCATCCCCGCATCACCCGGCCGGTCAAATCCATCACCCGCACATGCGGCTCGTCGCGGATCGCGTCCCACCCGTCGGTGCCGATGCGGATTACCAGCATGTCGTTCCAGATGCCGAAGCACATATGGCCATTCATCAGAAAGCCATAACCGCCGAACATGCGGGTGACCTCCATCTCCAGCATGCCGGAGATGATTTCATCCAGACGGGCTGCTAAACCTGGATCATACATGGCCCGGTTCATACATGGTGTCGCTCCCCAGTCGCTGTCATCAGTACTGTCAG
>CBFHRT010000143.1:0-5648 GCA_965658285.1 Puniceispirillaceae bacterium (SeqCode) | reverse complement strand
TAGACCTCGGGATGTGGTTTCTCCTGCGCGACATCCGCCTTGCTTGTGACAAGGTGAAACGCGGTGAAATCAAGGGCGCCGGCAAGGGCGCCTTGCATCATTGCCAGGGTTTTCGGCGTGGTGGTGGTGATCAGGCCAAGCTTCAGCCCGTGTGACCCTGCCATCTCGATGACCTCGCGGATACCGGGGCGCGGGGAGACGCCGCCCGCCAGCCGTTCGGCAAAGAATTTCTGCTTGTTGTTGTGGATCTGTTCGATGTCACTGGCTGACAGCTGGCCGCCGGACAGTTCGCGAAGCCGCCGCTGTCCGCCGGCTGTCGCCAGATGCTGGCAATAGGTGGCGATGTTCCAGCGCCAGTCCAGCCCCTGCGCCGCAAAGGCCTGGTTATAGGCCTGCCGTTGCAGCTCCGACGTTTCCGCCAGCACGCCGATGGACCCCAGAAACAGCGCTTTCATACCGACACCTCTATCGCCAATTGCAGACCGAAATAGCCTGACCACCATATAGGAACGCGCGTCGCCGTGGACCATGACCGGCGCGGCAAAATTGTTCTCAGCAAGCGTGGAGGTGTGGGTCAGGACGCGGTGTCGATGGCGACCGAGGTTGACATGGCCTCGCGTTCAAATGACAGGACACAGACGCCTGAAAAGCGGTTCTGCTTGAAGACGAAGGCCTGCTTGATGTCTTCGAGCAGCGTCGGCAGTTCCGTCTCGAACCTTGTCATCGCCGCTACCTCTTCAAAGCGGACACCGACGGCAAGCTCGCCCTCTTTGCCGATGGTGACATGCAGGCCATGGAAATCATAGATGCTGATCCGGCTCTTCAGAAGCTCGCACAGCGTCTGCGCGGCGATTTTGCCTTCGGCGATGGAGGCGAATTTCAGCTGCAACTGGGTCGAGAACATGGCGCTACCCCAACTTGCCCAGAAGATCGTCGACGCCCTGGCCCTGCGGCGCCGCGGTCTGCTCGCTGCCGCGATAGGTCTCAGGTGCAAGCCCCATTGTGGCGCGCAGATCGGTGCCATCGCGCGTCAACCGCCAGCTGCCAGCCTCCTCGGCGATGATGCCATCACCAGCCAGCATCTCCATAACCGCGGCGGGCGCGGTGCCGCGGGCACAGAAATCGAGAAAGCCCATCAGTTCCTCAAGCGTCCCGTCAGGTGCGAATTGCCGGAATTTCGCCAGCATGGCGCCGATCCGCGAGGCTGTCAGCTCGCTCTGCTCGATCATCAGCTGGATCTGCGACGCGGCCGTCGTGGCAAGCTTTGCCATCATGCGGATCTGTTCATCCCCGGGGGATAGCGGTGTCGGATGCGTGCCACACAGCGTGCCAAGCACCACCCCGTCAGGTGTGTTCAGCGGGAACCCGGCATAAAAGGCGCAATTCAACGGCGGTTTGGTCAGCACCGAGTCGGCAAAGCGTTCATCAAGGCTTGTATCTGGCACGATGAAGGGCTCTGGCGACAGCAGGGCGTACTGGCAGAAGGTCAGTTCCTGCGGCACGCCAAGCAACGGGTCATATCCCCTGCCGGCCGCCCCGATGGTATATTGGCAGGCGCCGTCGAGAAGATTGACCATCCCGGTCTCGCAGCCAAGGATCGTCTTGGCGATCTCGGCGAAGATCTCGAACTGGCGCGACACATCCCGCCCGATCAGGCCGGAATCATTGACGCGGGCGGCGCGCAGCGCCTCGTTCTGCGGCTTTGGCGCGCGGGCCACCTTCTGGGAGGTCGCCATCGCATAGCCAAGCTTGAGAAAGTTACCCAAGCCCTCGGCCTTTATGGCACGTCGAAGGGACATCACACCACCCAGTCACCAAACATGACCCCAGTTTCAGCCGATGCCGGCAAGAAGTCCAGCGGCTTGTCGCCGCGGTGCCGGCCCGGCGTGAGGCTAGCCGGAAAAGGCCACCGCCGCGGCAATGATGGCAAGCGCGATGCCGCCGCGCCCAAGCTGCACCAGCCGCTTCATCAGCGCCGCATTCGGGGGCCGCTTTGCCTTCATCGCGGCATGGACGTGAAGATTGCCGACCAGCGACACACCCAGAACAATCGCCGCGCCAAGAAGCTTGGCATGAAAGGCCCCATTGATTCCAAGGCCACCATACAGAAGATGGGCCAGCCCGATGCCGGTGATCCACAGGGTCAGGATCGAGGCAAGCCCGATATAACCAAGCAGGGCGAATGCCTTGCCGACATGTGGCGGCGGCACCTCGCCGGCGCGGACATAGGCCGATTGCATGATCGTGCTGCCAACGGTGACACCGCCGGCGAACAGGATCGCAAAATAATGCAGACTCTTCAGACCAATTTCCATGAACCCCTCCCCTTGTCGTCGGCGAATGGCATCCGCTGACATTGTTGACAGACGCTAGTCTAGCACGGAATTGGCGCGCTTTTTTCCTAATTAAGTTTGATTCGATATAGAGCCTTAATTGCGTTACCGTCACGGCCTTGATCTTTGTGGTTCTGGCGGTGTGAATTTTGCGCAGATTACCGGCATGTCTGGTGGCAGGCCTGATAAAGGTGGGTCGCGGCATCGGTGCCGTGCTGCCGGCTATCGCGGTGCTGTGCCCGGTGCTTGTCGCGACCAGCCTGCCGCTGGCCATGCGCGCAGGTGCCGAAACACCGCCGCCGGTTATCCTGACAAGCCTCTCCGGGTCTTCGCATGCCCAGTCAACCTACCTGTCACTGACCCGGGAGAAGATGCGCCGGCAGCTGGCGGCAAATGATCTCGACCCCGCCGCCCTAACGCTGCAATGGATCCGCAACATCGACCCCGATGATGCTGTCACGAATGTACTTGCCATTGAATTGCAGTTGCGGCGCGGCAATGTCGCCGCGGCTGCGATGCGCCTGATCGAGGTTCTTGGCGGGGCATCGGCAACCGATGCGGCGCGCGCCGAGGCTCGGCGGATTCTTGCGCTTCTCGAAGCAGAAGGCACCGGCGCGGCGGTCATGGTGACACGCGCCATGCTTGATGCCGCGACACTGCCCGAGGCACCGGGACCGGTGCGCCTCGCCGCTGTCGATGATGGTTTTGCCTATGAGGTTGGCGATCTGCCGGGTGGCGGTGATCAGATATCAGCGCAGATTCTGGCTTTTGCCACCACCACCCCGCTTGACGACATGAGGGCCACCGCGCGTGGCGCAACCCCGCCGGTCCAGCTTGCCGCGGCCACCGCGCCGGTGCCGCCGGTGCCCGCAGCTGGTCAAGGCCGGGACCTGATTGATCTGGTTTTCGCCGATCCGACCAACCTGCAATTGAATTTCGCGCTGTTCCAGGAGCAGCTTGCCGCTGGCGATCTTGATGGTGCCGTGGTGACACTCGAACGTGTGTTGATTGTTGATCCGGACTCAAAACTTGCCAAGGTGCTGCTGGCCGACGTCAATCTGCAGAAGGGCAATCTGCCGCTGGCGCGCAATATCCTGAGCACCTTGCTGGCCGAAGAGGATACGCCGATCGACATGGCGCGCCGCGCCGAGATCCTGCTTGCCGAGGTGGAATCACAGCTTGATCCGGTGAAGGTGCAGACAAGGATGGCGCTGGAAATAGGACAGACGGAAAATGCCTTCGGCCGGTCGAAGTCGGATGAAATCCTGTTCCTCAATCTGCCGATCACCAACACCACGCCGGAGAAGTCGGATCCCTATCTGAGCTATCAGGCAAGCGTGAAGGTGCTTCGCGAGCTGGACCGCCAGACGCCGACATTGCTTGAGGCAGGTGTGTCGGTCACGGGTCGCGACACGCGTCACCGCAGCCTGTCCGATATCCGGACCGTGTCCGCCAACCTGTCGGTGAGCGAATTGTCGCGAACCAGCCTTTCAGGCGGCCTTTTTGCCTCCAGCTCGCGCGTCAACCACCGCAGTTTCAGCAGCAATATGGGCCTGTTCGTCGCCGTGTCGCGGCCGATGGCGCGCGGCTGGAACATGACCCAGTCGCTGTCGGCCAGCCGTACCCGCTATGGCTCCTATCCGGGAATCGCCAACAATCGTGACCGCACGGACCGCAGCGGCGCCGCAAAGCTTGACCTCAGTCGTGAATTTGAACGCGCAGTTGTCAGCCTGGCGCTGTCGGTCGGCCGGGCCAAGGCGCGCAACCGGATTCACAGCCTGAAATTCCAGAAGATGGACATGGCTGTTGCCGGCATGCTTGGCGATCTCAGCGTGACCGGGTCACTGTCGCGCCAATGGACCCGCAAGGACGCCGCCGATACGCTGGTCAGCCCATTGCGCCCGAAATTGCGCCAGGATGTGCGCGCGCTGAAACTTCGCTATCCACCACAGAACACTGTGGGCGGGTTCCCGATCAGTCCCTATCTGCGGGTGATGTCACGCAGTACCAAATCGAACATCGCCAATCACCGCCGCGAGGGTGCCGAGGCGGCCATCGGCATCGAAACGGTGTTCTAGGCGATGGCAACCGGGATGAACCTGGCGGGTTTGCGGACGCTGATGGTGCCGGTTCTGGCCATCGTGATGCTTGTCGGCGGTCACCTTTCCAGTCTGGCCGATTCCCGGTCGTCGAGCGGCGTGCTTGCAGCGGCGAATGGTCCGGTCGAAATAGTGTCGATAAACGACCCGTCGGCGCCGCCGCGCCGCCTTGCCGTTGGGGCGAGATTGGTGTCCGGTGACGAGATCATCACTGGTCGGAATGTGCGCGCTCAGATCATGCTCCGTGACGGCACGACATTTGCCATTGGCGAGAGGGCGCGTCTGGCGATTGACGAGTTCATCTATGATCCCGCCACCGGCACCGGCGCGCTCGGGGTGGTGATCCGCCGCGGGGCCTTCAGGTTTGTGTCGGGTCGTATCGCCAAGACAAGCCCCGGCAATGTCAAGCTCATCGCCGGCAGTACCGCCATCGATGTCAATGGCACCGAAGTGCTGGGGAGAATCAACGGCGTTTCGGACGAGGTCATCCTGATGTCCGGCGAGGTGGCGCTGACCTCCATCGGCGGTGCCTGTGGCGGTGGTGCGCCGCAGGGTGACATCTTCAGTGTGGATGCAGGGGGATCGCTACAGAGCAGCGTTGCGGGCCAGGGCGGTTCCCCGGCATCGTGCAGCCGCTCGCTTGTCCGTGCCGGTTTTGGCGTTCAGGTTGCGTCATCCGGCCAGATGACGTCACCCGGCCGCGCCACGGCAACGGACGTGGATACGGTCATCGACGCGGTCACGGTCAAGGCCGAGACGACGCCTGCAGCTGTGTTGTCAGCAAGCAGTCCGACAGATGGCGCGGTGGTCCAGGTAGCGGCGGCAGATGCCGGCATCCCTGCATTGTCGGATACGCAAACCGATGACGGCGCGAAGGGCGTGTCGGCATTCGACCGGATTGTCATGCGGAGTTTCGGCATGCTTGCAAGCGACTCGCCGGACTCGCAGGCGGTCGATGACAATGGTGGTGCAGGACCACAGCTGCCGCTGGCCACGCTACAGGGCGCAAATGCCGAGGACGGGCTGGCCGAGGAGGACGACACCGGCGCCGCAGATGACAAAACCATCGCCGAGGAGGAGGCGCGCTATGACGAGAAGGTTGATGAGGCAACGCGCGGCTCCGGTGAATCGTCTGGCGGATCATCCGGCTCGTCCTCATCATCGGATACGTCATCACCACCCAACGCCGCCCCGCAGCTTGCCGGCATCACCGGTT
>CBFHRT010000142.1:0-5695 GCA_965658285.1 Puniceispirillaceae bacterium (SeqCode) | reverse complement strand
TGCCGGCCGGCTGCATCAGCAATTGCGACATCATCGCGGCGAAATTGCCGCCCGTGGCACGCTCAACAATCCAGCCAAGGAGATCGCTGTGCGGCGAGCAGTAATGGAATCTCTCGCCATGTGCGCCGTCCGATCCGGGAAGCCGCGCCAGAAAGTGTCGCAGACCCTCGCTTGACCCGCCCTCTTCGGGCGGGTTCCAGGCGGTGGCGCGGCGATAGGCCATGAAGATGCCGTCCTCATCCAGATATTCCTCGCTGAAGGCAGAGGCAACGGCCATGTCCAGAACATGGCGCAGCGTCGCGCCGTCATAGGCGCTACCCTTCGTTTCAGGGAGGTAATGCGTCACCTTTTGGTCAGGGTTGAGGACACCTTCACCGACCAGCACGCCGACAAGAAGCGCCGTCAGCGATTTCGAGATGGAGAAGATAATGTGCTGTCTGTGCGGCGCACCCCAGCCGCCATACCAGTCATGGACCAGCTGTCCGCGATGCAGCACGACAAAGGCGTCGGCGGCGTTGGCCTCGAGATAATCGGCAAGGCCGGTGCCGCTGTCATTTACGGCAAGGCCAGACAGATCCTGGCGCGCTTCGGGCACCGCTGTCGGCGTGGCGGCCGGCGGCATCGGCGCGGTCGGCAGCAACTGCCGGACATGCGAGAAGGACCAGCGACAGACGCCCGGCCCGCGCCAGTCGGCCACGGTCACCTGATTTTCAGGCGATGGCGGCGCGCCCTGCATGAGTTTCATCACATTGCTCATCCGGGATACTCCTTCAACTGAATGCCGGCCGCGTGACAGAACCGGTCATGACTAGAGCCTGCCACTGGCCAGCGCCGCGCCCTCGGCGAGCGTTGCCAGCTTGGCATAGGCGATGTCCGGGTCGACAGCGCCGAAACCGGCGAAGGTGCCAAATCCGCAATCCGACCCGGCGATCACCCGGTCGGCACCGACAATCCCAACGAAACGTTCAATACGCTGCGCCACCAGCTCGGGATGTTCGACAAAATTCGTGGTGGTATCAACGACGCCGGGGACCAAGACCTTGTCATCCGGAATTTCACCGGCACGGTCACGGAAGACTGTCCATTCATGCGCATGCCGGGGGTTCGATGTTTCGAACAGCACATAGCGGGCGCGGGTCTTCATCAATGTCGGAAAGACCTTGTCCATATCGATATCGCAGACATGCGGCCCCTCATAATTGCCCCAGCAGATATGAACCCGCACCTGCGCCGGATCGATATCACGAAGCGCGTGGTTGAGCGCCTCGACATGCATGTTGGCAATGCCGACAAACTCATCATCACTGAGGTCGGCGAACAGCATATGGCGGGACAGTGCCAGATCCGGGCAGTCGAGCTGCAGATCCAGACCGGCGGCGACAATGGTTTCATATTCAGCCTTCATGGCGTCGGCCAGCGCCGCCAGATAGGCTTCGCGGTTCTTGTAATGCTGGTTCTGCAGGAACAGCGAAATCACCCCCGGCGAGGCGGCGTTCATAAAGCCGCGTTCAATGCCCTGCGCCGCCATGCCGGCCTTCAGATTGTCGATGTCGGCCTGCAGCTCGCCCTGCCCTTTTGACGTCACCTCGCCCGTACACATGGGGCGCGCATATTGCGGTGTGCCGCCATCATTCGCCAGCCTTTCCAGAAATCCCGGGAACAGCTTCAGATCCCCCGGTGCGTTGCGCGGGCTGTCGCCCGAAAAGCCGGTATAGCGATCCTTCACATAGGTGGCGTAGGAGATTTTCGAGGTCTCACCATCGGAGACGATGTCAATGCCCGCCTCGGCCTGGCGACGCACCGTTTCAGCGCAGGCCGACCGCATAGAGGAGGTGAAGGCCTCGCTGTCATAGGTCTCGCCGCGTTCGCGCGCGAAGATGAAATCGACAACCTCCTGGGTGCGCGGAAGCGAGCCTACATGGCTTGTCAGGATTTTCATCGTCATGCCCTTTCTTGATTGAATTCACCGGCGGCGCGGCAGGATGGTAGCGATATCCGCCTAGCCAGTCTTCATCACAATCTGTTTCCAGACCGCGCTTTCATCGAACAGCACATATTCGCGGCGCAGTCCACGAGGACCGAACTCAGCATGGCTGATTCCCATCACATAAACGTCGGCGCCAGTCGGCGCACCAAAACTGCCCCAGCCATCATGCACGCCATGAAGGCCCCACCGGATCGCCGCGCGCGGCGCCATATCCGGGTCGGTGCGACCAATCTGATGTTCGATGGTGAAGGTGGCATTCGGGAAACTGGCACGAAGCCCCATCCAGAAGCGGTCAGCCGCATCATGGCCATGCGCGGTGACACCGCCGGGAAGCTCCAGCTGGCAGGCTGGATCGTAGCGCTGCGGGATCGCCGCCATGTCAGCGCCCATCATCCGGTTCAGGATGTCGGCATAGGCGGCGCCCCATTCATTGTCATTGCCGCGACCCTTATAGGGGCCGGGTATATCGATTGCCGGGGTGAAGGGTTTCGCGCAGACATCGGCGCCACCTTCGCGCTCGATCAGGTCGGCGGCATAGGCTTTCGGGTCCCAGCCAAGCTGGCGGACAATCGCCCCCTGGTCGCGGATCAACCATTCATCATTGATCTGATTGTTGATGGCGTGGCAATCGGCGATGATCCGATAGACAAGCTTCTGCCCGGTGGCTTTGCCATAGACGCCGTCACCGGCATGGGTGGCGGTGGACAGGATGCGATGCGAGGACAGCATCCCCTCTTCCGGCGTGCCGGACCAGATCACATCCTCACCAAGCAGCCGTCGATCCGGAAATTCGGCAAGCGTGGCCATGGTCGCCGCAATCACCCCTTCATTCCCGGCAACAACCGACCCCGGTGAGCGTACCGGAATATCCGGAGCATAATAATCATGCAGCGTCGCGATGCCGCGCCCTTCCCAGATTTCGGCCGTTATCCCAAGGATATAATCAGGGAAATCCTTCCATTTCGGATCAAATCCCTTCATTGCGTCACTCCCTTTCCTGTTCCGCTGGCCAGCCATCCGGCCGCCGCGCGGATCCACGAACAATCATTCTGGCGTCGACCTGCACCCGCTGCGGCGCATCTCTCCCACCCTCGATCCTGTCAAGCAGAGCGGCCACCGTGGCATCCGCCATCCGGCCCGATGACTGGCGCACCGTCGTCAGATCGAAACTTGGCCATGCGGCTAGCTGGACATCATCAAAGCCGACCACCGAAACATCTTCGGGGATCCGCAACCCCAACCGGTGGCGCAGCACATCCATCACCGCAAAAGCCATATGGTCATTGGCGACGAAAACAGCGTCCGGCCGGTTCGGGCCGGAGAACATCTCAAGCGCCGCCTCTGCCGCCGTCTCAGCCTGGAAATTGCCATCGCCACGCGCAAACACATCATGTCCGTGCGCGGCAAGACCGGCCATGAAACCCGCCTCGCGGTCGCGCTGTGTCGAGGCGCCTTCCCACCCGGCGATATAGGCAATCCGCTGATGACCGCCGGCAACGAGAAAATCGGCAAGCGCCCGACCACCGCCAAAATTGTCCGAGGTGACGGTGGAGAAGCGATTGTCCTGTTGGGCGCGGTTGAACAGCACCACCGGAATGCCGGCGGCATCGCACCGCTCGGCAAGTGATGATGAAATGGCCACCGAGGCAAGGACGATTCCATCAACCTGATAATCCATGATTTCCTGCAGCACGGAATCGATATTCCCGGCCGTCTGCTGCGCCATGAAGACCAGAACGTGATAGCCTTCGGCCTGCAGGCGGGTCGAAAGTTTTTCAAGAATTTCGGGGTAGAACTGATTGTCGAGATAGGCCACGACAAGGCCGATCAGGCGCGATTTCCCGGTGATCATCGAGCGCGCCAGAATGTTCGGCCGGTAGCCGAGCTCCTCTGCCGAGGCGCGGACACGGTCCGCCATTTCGCGCGACACCGACGCCCCGGGCGTGAACACCCGGCTGACGGCCGACTGGCTGACCCCCGCATGGCGGGCCACGTCAAGTGATGTCGCGGTTTCGCGTGCCATCAATCCGCTGTCCACCCGCCATCAATCAACAGGGCCGTGCCGGTGATCAGCGCGGCGGCATCGGAGGCAAGGAACGTCACGGCGCCCATGATATCCTCGACCTCACCGACGCGGCCAAGCTTGATCTTCTCCTCGATCCATTTCACCCGCGCCGGTTGCGAAAATGTCTGTTCGGTCAGCGGCGTGCGGATGAAGGTCGGGCAGATGGTGTTGACCCGGATGCGGTGCGGGCCAAGTTCGATGGCCATCGCCTTGGTGAATCCCTCGACGGCGTGCTTGGACCCGCAATAAACGGCCCTGTCAACGCCGCCGACAACCGCCATCTGGCTGGAGATAGTGATCAGCGAGCCGGTCCGGCCATCGGCAATCATAGACTTGGCGACGGCCTGCGCGGCGAAATAGGCCCCGCGAAGATTCACATTCATCACCGCATCGAAATCTGCCGGGTCGGTATCCACGGCAGGTGAGTGGCGGGCAAGGCCGGCACTGTTGACAAAGATGTCGAGAGGCCGGAGAGATTCGATAGCCGCCGCCATCGCTTCGACATCCGCGATGTCACCAACCATCGCCTCAACCGAATGGCCAGCTGCCGTCATCGCCGCCGCCACCTCGTCAAGCTGTTCCCGGCGCCGCGCCATGATGATGACATGCGCACCTGCCTCGGCCAGCGCCACCGCACAGCCAAGGCCGATGCCGGATGAGCCGCCCGTGACAAGGGCTCGCCGCCCGACAAGGGAAAAGGATGGTGTGGTGGGAAGCGTGGTCATGCGGCATCTCCTTGCCCGGCGGTCATGCCGCGCGCCTTGTTGAATTCGCGCATCCGCGCAAACACGTCGATGCCGATCTGGTCATACATATGGAGAAGATCGACAAGCACCCAGTTCTCGCGGATCAACCCGTTCTCGAGCCGCCAGAAATCAAGGCTCCGCATGGTGATTTCCTTGCCAAGCGGCGGCAGGCCCAGCCAGCCATCATGGCTGATCGTCTGGATCATGTTCGGCCAGCCCGTGACGCCGACATAATCATTGTCGCCGAAAAAGTGATAGGTCACCTGATCCACCTTGCTGCCGCGGTCCGGCATCGCCTTCAGGAACGGGATCTGATGCCAGTTCCGGAACCCCTCAATGCCGCGTCCGGTGCCGATCCCGGCAGGTCCGTACCAGTTCATGCGCGGATGCCAGAAGCGTGGCAACTCCATCAGCTCGGGTCCGCCCTCGCGGGGGTGGCGCTTCATATAGGTCAGCATATCGACGATTAGCCCACAGCTGGCCGCGCTGGCCGCCTCGTCGCGCGCCGGCCTGACCAGACCGTCGCCGCTGGCCGGACCGGGGATGCAGAATTCACGCCCAAGTGATGGCACCATCGGCCAGGCACCGGCCTGCATCATCACCTCGGGAATATCCCACAGCGCCTGAAACCCGGTCACGCGCCCATCCTCGAGCCGGTAGAATTCATGAAAGCGCATATGCGCCAGATGTCCTGTTGGCGGAATGTCGAGGAACGGCGCGGCAAAAGTGCCGATGAAATGGCCGCCGCAGCCAACCCAGTCGGCGCCGTGATGGTCGGTGCCCGCCAGGACAAGCCAGTCACGACGCTCGACATCTGGCCAGGCCGCCTGCAAGGGGGCCAGCGCCTGGTCATGAAAGGCCTGCGGCCCGGTCATGTCGCCAAAGGGATGGCCCAAC
>CBFHRT010000141.1:0-5720 GCA_965658285.1 Puniceispirillaceae bacterium (SeqCode) | reverse complement strand
GCCCTCGGCAATAGGCTTAAGTACATTATCGCTCATATCTTCAGTCCTTTCCCGATTGTCATTCTAAAAACCGCCGTGGAATCCTCGTGCACAGTTTCTAGCGTTAGCAGAAGCCTTCCACGTTAAACGCATGGCTCAACAAGCCCCCCTCCAGCGTGCTCAACGCGAAGGCTTGCATACTCCCGGTAAATTTCCCGTTAACGCTCCCTCCCCTTTATGACAAATCTGTAACGTCAATATCTCGCGGTTTGGCTTGGATGCCGCCGCAAGATACGGTAGACATACGCATGGTTTTGGATGGCTGGCGCCGCTGCCGCGCGCCGGCCCTGCAAGCGCCAATGCAATCGAGACCGCATTCGTGAAATATTTGTGACGGAAGATATCTGACAGATGGCCGATCTTTTTGGAGCCGCGGCTTCCGCCGATGGCTATGACGCATCGAATATCGAGGTTCTGGAAGGGCTGGAGCCGGTCCGGCACCGCCCCGGCATGTATATCGGCGGCACCGACGAGCGGGCGCTGCACCATCTGGCGGCCGAAATCCTCGACAATTCGATGGATGAGGCGGTGGCCGGCCATGCCAGCCGGATCGATTTCCATCTCGAGGCGCGCGACCGGCTGACGATCCGCGACAATGGCCGCGGCATGCCGGTTGGCGAGCATCCGAAATTCCCCGGCAAGTCGGCGGTCGAGGTGATCCTGACGACGCTTCATGCCGGCGGCAAATTCTCGGGCAAGGCCTATGCCACCTCGGGCGGGCTGCACGGCGTCGGCGCGTCGGTGGTGAACGCGCTGTCATCCGCGCTGCATGTCGAGATCGCGCGTGAGAAAAAACTGTATCAGCAGAGCTTTTCGCGCGGCCTGCCGACCGGACCGCTGGCCGAGACGGGGGCGGCCCCGAACCGGCGCGGCACCACCGTCACCTTCACCCCCGATCCCGAGATTTTCGGCGAGAAACCCTTTTTCCGGCCAGCCACCCTGTACCGGATGGCGCGCTCCAAGGCGTATCTGTTCGCCGGTGTCGAAATCCGCTGGCGGTGCGATCCGTCACTGCTGGCGAATGACGATCCGGTGCCGGCCGAGGCAACGCTGCATTATCCCGGCGGGCTGGCCGATTTCCTGACCGACGCCACCAGCGACACGGCGCTGCTGATCTCCACCCCCTTCGCCACAGTGGTCGAACTTGACGGCCAGAAATTCGAATGGGCGATCACCTGGCTTGGCGCTGGCGAGGACGGGTTTTTCCATTCCTATTGCAACACCGTGCCGACCCCCTCCGGCGGCACGCACGAAGCCGGCTTCCGGCAGGCCATCACCCGCGCGCTGCGCAGCTTTGGCGATCTTGCCGGCAACCGCAAGGCCGCCGACATCACCGCCGATGATGTGTTCGCCGGCACCGCGGTGATGCTGTCGGTATTTCTTCGCGACCCGCAATTCCAGGGCCAGACAAAGGACCGGCTTGTTTCGGGCGATGCCACAAAGCTGACCGAACAGGCGGCGCGCGACAGGTTCGAGCAATGGCTGTCAGCCGATGCGGCGCGGGCGCAGTTCCTGCTGGATGCCGCCATCGAACGCGCCGAGGACCGCAAGCGGCGCAAGAAGGAACGCGAGGTGGCGCGCAAGTCGGCGACGCGGCGGCTGCGCCTTCCCGGCAAGCTTGCCGACTGCACGGCGAATGACACAGACGTCACCGAGCTGTTCCTTGTCGAGGGGGATTCGGCTGGCGGTTCGGCAAAGCAGGCACGCAACCGCAAGACCCAGGCGGTGCTGCCATTGCGCGGCAAGATCCTGAACGTCGCCAGCGCCAGCACCGAAAAGCTGGGCGCGAATCAGGAGCTGTCGGATCTCGCGCTGGCGCTTGGTGTGCGGCCCGGCAAGGATTTCCGGATCGACGATCTGCGCTATGGCCGGATCATCATCATGACCGACGCCGATGTCGACGGGGCGCATATCGCGGCGCTGCTGATGACCTATTTCTATCGCGAGATGCCGGCGCTGATCGAGGCTGGCCGCCTGTTCCTGGCTCAGCCGCCGCTCTATCGCATGACGCAGGGCGGCACCACACTCTACGCGCTTGACGATGCGCAGCGCGAGACGCTTGCCGAGAGCGGCTTTGACAAGCGCGGCAAGATCGAGATCAGCCGCTTCAAGGGACTTGGCGAGATGCCGCCGGGGCAGCTGAAGGAAACGACGATGAACCCGGCAAGCCGCCGGTTGCTGAGGGTCGACCTGCCGCGCCGCGACAGCTCCGGCGCCGATGCCCGCCGCGGCGTCGACCAGCTTGTCTCGACGCTGATGGGCAAGAAGGCGGAATTGCGCTTCGGCTATATCCGCGACCATGCCGAAGAGGTTCTTGCCGACCTCGACGTCTAGCGCCTAGACATCCAGGCCCGCCAGAAACCCGTTCAGATGCGCGGTAACGGCGTCCGGTGCCTCCATCGTCGACAGATGCCCGACATCATCGAGGATCACGAGGTCTGCCTGCGGGGCGAGTGCCGCCATCTGGCGCGAAATCTCCGGCGGCGTCAGCGTATCGAGGCTGCCACATAGCACCAGCGCCGGCACCGCCAGCCCGCGCAGCGTATCACTCTGGTCACGGCGGTTCAGAATGGCCTGCTGCTGCAGCACGAAATTCTCGCGGCCAACCGCTTCGGCCATCGCGATCACCCGCGCCACCAGCGCCTCATCCTCCATCGCCGCCGGCGACAGGAAGCTTTTCATCAGATGCCGAGTCACGCCGCGGAACCTGTCGCTCTGCGCCATGTCTATCGTCGCCAGGCGCTGCTGGCGCCGTTCGGGGGTATCGGTGCCGTAGGCGGTGTTGAGAAGCACCAATCCGGCAAGCCGTTCGGGGGCCAGACGCGCCATCTCCAACGCCACATAGCCCCCCATCGACAGCCCGACCGGCACCACGGGGCCCTCGACGCGCGACAGCGCCGCACCGGCCATCTCGACAAGACTGTCACGGCCAAGCGTATCGGCCATCACCGACGCGACAGGATAGTCGAGGCTGGCGCGCTGCGCGGCAAACAGATCGGCCGTGCAGACAAGGCCGGGAATGAAAATCGGCGTTGGGAATGATGACATCAGGGGGACCCCAGCCAGCGCTTTCGGCGCGCGGACGCAATATGATTGACCTTTGCACGTTAAGTCTGTAAGACCTCGTACCAGAATAGCCCAGCGTTAGACCGCCGATCAACCGAACGAGACCGTTCATTGTAAATCGTAAAGGTCACTGTAAATCGTGAAGGGCTTCTCCCCCGTGCACATTGTCAGACACGTTGCCAAAGGACGCTCCCGTTGAATTTTTCTGATCTAGGCCTCTGCCCGGAACTCAGCCAGGCTGTCGCCGATCTCGGCTATACCGCCCCCACCCCGATCCAGGAAAAATCCATCCCCTATGTGCTGATGGGACGCGATATCCTCGGCTCGGCGCAGACCGGGACGGGCAAGACAGCGTCCTTCACGCTGCCGATGATCGAAATCCTCGCCGCCGGGCGCGCGAAGGCAAGATTGCCGCGTTCACTGATCCTGGCGCCAACACGCGAACTGGCCGCCCAGGTCGCCGACTCCTTTGAAAAGTTCAGCACCTATCACAAGCTGTCAATGGCGCTGCTTATTGGCGGCGTCAGCTTTGCCGACCAGAACGCCGCCCTCAGCAAGGGTGTCGATGTGCTGATCGCCACACCTGGCCGGCTGCTTGATCATTTCGAGCGCGGCAAGGTGCTTCTTACCGATGTGAAAATTCTCGTCATCGACGAGGCCGACCGCATGCTTGATATGGGCTTCATCCCCGATGTCGAGCGCATTGTCGGTCTGCTGCCGCCGCTTCGCCAGACACTGTTCTTCTCGGCCACGCTGTCGGATGACATCAAGAAGCTGAGTGACAAATTCGTCTCCAACCCGAAGGTGATCGAGGTCGCGCCGCCAGCATCGACCGCGGATACCGTTGCCCAGCACCTGACCTGGACCAGCCCGCGCGGCAAGCGCGAGGCGCTTCGTGATCTGCTTCGCAGCGAGGATGTTAAAAACGCGGTGATATTCTGCAACCGCAAGCGCGATATCAGCACGCTTGTCACCTCGCTGAAACAACATAAATTCGACGCCGTCGCCCTGCATGGCGACATGACCCAGTCGGCACGGCTGGAAGCGCTGCAGAAATTCAAGGATGGCGACGTGCCGCTGATGATCGCCTCCGACGTGGCGGCGCGCGGACTCGATATCGTCGGCCTCAGCCATGTGTTCAATTTCGACGTTCCCGGCAATGCCGAGGATTATGTACACCGCATCGGCCGCACCGGCCGCGCCGGCAAATCGGGCCGGGCCTTTACCATCGCCGCCAGTGAGGATGACCGCAAATATATCGGGGCCATCGAAAAGCTGATCGGCAAGGCAATCCCGCTGGTCGAAGGCGGTGAGGCCGCGCCTGCCAAGTCAGCCGACAAAAAGACCAGCAAGTCAGACAAGTCTCCAAAAGCCGGCAAGCCCAAGACGCAAGACACGCAGGCAGACAATAAAGCTGACCAGAAGGCCGAGGCAACATCCGACAAGATTTCTGACAGCAAGACGGACAGCAAGTCTGATGGCCGGGGTCGTGGCAGATCACGTCGTGGCAAGGAAACGCATGCTGGCGAGTTGCCGGCACCGCCGGATTGCAAGGGCGATACGCTGCATGACACGGGGCACGTCCCCGCCTTCCTGCTGCGCTAGACGGCCCAAACTCCGACAGTTAGGCCCCGACAGTTAGGCCCCGACAGTTAGGCCCCGACAGTTAGGCCCTGACAGGCGCATTACAGCGCCTTGTCGACAACCTCTTTCAAATCATTCGAGCCTGCGCCGGACTTGATGGTGGCAAGCGCCGCGCGCATCAAATGCTGGCGCGGTTCATCGTAATTCGCCATCCGCGTCATCGGCAGCGCCATGCGCGCCGCGATCTGCGGGTTGCGCGTGTCGATCTCGACAAGTCGGTCCGCCATATAGCTGTAGCCGGACCCGTCGCCAGCGTGAAAGCCAGGCGTGTTGCCAACCATGAAGGCACCAAGAACGGCGCGAATCTTGTTCGGGTTTTTCGCATCAAACCCCGGATGCCGCATCAACTCATCCAGCCTGTCCAGCGTACCGCCGACCGATGACATGGATTCCATCTGGAACCATTTTTCCATCACCAGTGAGTCCGTCTGCCAGCGGTCATGAAATGACTGCAATGCCCGAACACGCGCCGGATCGTCACTGTGGATCAGCGCTTTCAGGCCGCCTTGCGAGATTGTCATATTGTGGTCCGATACCATGCTTTCGGCAGCTGCCACCGCGTCCACATCGCCAGCCGCGACACCAAGCTCGACAAGCTGTGTCAGCAGGGCCCGGCCGCCGGCACTGCCAGCCATCTCTGAAAGGGACGCAATCGCCGCCGCAATTTCCGGCGCCAGCGCACGCCCCAGGGCGGCGAGCAGCCCCCGACGCGCATTGAACAGCGCGACCGGATCGGCCGGGGTCTGTGCCGCCTCAAGAACCGCGATACCCGGCAGACGCAGCGTGCCGGCCTTGAATTCATCAAGAAGACTGTCATCTCCGAGAATTCGCCGATACCCACCGGCAAGCGGCTCGACAGCCACCGCCTCACCCGCCGCCAGTGAGAGGATGGCGCCTGTGGCCAGTTTCTGTGATGAGTCCCAGCGGTTAAACAGATCACTGTCATGCGCCATCAGATGCAGACGCTCATC
>CBFHRT010000140.1:0-5722 GCA_965658285.1 Puniceispirillaceae bacterium (SeqCode) | reverse complement strand
TGACCCGTCGCCAAAGGGCGGATCAATGGAGCGTGTCGTCTTGCAGAACTCGCAGGTGACATCGATGGTGCCGGTCTCCGTCACCAAATCCGCCAGCTCTGCGGCTGACATGCGTTCCAGCACCGCAATCACCCTGTCGGGGCTGCAGCGGCACCTGTCCTCGACAGGCTGCGCCGGCGCCACATGCGGGCGCAATGAATTGAACAGGCGGAATATCAGCGCCTCAGGCGCCAGGCCGGGATCGATCAGCTCGTCGCGGCGGACCGAGCGAAGCAGCATTTCAGCCGTATTCCAGGCATCATCACGGTCGTCGCGCGACACGCCGGCAAGCTTGCCGCCATCGGCTGCCACCCGCTGCACCATCATCGCGCTGGCCGTCCAGCTGTCACCCGTTCGTCCGGCCGCGGCAACGATATGGCTGTCGACCTGCTCGGAATTGGCGAACCACGCTGTCGCGGCATCACTCAGCGTCTCGCCAGTCAATTCAACAATACCCTGATAGCGCCCGTTCTCACCTCCCTGATCGACTGTGAAGGCGGCATAGCCCGACCCGAGCAGCGCCGGAACGCTGGCCGGCAGGCTGGTCGCCATGTCGAGCCCGACCGGCGGCTGGCCATCCTCGTCAAAGGCCGTATAGCCGCGAAGCGCGCCATCCGAAGTCATGTCGGCAAGAAGCGTCTTCACATACCCATCGCCCTTGGCCTGCAGGGTGAACACGCCATCGAACTTCATGAAGGTCGACAGGCAGGCGGCAATGGCCATTGCCTCGGCCTGAAGACTTGCCACCGCCTCGGGATAGCCGTGCCGTGTCAGGATCTGCGTTGCCGGCACACCGACACTGGCAAACCGTCCCCGGATCAGCGCCGTGTCACCATCCTCACCAGCCAGATAGAAAGGCAGGATCTGCGCGCCGGCACTGTTTGCATCGCCGGCACTGCTTGCATCTATTGACGCCACATGTCTCTCCGCTGCGTTTGCGGGCCGCCGGCCCGGAGGTTTGCCTAATTGCCGGCCATGCACCAGGACAGGATGGCCTTTTGCGCATGAAGCCTGTTCTCGGCCTCGTCGAACACCGCCGATTGCGGCCCGTCAATCACCTCGGCGGTGATCTCCATGCCGCGCCAGGCAGGCAGGCAATGCAGGATGATGGCATCGCCGGCCGCCGCCTCGAGAAGCTCGCGATTGACCTGAAACGATTTGAAATCCTCGCGGCGGGAGCCTTCCTCATCGCCCATCGAGATCCAGACATCGGTGACCAGGGTCTGGCTGCCGGCTGCCGCCTCCTTCGCCGAATCATACAGCACCAGATCGGCGCCCTCGGCGCGCGCCCAGGCCATGAGTTCGGCCGACGGGGCATAGCCGTCCGGGCAGGCAAGCCGCAGCTGGAAGCCGAACCGTGCCGCCGCCTCGATCCAGCTTGCCGCCACATTATTGCCATCGCCGATCCAGGTCACGATCTGGCCGTCAAGCGCCCCATGACGTTCGATCATCGTCTGCAGATCGGCCATGATCTGGCAGGGGTGCGAGCGCGCGGTCAGCGCATTGACCACCGGCACGCTGGCATGCTCGGCAAGGGTCAGCAGCGTTTCATGCGCAAAGCAGCGAATGGTGATGGCGTCGACATAGCGTGACAGAACGCGCGCCGTATCCTCGATGCTCTCCCCGCGGCCAATCTGCAAATCCTGCGCCGACAGCATCAGCGGTGTGCCGCCAAGCTGCGTGATGCCGACCTCGAAGGACACGCGGGTGCGGGTCGAGGGTTTCTCGAAAATCATCGCCACGCTTTTGCCGGCAAGCGGTTTCGCTGTCTCCGCGCCAGCCTTCAGCGCCGCCTTCGTCGCCGCGGCATCATCCAGCATGCCCTGCAGCGTCTCGGCGCTGAAATCTCGTATATCCAGGAAATGTCGCATCAGTGGCTATCCTGCTCTTGGGCCTGCTCTTGGGCCTGCTCTTGGGCCTGCTCTTGGGCCTGCTCTTGGGCCTGCTCTTGGGCCTGCTGTTGGGCCTGCCCTGCGGTCATCTTGAGAAGGGCCGTATCGAAACCTTCGACCGCCAGCCTGATCTCATCCTCGCTTATGATCAGCGGCGGCAGGAACCGGACGGTGTTTTCGCCCGCCGGCACGGTCAGCACCTTCAGCTCACGAAGCGCCGCGACCAGATCGCCGGCCGGCACGGTATCGGCAAGCCGCACCCCACACAGGAAGCCGCGCCCCCTGATTTCGGCGATGGCTTCGGGATGGCGTTCTGCCACCTCGGCCAGAAGGTTGCGCATGAAATCGGCGCGCCGGCGCACATCCTCGAGGAACCCGGGCGCCGTCACCTCGTCGAGGATCACCTCGGCCACCGCCATCGCAAGCGGGTTGCCGGCAAAGGTCGAGCCGTGTGTTCCGGGCGTCATGGCGTTGCCGACAGCGGTGCTGGCGATAACCGCACCAACCGGAAAGCCGCCGCCAAGGCCCTTCGCCATGGCGATGATGTCGGGCGCGATGCCGGATGTCTGATAGGCAAACAGGGTGCCGGTACGGCCAATGCCCGACTGCACCTCGTCGGCGATCACCAGCGCCCCGAACTCATCAGCCGCCTCGCGAACGCCGCGAAGATAATCATCATGCGCATTGCGGGCACCGCCCTCACCCTGAACAGGCTCGATCATCACCGCCGCGACATGATCGCCAAGCGCGGCCCGCAGCTCGTTCAGATTGCCGAAGGGGACATGGCCGAAGCCGTCCGGCATCGGGCCGAAGCCGGTGCGGTTGGCCGGCTTGTCAGTGGCCGCAAGCATGCCAAGTGTCCGCCCGTGGAACGAGCCGGTGGCGCACAGGATGGTGGTGCGGTCGGGCTGGCCGTTCTCATAGGCGGCGCGGCGCGCCATCTTCACGGCGGATTCATTGGCCTCGGCGCCGGAATTGCAGAAATAGACCTGATCAAGCCCGGTCAGCGCGGCCAGCTTTTCGGCCACCCGTTCCTGGCCCGGAATGCGGTAGAGGTTCGATGTGTGCCACAGCTTGCCAGCCTGGTCGCGCAGCGCCGCGATCAACGCCGGATGCGAATGGCCAAGCGTGTTCACGGCGATGCCGCTTGCGCAGTCAAGATAGCGCTCGCCATCATCGGTAATCAGCCAGCAGCCATCCCCGCGAACGAAGGACAGATCGGCGCGGCCATAGGTTTTCATCACCGCCGATGTCGGCGTCTTGGCTGTTTGCGAAGCTGTCATGTCGAGTTCCGTTCGTTCGGCCCGTCCTTCACGGACCATGATCTGTCTGTCTGCCGTTGCGGGCGGCGTGTCGGCACCGGTGGTCAAAGCCCCAAAAACCAAACCACCAGCACGTCGGCGACGGCACCGGTGGTTTCACTCGCGGCATCGGAAGGATGCCAAATTCGGCATTTCCGCCAAGCTTGTCAAGGCGTTTGCAGGGCTGGTTCCAATCCGGTCAGTTCTGGATGAAATGCTTGGCGAGCCGCAGACCCTGGGACTGGTAATTCGATCCCGATCCGCTGGCGCCATAAAGGCTGTCCGGCACCGCCGCCATCGGTTCATAGACAAGACGGCAGACCGTCTGGCCCTCCTCGATCAGGAACGGCACATCATGCGAGCGCACCTCGAGGACGGCGCGGGTCGCGCCGGCGCCAAGCTCCTCCATGCCGAAGCCGGGATCAAAAAAACCGGCATAATGCGCGCGAAACTCGCCGACGCGCGTGTCATAGGCCCGCATCTCGGCAGCGTGGTCACGCGGCACGGTGACATATTCATGGCTTGCCAGAATGTAGAATTCATCGGGATGCAGCACCAGACCGCCAGCCACAAGATCAGCCGCCGTCAGACGTTCCCAGAACGCATCCACCTCACAGCTTGCCGGCGCATCGATATCGATCAGACCGGCATGCTTGCGGGCCCGCCATCCGATGATGCCGGTGCCGACATCCGGGGTCAGATTGACGCCGAGCGCCACCCCGTCACGAATATCGACATCATCGGCGCCGCGCACCAGCCCGACATCGCGCTGCAGGGCGATCATCGCCGCATCCGACATCGCCGCCGGGCCGCGCCGCAGGCGGAGCTGCGACAGGCACGATCCGGGGCGCACCAGAACCGAAAATGTTCGGGGTGAAATCTCGGCATAGAGCGGCCCCTGATAGCCGTCGGGAACAGCCTCGAATTCTGGCGCCTGATCGGCAATCAGGCGGGTGAAGATATCCAGCCTTCCGGTCGAACTTTTCGGGTTCGCCATGGCGCTCAGCCCGGCAGCGAGGCGGAGCGATTCCTGAAGTTCGACAATATAGACACAACCGCGTTCCAGCACCGCCCCGCCGGTCAGGTCGATCTGGTGCATGGCGACGCGGGCGAGCTTGTCCTCGACACGCATCTCGGCGCCGGGAAGAAAGGATGACTGCACGCGCCAGGCACGGGTGCCAAGCCGCAAATCAAGGCTGGCCGGCTGCAGCTGCGCGTCGGTGATCGGTGTGGCCGCGCTGATCATGCCGGATTCGATGGCACCGCGGATTTCCTGCACCGGCAGGATGCCCTCGTTGAAACCAGCCTTCAATTGTCCATCATTCATCTTGCTGTCCGCCACCATGCCCCCGCCCGACGATTCGCCAGTCATCAGCCCTCTTCTCTCAACTTTTCAGCCGATAGCCGGATGTCAGCACACGGTAGCACAGCCATCCCAGAACACCATTCACAACAACAAGACAGACAAGGCCCGTCATGATCGGCCGATCGGCAATGCCAAGAAGGCCATAGCGAAACCCGTCAATGGCATAGAAGAACGGGTTCAGCGTGGCGATGGTGTCAAAGGGCGACGGCAGGCGTTCCACCGAATAGAAAGTGCCCGACAGGAAGGCCAGCGGCTGGATCACGAAATTGGTGATGGCGGCCATCTCATCGAACTTGTTGGCCCAGATACCGGCCAGAATGCCGGCAAAGGCAAGCGCCAGCGACCCCAGTACGAGAAAGGCAAGCGCCGCCAGCGGCGCGGCCGGCATCGACAGCCCGCCAAACAGCCCAAGCACGACAGCGGCGACAAGGCCGACGGCGATGCCGCGGGTCATCCCGCCAGCCGCCAGCCCGACAAGAAGCTCCGCCGGGCCGATCGGCGGCATCAGAAGATCGACAATATTGCCCTGCACCTTCGAGACAACAAGAGAGGATGAGGTGTTGGCGAAGGCATTCTGCAGAACCGTCATCATCACCAGCCCGGGAACAAGGAAGGTGATGAAATCGACATCCCCCGCCAGTTGCGCGCGCTCGCCAATGGCCACCGCGAAGACCATCAGGAACAGCATCGAGGTGATCACGGGGGCGGCGACGGTCTGCATCGCCACCTTCGCGAAACGATGCACCTCGCGCCTGTAGAGGGTCCACAGCCCGATCCAGTTGACGCGCCCGATCTGGACTGGCCGCACCACAGGCGGATGCGGTCGGGTGATATGCCTGATTTCGGGATCGGGGGCGGGGGCAGAGGATGTCTGGTCATTCATGCCGCAGAAGATAGGCCTGACGGGACGGTTTCGCAATATCGGTGACCGCGCGTGCCGGCACGGCTAAGACGGTGGCGGTGGCGGTGGCGGTGCGGGCGCCCGGCTGATAGGGTTGAAGCAATCTCGATGGAGAGCCGCATGCGATGACCGACAGGAAACCGGCAGCAGAACGCCGCCTGATGAACAAGGCCGTGCATTATCTTGGCCGCTACACCGCGTCGCGGCAGCGTCTTCGCGAAGT
>CBFHRT010000139.1:0-5784 GCA_965658285.1 Puniceispirillaceae bacterium (SeqCode) | reverse complement strand
CATCACGATCAGGTAACAGGGCAGGGACAGCTTCACATGCGCGCGCAAAGCGACTTTGCCGATGAATGGCTTCAGCATCTCTATCGGTTCCGCACTCAGGGAATGCAGGTCACCGATGTGAATCCGGTCTCGGCGCTTGCCGACCTGATTGGTGAACAGCTTTATGACGGCGTGGTGACGACCGATGATTTGCGCCAGGTTCTCGATGTTCATGCGGCGGCACTGTGGCAGGAACGCGTGGCCGATCTGCGGCGCCAGAGCGGTCTTGACGGCGATGTGGAGGCCGACCTCCCCGATCTGTCAGGTCATGATATAGCGCGTCCGCTCTATCGCGCTGTGTTCACAGCCCATCCTGTGTTTGCGCTTCGCCGCGACGCCTCGAGCGCGCTGTGCGAAGCCGCGGCATCAGGCGCGGTAGACATGCCGGAAGACGCCTTTGCACCGCGTGATGCTGTCACGCTGGATGATGAACATACCGAGGCGATGCGGGCGGTGCGTTACGCCCGCCAGGCGGTCAATGACATCAATGCCGACATCCTGCGGCAGCGACAGACGACGCATAAAGGTGCGTGGCGGGACATTCTGCCTTGCCTGATCGGCGTCTCGACCTGGGTTGGGTATGATCTCGACGGCCGGTCCGATATCAGCTGGATTGACAGTTTCTGTCTGCGGCTTCGCGAAAAAATGATGGCGCTCGATGGCTATATGGCCGCCATTGATCGGCTGGCCCTGCCGCAACTTGAAGACATCGCGGCGTCACTCAAAGCTGAACTGCAACGTGTAGGGCGCGCCCTGACCGGTTTCGAAGCTGCAGAAGAGGGTGATTTCACAAGCGTTATCAATGATCTGACAGGGTCGAAAGAACGTCTTGTCTCCAGCCAGGCGCTGGCGCGCGATCTTCATGCCATATCGCAGGATCTCGATGACGAGGCGGCGGTGGCGGTGATGGTGCTTGCCGCCGATGTCGCCACACATGGCTTTGGCATGGGCGAGGTACATTTGCGGATCAATGCGGCGCAAATTCGCAACGCCATGCGGCCGGTCGACGGGCGGGCGGTTTCGGTGAGTGATGGCGCGATGTCCTCGCGCATGCTGATCGAACGGCTGGCCACCCGGATCAGGACCGAATCACCCTGGCAGATCAATTTCGCCAATCTTGACGCCGAAACGGCGACGGCGCGCCGGCAGTTGATGCTGGCCACGCAGATCCTGAAACATATCGATGCCGACCAACCGATCCGCCTGCTGATCGCCGAATGCGAGCGGCCCATCACGATCATGTCGGCGCTGTATCTGGCGCATAAGTTCGACATTGCCGACAATCTCGATATCTCGCCGCTTTTCGAGACAGGCTACGGTCTTGAACATGGTGACAAGGTCATTGACCAGCTTCTGCAGCAATCTGTGTTCGTTGATTATGTCAGGCGTCGCGGCAGGCTTGCCATCCAGACAGGCTTCTCTGACGCCGGTCGTTTCGTCGGCCAGATTGCCGCCAATATGGCGATCGAGCGTCTGCAGCTGAAACTGCTTCGCTCGCTTCGGCACCGTATCGGCGACGGTGTCGACCTTCTGATCTTCAACACGCATGGCGAATCACTTGGCAGGGGTGGTATGCAGGCCCCGATGGCTGATCGGCAGGCGTGGCTGATGACGCCCTATGTCCGGCATCAGGCGGCAATGATTGGTGTCGGGGTCTATCACCAGTCGAGTTTCCAGGGCGGGGATGGATATCGGCTGTTCGGCACCGCCAGCCTTGCCGCCTCGACGATGCGCGGGTTGCTGGCTGCCGAGGCGGCGTCTCCACCACAAGGCAGCGCCGATGATGCCTTCTATCAGAAGACCGATTTCTCCCTCGATCTGTTCCTTGAACTGAAGACATGGCACGAGGCGCTTGTCGCCGATCCGAATTATGGCGATCTGATCGATCTCTTCGGCAGCAATCTGTTGCCGCCAACAGGCTCACGGCCGACAAAGCGGGTGGTGCAGGCCGGTGGTGAGCGGCGCGGCCCTTCAAAGATCCGTGCCATCGCGCATAACGCGATTCTCCAGCAGGTCGGGTTTCTGGCCAATGTGATCTCTGGCATGGGCCGGGCCGCAACGGTGGATATTGATGAATTTGTCGAGATACATCGCCACTCGCCACGTCTGCGGCAGTGCCTGGACCATGTTCTGGCCGGAAAACAGCTTGGCTCGCTGAATACGGTTCTTGCCTATTGCCGGCTTGCCGATCCGGGATTCTGGGTCAACCGCGCCTATCATGGCAAGCAGCAGCGCAACCAGCGGGGATTGCGGCGTCTCGCCCAGCATCTGCGCGCGCAACCTCGCTTTCGGGATATCCAACAGACCGTCTGGGCGCTGCGCGACGATCTGGTCGATCTGTACCGGCTTGTCGACAAGGTCGGCGAGGACAATGCGCGTGTCACTGGCGAGCGACGCGGCGCGCTCGACCTTCTCCACGCCATCCGGCTTGCCGTCATCACCGACAGCCTGATGGTGATCTGCCGCACACCGAACCTTGGTGAGAGCAACCAATACAGCAATGATGATATCCTCGCGCTTGGCCTGTCTCTGGATTTTGTCGGGGTGGGCGAGATCATCCGTGACGCCTTCAGCCGCGGGCCGGGAGCCGCGCTTGGTGAGACGCTCGGTGAAGCCGAAACCTATAGCGGCGAGAGCAGTGGCAATTTCGCGGCTATCGAGCGAGAGATTCTGGCGCCCCTGCGAGAAAATCAGGTGCTGATCAACCGAATCACTCAGATGGTGTCGGCTCATTACGGCGCGCACGGCTAGGCATCGGTGAAATTGTGCCGTTTTTGCCACTCGATAAATGGCGTGTCGGTGTCGAATTATCACTGCAAATGCAAGATCACTTTGATCATCGGACAAAAACCTGACAGAGTGACGCAGCCCATCCGCCGATTGATCACCCTGTGGGGCCGGAAGCGCAATTCTGAACGGATTACGCCCTGCAACCCGGACAAGGTCATGACGGGGATGAGAAAATTGCATAGCCACGACAACAAAACAGCACTGTTCAACCTCGGATGAATCCAGCGCAATGGCGTGCATGACGCACCACCAACCCGGTGCCGAGACTTGGGAGTTATTATAATGATCAGACTAATCGCTAAATCACTCGCAGTGGCCCTTATGGGGGTCGTTGCATCGGCGTCGAGTTTTGCCGATACAAAGATCCAGTTCGCGCTGGACTGGAAATTCGAGGGGCCGTCCGCCCCCTATTTCCTGGCCATCGATAATGGCCATTTTGCCGCTGCCGGCCTCGATGTCGAGATTTCCCCCGGCAAGGGCTCACTCGATGCCATCCCAAAGGTGGCAACCGGCGCATTTCCGGTCGGGTTTGCCGACATCAACTCGCTGATCAAGTTCCTTGACCAGAATCCCGGCGCGCCGGTGACCGCGGTGATGATGGTCTATGACAAGCCGCCATTTGCGGTTGTGGGGCGTAAATCCCTTGGCATTTCCGGGCCATCCGACCTTGAAGGTTCGGTTCTCGGTGCCCCGCCACCGGATGGCGCCTGGGCCCAGTTCCCGTCCTTTGCCAAGGCCAACAACCTCGACATGGACAAGATCAAGGTCGAGCCGGTCGGCTTTCCGACCCGTGAGCCGATGCTGGCCGAGGGCAAGGTTGATTCGGTTACCGGATTTTCGTTCTCCTCCTATCTGAACCTTGTTCGCCTTGGCGTGCCGGAGGATGACATCTCGACCATCCTGATGGCCGATCACGGGCTGCAGCTCTACGGCAACGCGATCATCGTGAATACCGAGTTCGCCGCCGCGAATGCCGGCACGATCAAGAATTTCCTCGGCGCGGTCGCCGCGGGATGGAAGGATGCCATTGCCAGCCCGTCTGCTGCTGCCGACTCGCTGGTAAAGCGTAACCCGGCTGCCGATGCCGCGCTTGAGCAGCGTCGCCTCAGCCTGGCGATCGAGGCCAATGTCCTGACCGACCATGTGAAGGCGAACGGCATGGGCGCCATCGATGATGCGCGCTTTGCCGCCGCGATCGAGCAGCTGAAAGAGACTTATGAGTACAAGGCCGCTCCCGATGCGTCGCTGTATTTCACGGACGCCTATCTGCCCGCCGGCGGGTTCGCGCTGAACTAAAATCATCTGGGGCAGGGTGCCGTCATCGCGCGGTATCCTGCCTCTTTCCATGACCATCATCCCGTGACAGGATGATCGTTATGGCCGAATCATTTCCGTGGTCGAATGAATGACAAATATTCCTGACAGCAAGGCCGGCGATGACGACCTCATCGTCATTGACGGCGTCACGCACACCTACAAGACAAATACCGGCCCGCTTCCCGTACTTGACGATCTCACGGTGCGCGTTCCCCGTCATGGCTTCAGCGCCATCGTCGGCCCGTCCGGGTGCGGCAAATCCACTGTGACCCGTCTTGTTGCCGGCCTGATGAAGCCTGATGCCGGTACTGTCTGGTTGCAGGGTGAGCGGGTGACATCCCCCCGGTCGACGGTCGGGATGGCCTTTCAGAACCCGGTTCTTCTGGAATGGCGGAGCATTCTGAAGAACGTCATGCTGCCGCTGGAAATTGTGCCAAGCAAACTCAATGCGGCGGCCAAGGAGCGGCGCGCGCGCGACCTGTTGAAGCTTGTCGGGCTGGCCGGCTTTGAGGATAAGCGCCCGTCAGAGCTGTCTGGCGGGATGCGCCAGCGTGCTTCGCTGTGCCGCGCCCTTGTACACCAGCCCGAAGTCCTGATCCTTGATGAGCCCTTTGGCGCGCTCGACGCCTTCACGCGCGAGGATTTGTGGCTGACGATGCACCGGCTGCGTGCCGAGGAACCGTTTACCGGGGTGCTGATCACGCATGACCTTCGCGAGGCGATCTTCCTTGCCGACGAGGTCATTGTTCTGTCGGGCCGCCCGGCAACCGTGCAATACAGCCTGCAACTTCCCGATACCGGGCCGCGGACGCTGGATCATCTCTATACGAGCGAGGCGACGGACACGCTGAATGTGCTTCGTGACCAGATTCGGATTGCCCGCGAAGGCGAGGAGGCCGGCCAATGAGACAGGTGTTCGTACCGCTTCTGGCCATTGTCATCTTCCTCATTTTCTGGGAGGCGCTTGTCTGGGTCAATGACTGGCCGAATTACAAGATGGCCTCGCCCAGCGATCTCTGGCCGGCATTCTGGCGGTTCAAGGGGCTGTTCTTCAGTTTTGGCTGGGAAACATTGTGGCGGACCGTGGTCGGGCTGTTGATCGCCATTGTCGTCGGCGTGCTGTTTGGCATGATCATGGGGTTTTCCCGGGTCATGCGCGAAGGGCTCTATCCGCTCCTGGTCGGATTCAACGCCATCCCGAAGGCCACCGTCGTGCCGATCGTCGCGCTGATGTTCGTTGGCCAGCATGATCTGAACACGGTGCTGATTGCCTTCATGATCTCGTTCTTCCCGATCGCCGTGTCGGTGTCCATCGGTCTCTCCACCCTCGAGCCTGAATATCGCGATATTCTGCGCTCGCTTGGCGCCTCGAAGCTCACCATCTTCTGGAAGATCGCGCTGCCGAAAACCCTGCCGGAATTCTTCGGGGCGTTGAAGGTGGCGGTGACGCTTGCCTTTATCGGCACCAACCTGATGGAAATCGTCTCGCCGCACGGCCGCGGGCTTGGGGCGCTGTTCGACAGCGGTAAGACCAATTCGGATTATCCGTTGATGTTCGCGGTGCTGATCGCACTCGCCGTGCTTGGCATCGCGCTCTATTACGTTGTCGTCATGCTCGAGAAGATTTTCGCCGGATGG
>CBFHRT010000138.1:0-5797 GCA_965658285.1 Puniceispirillaceae bacterium (SeqCode) | reverse complement strand
ACTGGCGCGACTGACCGACAGATCACGCAGTCCCCCGCGAACAAAGCTTTTCACCTCGTTAAACCGCGAGGCAGGGCCGACAAAATCCGGATTCGCTTCGTAGAATTCCAGAAGCGGTTCCTGCCATTCTGACAGGTTGAAGAAATAGGATGGCTCCTCGACCCATTCCACCGGCGCGCCGGTTGGCGCCTTGCCATCCACAATCTCGGTCTCAGTGTAGAAGGCTTCGTCCCGCACAGCGTACCAACCGGCATAGCTTCCCAGCGTGATATGGCCGCGATCCATCAGCATCGACCATAATTCCTGGCAGGCCGCCCGATGCCGCGCCTCGGTGGTACGGATGAAATCATCGTTGGAATAGTTCATGCGCGTGGTCAGGTCGCGGAAATTCTGGCTTACACTGTCGGTGAAGGCCTGCGGTGTAACGCCATTGTCCTGTGCCGCCTTTTCAACCTTCTGACCATGTTCATCAGTGCCGGTGAGAAACATCACCTCATAGCCGTCAAGCCGCTTGAACCGGGCCAGCACATCACAGGCAAGCGTTGTATAGGCATGGCCGATATGCGGCTTGTCATTCACATAATAGATAGGCGTCGTGATATAAAAACGCCTGCTGTCTGAACCGGTCATCCGATCGCCCTGAATAGCTGTAAATGGCCGTGCCGCAGTTCCGACCTGTCCAGCAGGATGTACCGCCATAGCCGTGTCAGGGCAAGGATTTCCGGTGAATTCCTGTCAGCTCACGGCTCAGAAAATGGCCAAAATCCAGATACAGACTGTCCATCTTCGCGGCGGTGCGAAGAAAGTCGGCCTGCGCCTCGGCAAGATCGGCGGCGCTGCGGTTTTCCAGCAACCGCGCGATGGCGTCGCCTTCAAAATCGCATTGCGGTGGTGTGTCGCCGCCTCCGGCCTGCAGCGCGGCAAGGCGAAACAATCTGCCGACAAGCCAGATCGCGCCGTCGCGTGCCGCCTGCCCGGCCGCCCCGCCACGGCCCCATTTGTCACACAGCGTCGCCAAAGCAGCTTCGTCAAGGCGGGGCTGTGCCAGCAATGAGCACACCGCCCGGTAAAGATCATCTGACTGGCTGTTCGCCAACGCCAGCCCCCGGCCTGGCGCCCCTTCAGACAGATGCGCCAATGTTGCGGCCCGATTGTCCTGTTCACCATCAAGCTGCGTTGCAAGGATGCTCCGGCAGGCCTCGACATCCAATGGCGCAAGCCTCACGAGCCGGCTCCGCGAGCGAATGGTTGGGGGCAGACGTCCGGGTCGCGAGGCCACTAGAAGCAGCATTGCGCGTTCCGGTGGCTCTTCAAGAAGCTTTAGCAAAGCATTGGCACCATTTCGATTTACAGCATCCATCGAATCAATGATCGCGACGCGCCAGCCGCCACGGCCGGGCTTGTTCGCCATGAAACCGGCAAGCTTGCGGATCTGGTCTATCTTGATCTGACCTGACTTGTTGTCTTCAGTCTGCGGGCGGACAAGCATCAGGTCGGGATGAGACCCTCTGATGACAAGGTTGGCCCCGGGGTCGGCGCGATCGAGGGAAAAGCCCTGCCCCGCCGGCCGGGTTTCACTCAGCAGCCACGCTGCGGCCATGCAGGCCATGATCGACTTGCCGATCCCCTGCGGCCCGATCAGGAGCCAGCCATGCGCAACCCGGCCGCTGGCCATTGATTGTGACAGCGCATCGGTGAAGGCGGCATGCCCAAGGATGTCGACGTCTGGGATCAGCTGGGACGCATCGCTCATGCCCGCGTTCCACCCGGCATGTCAGCAGATCCCGGCAGCGGCAAGACGCGGCATGACCGCCGCCGCAACGTCGCTGGCGATGGCGTCAACATCCCTTGTGGCGTCAATCACAACAAACCTCTCGCTCTCGCCTGCGGCAAGATCGAGGAACCCCTGACGGACCTTGTGATGAAAATCGTTGCCCTTGCTTTCAAACCTGGACTCCGCCGTGGCGCGCGCGCTGGCGCGACGCAGCCCCTCATCAACATCCATGTCCAGCAGAAGTGTCAGGTCGGGAACAAGATCGCCACAGGCGATCCTGTTCAGCGCCTCGATTTCTTCACGCGGAACACCGCCGACGATCCCCTGATAGACTCGTGTTGAATCATTATAACGATCGCAGATCACGACCCGCCCCTCGGCAAGGGCCGGACGCAGAACATGCGCAACATGTTCATGCCGCGACGCCGACATCAACATCGCCTCGGTCGCAGGACGCCAGCGATCAGCACGTCCCGTGACGAGAAGCTGCCTGATGGATTCAGCTGACTCGGTGCCGCCGGGCTCCCGCGTCAGAAGCAGGCCCGATCTTGAAATATGGCTTTCAAGGTGACTTGCAAGAAACTGTATTTGCGTTGTTTTGCCGCTACCCTCACCACCTTCAAACGTAATGAAATATCCTCCCATGACGCTGCGCTACGGGAGTTGGGCTGAATCGGCATTGGCACCGAAAATGAGGTATTTCAGAGCTTCGCCAACGCGGTCGAAGACGCCAAGTTCGCCGATATCGCTTGCCGCTGTCAGCGGATAGACAAGTTTCTCTTCGGGAAGTTCAATCACCAGCGTGCCGATATTCTGTCCGGCCGTAATCGGCGCCGGAACCGGGTCGTTCCATTGAACGGACATCTTCATGCGCCGGCGGTCGGTTCGCGATAATACGAGATGCAATGGCTCTTCAAGAACAAGGTCAAGCTTCGGTGCCCGGCCAAGCCATATGTTGGCCTGGTCGACAGCCTCGCCAGCATCAAAGAAGCGGTAGAGCTTGAATTCACGAAACATCAAATCCATCAGCCGGCGTGACTCTGACGAACGCTGCTTCATGCTGGTCAGGCCATTCAATACCATGATGACGCGCTGACCGTCACGGTTGGCTGAGCCGACAAGACCATATCCGGATTCCTCGGTATGGCCTGTCTTCAGGCCATCGGCGCCCTGTGTGCCATAGACAAGCGGGTTCCTGTTGCCCTGCTTGATGCCGTTATAGGTATATTCCTTTTCAGCGAACATCGAATAGAGTTCAGGGTAGGTATCGACGGGAAAATCCCGGATCATCGCGGTCGCCAGAATGTTCAGGTCCCGCGCGGTGGTGAATTGCTCCGGATCAGGCCAGCCGGTGGAATTGCGGAACGTCGTGTTCTCCATCCCCAGCCGCCGCGCCACATAGTTCATTTCCTCGGCAAACCCGTCTTCGGTCCCCGAAATGCCCTCGGCCACGGCAATCGCGGCGTCATTGCCCGACTGCACGACGATGCCGAAAAGCAGATCGCGGACCGACACCTGCTTGCCAACCTCGACAAACGTCTTCGAGCCACCCTTGCGCCATGCTTTGGTCGAAATCAGGAACGTGTCATCCAGCGACAGCGACCCGTCGGCGATCCGCTGAAAGGCGATATAGACGGTCATGATCTTGGCCATCGAGGCCGGTTTCATCGGCGCGTCGGGATTCTTTTCCATCAACACCTTGCCCGATCTGAAATCCGTCACAAAGGCATATTCAGCGGAGGTGTCGATTTCGGCGGCGCCAGCTGACTGCACAAGCCAGCTGGCCATGATAGCGACAAGGACCACACGGAAACACTTCACTGGACTTTCCTTTCTGCCAGAACCTAACCCATGCCCGTGCTAGCGGGAAAAAACGGCACAAAAATGTCGCCTTAATCGACGACGATCCGCGCGCCCCGGAAACCCAGATCGAATACCGCTGCCAGCAGCCTGTCGGCCTCGTCCACCTCACTTACGGGACCCAGCCTGACACGGTGCAGCACCTGCCCGTCGCGATTGACCCGTGACACCTGGCCGGCACCGACCCGGTCGATGCGGTTCAAGACGTTGACGGCATTGGTCTCGGAGTGGAACGCACCGACCTGCACCCAGATGCTGGTCTCGATCGGCGGCACATTGATGACCTCGCCGACATGCGCGTTCGCAAGAAGGTCAATCGCCGACTGGCCGTCTTCTGAATTGTAGTTTGACCTGCCGCTGTTCGAAGTGGCGGAGAAGGTCACGTTGGAGGCGCCGACAGCGTTGAATTCCGGCATCGATGTTGCCGTCTTGTCCTCGACCTGGGGAAACATGCCCTTCTTCGCAAGGTCTTCAAGGCGAAGGCTCTGCTCAGCCAGAAGCTTAACCCGCACCTTGGCAATGCCCTGATCCTTGAAGCCAAGCAACCGAGCCGATTCCCGCGACAGATCGATGATCCGGCCGGCGACAAACGGCCCCCGGTCATTCACCCTGACAACAAGCGACCTGCCATTGTCCAGATTAGTGACCCGCACAACACTCGGCATCGGCAGGGTTTTATGCGCGGCGGTGATTTTCTCCGGATCGAAAATCTCACCATTCGCGGTCAACCTGCCGGCGAACTCATCGCCATACCACGACCCTATCCCCGTCTCGTCATAGGCAAGGTCACGCGCCGGGTAATACCAGACACCACCGACATTATAGGGATCGCCGACCTTGTAGCGCGGCTTCGCGACAACCGTGCCGGCGGCCACCTCCTCGGCCTGCTCGACGGCTTTTTTCTCCTTCTGGGATTTTTTGACCAAGTCGATTGCGAGTTCGGCCGTCGTGCACCCGGCCAGACCAACCCCGGCGACTGCGAGAACCGAGACGATCCGCATCCATTCACCCAGTCCCCGTTGCATCCGGTGTCTCCCTAACGCAAGGAATCGGACAGTGTACCGATCGCCAGCGCATAATAGTTGGAGCGGTTCCAGCGAAGGATCGATTCATAGTTGCTGTAGACGAGATAGGCCCGGCCACCGACGCCTTCCGGCATCACAAGGCGTGCCGAAAGCTGGCGTGATGGCAGGTCGGTTCCATCGGCGCTGCGAACGCCGGCCTTCTGCCAGACCGCCAGTGCATGGCGTGTCTTGGTCTCGAAAAGTTTGGTTGCGCCCAGCCCGCCGATGACAAGGTCGGACGGGATGCGCACCTCGCGCCCCCAGGTGATGTCATCGCGCCATCCAGCCTTGGCAAGATAGTTGGCAGTCGAGGCAAACACATCGTCTGTCGTACCCCAGATGTCACGCCGGCCATCGCCATCCCAATCCTCGGCAAAGTTCAGGAAACTGGACGGCATGAACTGGCTCTGCCCCATCGCACCGGCCCATGAACCCTTCATATCGGCGGCGTTGATATGGCCATCCTCGATGATCCTCAGAGCGTTCAGCAACTCCTTGCGAAAATAGGCACTGCGCCGACCGTCATGCGCCAGCGTGGCAAGCGACTGTGGAATGTTGAAGCTGCCGAGATATTTGCCAAAGCTTGTTTCCATCCCCCAGAAGGTGACGATGTAACGTTTCTGAACACCATATTTCTTCGACACCCGGTCGAGAATATCGGCATGTTCGACCAGCATGCGGGCGGCAGTCTTGCGGCGCCACTCACTGACAAATTTACCCAGATATTCATCGAATGTGAGGGTGAATTCCGGCTGGCTGCGGTCAAGTTCAATCACCCGCGGCAAAGGCTGAACGCCGGACAGAGCGGCATCGAGTGTCGCCTCCGATATGCCGACGCCGCGCGCCTCGGCGCGAAGTTCGACAAGCCATTCATCAAATGGCTGGTCGCCCGCCATGGCCGGGGTTGCAAGGCCAACACCGGATGCCACAAGCAAAAGGAATGACCAACGCCAGAGAGACCGTGACCAGAGACCCCTCAACCAGAGACCCTTCAACCCGAGAGACCCTGACAGGTGCCCGGACGATTCAAATATATTCAATGGTGTGTGTAACAAGGTTTCCCTGCCTGGCATTTAGGCCGTTGATGCGACCCGGGGGT
>CBFHRT010000137.1:0-5867 GCA_965658285.1 Puniceispirillaceae bacterium (SeqCode) | reverse complement strand
CAGATAGCGCCCGCCATCCTTTCCGCCGGGACGTTCGGGAAGCGGCACGCGGCCCTGAACCACCGGGAAGACTGCCATCAACAGCAGCGCCAGCGCGCCAAGCGACGAGGTGGCCAGGAAATAGCCCGCCCGGCCGAATGTCTGGAGCCACCAGTCGCCAAATGGCGGGCCGATAAGCTGCGCCCCCGGGATGGTGCTGGTGAAGATCGCGAAGCTGGCAAAGCCGCGCAGCCGGGACGCCATATGATGCCCCAGGATCAGCGCCGCCGGCGTGACCAGGCCGAGGGCGACGCCATGCACGATCCGCATGCCGAACAGTGTTGTCGGCGAGGCCGGCAGCAGGTCGAGCGACAGGTTCGCCGCCATCGCAAGCGCGTATCCGCAGGCGAGCACCAGCGCGGCGCCGATGCGCGCGATATAGCGCCCGCACAGCAATCCGACCAGTACCACCGGCACCACCGAGGCTGACAGCGCCGGTCCGGTGATCGTCTCGGCCACGCCGTCCCGCGCCATGACGAGCGGCAGCAGCGCCTGGCTTGCCGTCATCGAGAAACCGGCAAGGTTGGCACAGCAGAGAATGAGGAAAGCAAGCCGCAGCCGACGCCCGGCTTGACCCGGTGAAGCGTCCCGCATGCGTGTTTCCGTTATGTCAGGTCAGAAGGTCGACAGGATGCCGGAAAGGCAGGCAGGACGGCGCGCACTGCCACCATACCGAACGCCAATACCGCGCACCAAAGACCGCCAGAGTGGCGGCGGCAGGCAGGCTGCTGAAGCTGGCGGGGAAGAGGGCAGGGGGCAGGGCAGGGGGCACGGCGAGGAAGGTCCTGATCAGAAAGGCGTGATGGTTGAACCCCCACCATGAGGCGCGGTAACAACCCCCGTCAACCCCCTGAAAACAAGTCGATTTTATAAGGCAAATCTAATATTAAGGCGTTCCGACTACCCGGCCTTTTTCAGCTTCACCGCTTTCGGCTTTGGCGCGGCGGCGCGCGGGCGCGGGCCGACATCGACCCATCCCGCCAGATTGGCGGCGGCAAGCTCCTCGATCACCTTCATGCCGCCGGCGCTGTCATTCAGGCAGGGGATATAGGTCAGCGTCTCGCCGCCGGCCTCATGGAATTCCTCTTCCAGCTCATTGCCGATCTCGTCCAGTGTTTCCAGACAGTCGGCAACAAACCCCGGCGCCATCACCATCACATGCTTGTGGCCGGCCTCGGCCATCTCGACGACGGATTCATCGGTATAGGGCATCAGCCACGGCTCCGATCCAAACCGCGACTGGAAGGTGGCGTGAAAGGTGCCCTTGTCCCAGTCCAGTGCCTCGCGCAGCAGCCGCGCCGTCTTCATGCAGTGGCAGTGATAGGGGTCGCCCGCCATGTGATAGCGTTTCGGAATGCCGTGGAAGGAGACGACAAGCGCGTCCGGGCGGCCATGTTCGGCCACCGCGTCGCGCACCGTCGTTGCCAGCGCGTCGATATAGGTCGGGTTGTCATGCCAGGGCGGCACCGTGCGGATGGCCGGCTGCCAGCGTTTCTCCAGCATCCAGCTGAACAGCTCGTCATTCACCGTCGCCGTCGTCGAGGCGGCATATTGCGGGTAGAGCGGCATCAGCACGATCTGCGTGCAGCCGGCATCGGTCAGCTTCTGCAGCTGGTTCGGGATCGACGGCTCGCCATAGCGCATGGCGTAATCGACGACCAGATTGTCCTGCTGGAATGTCTGCGCCAGATGTTCGGCCTGCAGGCGGGTGATTTTGCGCAGCGGCGATCCGTCCGGGTCGTCATGAAGCCAGATCCGGTCATACAGCGCGCCCGATTTCTTCGGCCGTACATTCAGGATGATGCCGTTCAGGATCACCCACCAGAGCGGCCGCGAAATCTCGATCACCCGCGGGTCGGACAGGAACTGTTTCAGATATTTGCGCATCGACTTCTTGTCGGTGCCCTCGGGCGTGCCGAGATTGACCAGCAGCAGGCCGGTGCGGCCATGCGGCGGGAAATTCGGATGATCTGACGGCTTGGCGTTGAGCGGCATGGCGAACCTCACGGGCGGCTGGCGTAACGGACTGCCCTAGATGTAGGAAGCCACCCCCCGCGCGTCCAGCGGCGGCATGTCGCAATGTAGGGGAAGGGGGGAGGGGTGGATTGCTCCGAGTTCACTTTCACACACACTACAAAAATACGGTGGCTTGACCTGATACCCATGGCCAGTAGTCCCCCGTTAACATTCGCGTGAGGTCATGCTTTTGGATTGTTCGGGGAGCGATGTGTCGCCATAGTCATGGTCAGAGGAGCCTGTGATGGAAGCACTGCGAGGCATTGTCGAATTCTGGCCGATGCTGGCGTTTTTTGGCGCGATGGTCTGGTTGGCCGCCAGCATGAGCAAGGATGTCCACATATTGAAAAAGGACGTTCATGCCGTGAAGGATGACGTTCAAACCTTGAAGGATGACGTCCATACCCTGAAAAGTGACGTGCAATCCCTGAAAGGCGACATGCAAGCCCTGAAAGGCGACATGCAAGCCCTGAAAGGTGACATGCAAGCCCTGAAAAGTGACGTGCAATCCCTGAAAGGCGGCATGCAAGACGTGAAGGATGACGTGCGGGAAATCAAGCAACTGATCCTGAAACAGGCCGGCGCGTTATTGCCGCCCGTCGCCTGAGTGACTTTCGCCTGAGTGACTTTCGCCTGAGTGACATTCGCCTGAGTGACATTCACCTGAGTGACATTTGGGAGCGCAATACCAGCCCAGAGAAGTGGTGAAATCCTGAACCCGGATTCTACCGGGACCAATTCACGACATATTCAATTCCAACCCGCCTACTGCGCGGCCTGGACGTCTGAATCCTCCGCCATCACCCGGTCGATGACCTGGCGCAGCGCCGTGACAAGCTGGTCGATCATCTCGTCCGTATGATAGGGGCCGGGGGTCAGGCGCAGCCGTTCGGTGCCGCGCGGCACTGTCGGGTAATTGATCGGCTGCACATAGATGCCGTGATCATCGAGCAGCAGCTGACAGATCCGCGTCGTCGCCGCGGCATCGCCAATCATCACCGGCACGATATGCGTGTCGCCTTTCAGGATCGGGATCCCGGCGGCGATGGCCGCCTCTTTCAGCCTTGTGGCCTGGCGCTGCTGGGCGGCGCGTTCGGACGCGCTGTCGCGAAGATGCCGGATCGCGGCATGCGCGGCGGCCGCGGTGGCCGGCGGCATGGCGGTGGTGAAGATAAAGCCCGACCCGTGGCTGCGCACCGTGTCGCAGATCACATCGCTGGCGGCGATATAGCCGCCGGCGGCGCCATAGGCCTTGCCAAGCGTCCCCTGGATGATGTCGATCTCGCCCTGGAGGCCGCGCATCTGGGCAATGCCGCCGCCCTGTTCACCATACATGCCGACGGCATGGACCTCGTCAAGATAGGTCAGCGCGTTGTAATGCCGGGCGAGGGCCGCGATCTCGGCAATCGGGCCGGTATCACCATCCATCGAATAGACCGATTCAAAGACGATGATCTTGGCCCGCTCGCGCGGCTGTTCGGCCAGCAGCGATTCCAGATGCGTGATGTCATTATGCCGGAAGATGGCTTTCTCGACCCGCGCCATGCGGATGCCGGAAATGATCGAGGCATGGTTCATCGCGTCGGACAGGATCAGCACGTCAGGCAATTGCGCCGCCAACGCCGCCAGACTGGCCTCATTCGCAACATAGCCGCTGGTAAAGGTCAGGGCGCGTTCCTTGCCATGCAGAGCGGCAAGCTCGGCCTCAAGCTCGACAAGCGCGTGGCTGGTGCCCGAGATATTGCGGGTGCCGCCGGCGCCGGCGCCCCATGTGCCGGCCGCGTCCTGCATCGCCGCGATCACATCGGGATGCTGGCCCATGCCAAGATAATCATTCGAACACCAGACGGTCACCTCGCGCGCATCACCGTCGCGATGCTGGCGCGCCACCGGATGACGCCCGGCAATACGTTCCAGCTCGACGAAATGTCGATACCGGCTCTCGCTCTTGAGGCGGTTCAGTTGCGCGGCAAAGCGCGCTGTGTAATCCCCGTCGAAGGTCATGTTGTCTCTGAATGGCACCGTTCTGATGATGTGAAAATAGGCCAGCTTGCCGGCAAAGGAAACCGTCGGTCACACATATGTGACGAAATGCATCAATGGCGGCGATGCGTCTGCCGCTTTCCCACAATTCTGGCCCATTCGGCGGCGCCCTATTCGGCGGCGCCCTATTCAGCGGCGGCGGGCACCTCGATCCGCGCGGCGGCGAATTTCAGCTCCGGGATCTTGCCGTAAGGGTCGAGCGCCGGGTTGGTCAGATAGTTTGCCGGCGCCTCATAGAAGCAGAAGGGAACGAAGATCAGCCCACTTGGCAGCTTCGGGTCCATCCGCGCCGCCAGCTCGATCTCGCCGCGGCGGGTCACGACCCGCACCATTGCCCCGGCCTCGATCCGCAGGCTCTGCAGCGTTTCCGGCGCCATATGCACCTCCGGCTCCGGCTCGATGGCGTCAAGGACCGTTGAGCGACGGGTCATCGACCCGGTGTGCCAATGTTCCAGCAGGCGGCCGGTGGTCAGCACGATCGGGAACTCCTCGTCCGGCGTCTCGTCGGGGGGCAGGACATCGGCCGGCGTCATCCGCCCGCGCCCGCTGGGTGTCGGGAAGCCGTCGCCGAAGATCACCTCGCGGCCGGCGCTCTCCTCATCGGCGCAGGGATAGGTTACCGCACCCTCGTCAAGCAGCCGTTGCCAGGTGATGCCGGTCAGCGACGGCATGACAAGCCGCATCTCGCCGAACACGTCGCGCGGATGCGTGTAATCCCAGTTCAGCCCCATGCGCCTGGCCAGCTCCTGAATGATCCACCAGTCCTGCTGTGCCTCGCCGGGCGGCGCCACCGCGGCGCGTCCCATCTGCACGCGCCGGTCGGTGTTGGTCACCGTGCCGTCCTTTTCCGGAAAGGCCGAGGCCGGCAGGATGACATCGGCGAAGGCGGCGGTTTCGGTCATGAAGATGTCCTGCACCACCAGAATGTCGAGATTGGCCAGCGCGGCCCGGGCATGTGCCTGATCGGGGTCCGACATCGCCGGGTTCTCGCCCATGATGTACATCGCCTTGATATCGCCGTCATAGGCGGCGTCGGTGATCTCGACCACGGTCAGGCCGGGCGCAGGGTCCAGTTCGGCACCCCAGAGGTCTGCATAGCGGCGGCGCGTCTCGGCATCGGTAACCGATTTATAGTCAGGGAAGAACATCGGGATCAGCCCGGCATCGGACGCCCCCTGAACGTTGTTCTGGCCGCGCAGCGGATGCAGGCCGGTACCGGCCCGCCCGACATTGCCGGTCAGCAGCGCCAGCGAGATCAGGCAGCGTGAATTGTCGGTGCCGTGCGTGTGCTGCGAGATTCCCATGCCCCAGAAGATCATCGCGCTGTTGGCGGTGGCATAGCCGCGCGCCACACTGCGAAGCGTCTCGGCGTCGATCCCGCAGATCGGCGCCATCGCCTCTGGGGTGGTGTGGGCGGTGCGGGACTTCAGATCCTCAAAACCCTCGGTCTGTGCCGCGACATAGGCGGCGTCATAAAGCCCTTCTGTAATGATGACATTGATCATCGCGTTCAGCATCGCCACGTCGCTTCCCGGCGAGAAGCGAAGCGAGGCGGTCGCATAGCGGTCGAGATGCTGGCCGCGCGGGTCAAGCACATAGAGTTTTGTGCCGCGCTGTGCGGCGTTCTTGATGAAGGTTGCGGCAACCGGGTGGTTCACTGTCGGGTTGGCGCCGATGACGATGATCGCCTCGGCATTGCGGCATTCGGCAAAGGAGGCGGTGACAGCGCCGGACCCGATATTCTCCAGCAGCGCAGCGACCGACGAGGC
>CBFHRT010000136.1:4628-5927 GCA_965658285.1 Puniceispirillaceae bacterium (SeqCode) | reverse complement strand
GTAGTAACCGAAGCCGACTCCCATGGCGAGAAGGGTAAAGGCAATTGGAAAGCCCAGCAGCACCAGGAAGATGAACATGCAGAGCATCAGGATGGCGACTTGTGGATCAGTCATCGGGCACTCTTATCAAGGAGAAACGTGGGGGTGATGGTCGTCATCCCTGTTCCATGAGGGCATCCTCGGTTTCCCGAACATCGTCGATACGTTCCATCCAGAC
This sequence comes from Puniceispirillaceae bacterium (SeqCode), assembly GCA_965658285.1. Classification (GTDB taxonomy): domain Bacteria; phylum Pseudomonadota; class Alphaproteobacteria; order Puniceispirillales; family Puniceispirillaceae; genus UBA8309. Next base: position 5,710 of record CBFHRT010000136.1, on the reverse strand, counting down.
ACCTGTCTTCATGGCGCGCCAACAGCGGACAAGTTCGGCAAGGCCCTGCAGGATCAAGAGGAAGCCGGCAACCGGGATCAGCGTCTTGAAGAAATAGATCTGGATTCTGGCCGGTGAATTCCAGCTGACTTCCTGGTAGCGCCAGCTGTCGGCGGCAATTTCGATGCCGAACCAGAACAGCGCGAGGATTCCGGGAAAGAAGAAAAACAGATAAAGGACGAAATCGATCCGGCCCTGCCATCTGACCGGGAAAAGTCGATAAATGACATCACCACGGACATGCGCGTTCTGGGCCAGCGCGTAGGGTCCCGCCATCAGGAACAGCGCCCCATACATCTGGATCATCATGTCGAACGCCCAGACTGTAGGGGCATTCAGCACATAGCGCATGAACACTTCATAAGACACCGAGAATGTCAGGACGAGGATACACCAGCCGAAGGCACGGCCAACCCAGACGCTGAGGCTCTCGATGGCATAGACCAGTTTCGTCAGCATGCGGGCCTCTGATTCAAGAAAAACGCCGGAAGTGCAGACGCACCTCCGGCTCACATATCAGGCGAAGTGACCTATCCAAAATAGTGCCTGTAGGCCAGCTGGTAATCAGGCTGATTCAGGTTCAGGTAGTTCATAACGTCCCTGGCGTAGGCCTTCTGCGAGGCAACGACCTTGGCAAAGAACGCGTCCTCGGCCGAAATCCGGTCGATGACGATGTCCCACGCCTTCAGCTGCTCCTTCATCACCGATTCGGGAGTACGGTGGACGCGGACGCCGCTCTCTTCCTGCAGCTTCACGAGATCGACAGCATATTGCGACGTGTTGTGCCAGTAGAAGTTGGAGCTTTCGGCCTCGGAAGCGTGGCGCAGGATGGCCTGATGCTCAGCCGGCAGCGAGTCGAACTTCTTCTTGTTGAAAGTCACCTCGAAGAATTCCTGCGACTGGTGGAACGAGCCGAGGTGGTAATCCTTGGAGACATCCTGCATACCGAAGTCACGGTCGGCGGTCGGATTGTTGTACTCGGCCGCGTCGATCAGGCCGGACTTCATCGCTGGCTGGATTTCACCACCGGGAAGCTGCACAAC
>CBFHRT010000136.1:0-4618 GCA_965658285.1 Puniceispirillaceae bacterium (SeqCode) | reverse complement strand
CATCTCAAGAAGAACGTCAGCCGCCAGACCAACGGTCCGGTATTTCAGGCCAGCCATCTGCGAGGCGTCCTTGATTTCTTCCTTGAACCAGCCAAGCGGCTGTGCCGGCATCGGGCTGTTGAAGAAGGACACAAGGTTGAGACCGAGACTCCCCATCAGCTCGTTGAACAGCTCCATGCCGCCGCCATAATGGCACCAGCCGAGAACCTCCTGTGACGACCAGCCAAAGCATGGACCGGTGCCGAACAGCGAGGCGGTCTTTGACTTCGAATACCAGTAGGCGGGCACGTAATGTGCTGCGTCAAGAACACCGCGATGAACGGCGTCCTGCATCTGGCTTGTCTTCACAACCGAGTTCACGGCCAGAAGATCGATTTTCAGGCCCTTGCCAGCCATCGCGTGAACGCGGTCGACATAGGCCTTGGCGTTTTCAAGAAAGATACCGCCACCCCAGGCAGCCTGCATTTTCAATGTTATGCCTTCGCCGCTGACAATGGCAGGAGCCGCCGGCGCTCCATCCTTTTTTGGTGGTGACCGGAGCACCGAAGCACCGATGGCACCGACAGCCACGCCAGCAACGGCGCCGCCAACCAGAAATTTACGACGGTCTGTCGTGTTGGTCATTTGTTCCTCCTCAGTGTTGGATGCAGATGCACACCCGCGGTGGCGCGCAACTGAACGCGCCATCGGCAAATCAAAAGAAAGATGACAAAACCACACTGGCGGAATGGAAAATGATCACTGTCACGGCCAAGTGCAGCGACATGATATTTCGGTAAACATTTTGGCCAAAGCGATAAATTGCGCGATAACGCAGGGCGTTGTTACACCCCGGCAGCCTCGGTCAGCCCCGCCTCAGTCTGGGTGGCAGGCCGCCACCATCAGACCAGATTGATCATGGCGATGGCAGCAGTGATGACGGTGGTGCTGGCGCAGGCCGGCTGCCAATCGGAGAGGTCAGTTGGCGGAAAAGGTCAGCTGGCCGTCGGCGCGTTCTGTCCGCGGATCTGTTCCAGCGCCGTTTCAAGATGCGCCACCGTGCGGTCAGGATCGCTGAGCTTGTCGAGGCCGAAGAGGCCGATCCTGAACGAGGCATAATCGTCGCGCTCGCCACATTCCAGTGGCACCCCGGCGGCGATCTGCAACCCCTGCTCGGCAAAAGCCTTGCCGGTCTTGATCTCGGCGCTGGGGGCAAAGCAGACGACGACGCTTGGCGCCTCGAACCCCTCTGCCGCGACGGACTTGTACTGATAGCGCCCCAGAAGCTGGCGCACCTGCTGGCCAAGCCTGACCTGCGCCGCCTTCAGCGCCTCCAGCCCGAACGCCTCGGCCTCGATCAGCGCATCGCGGAAATGCCGCAGCGCATCGGTCGGCATGGTGGCATGATAGGCATGCGCGCCGCCTTCATAGGTCTCCATGATCTGGGTCCATTTCTTCAGATCATTCGCAAAGCTGGTGCTTGTCGTCTCATCAAGACGCGCCCGCGCCCGCGGCGACATCATCACCAGCGCGGCGCAGGGCGAGGCACTCCACCCCTTCTGCGGGGCCGTCAGCAGCACATCGACGCCTGTGTCCTCGAGATTGACGAAAACGGTGCCACTGGCCACACAATCGAGAACGAACATGCCGCCATGTTCATGCACACATTCTGTAACAGCGGCGATGAAATCGTCGGGAACCATCAGACCGGCCGAGGTTTCGACATGCGGACAGAACACGATGTCGGGCTTTTCCGCGCGGATTCTCGCCAGAATGTCATCCAGCGGCAGCGGCGCGAACGGCGCGTCTGTTTCATCGGCAAGCTGGCGGGCGGCGAGGACGGTTGTCTGGCTGGCAAGCTCGCCAGCATCGATGATCTGGCTCCAGCGATAGCTGAACCAGCCATTGCGGATCACCATGACATTCGCATCACGCACAAACTGGCGCGCGATGGCCTCCATGCCATAGGTGCCGCCGCCCGGCACCACCGCCACCGATGCCGCGCCATAGGCATTGCGCATGATCCGCGAAATATCGCGCATGACCTCGCCAAAGCTGGCCGACATGGAATTCAGCGACCGGTCGGAAAACACCACCGAATATTCGAGAAGACCGTCGGGATCGATATCGTCACGTAATGCTGGCATGAAACCCTCTACTGAAATGCGCTTTGAAATCGTGGGCACCTGACGGTACCGGCCCCTAAAGATGCGAGCGCCACGCGGAAAAATCAATCGTCGAAATCGGCGCACCGCAGCGGATGCAGGCTTGCCTCACAACGCATCCGCGTGCAGCCTCCATATGATGCAGCAAAGTCGGCATTGGTATTTTCAGGTGAGAGGTAGGATTTATGAGTGAGTCAGTCGAATTCGTCATCATCATGTCGCTGCGGTATATGAACCCGGCGCTGATGGGACCGGCGCATGACTGGGTAGAACAGAACACCCCGAGCGAGATTCCGGGTGCCCACCGCATGCGGTCATTTCACATCGCGCCCGACCGTGGCATGACGATCATCTGGTTCAAGGATCAGGCTGCGCTCGACGCCGTCTTCCCGATGATCAAGCAGCTCCAGGCCGAACTGGCCGAGAGGTTTGACGGACGGGCCGAAATACAGAAGGGGATTACCAGCCCCGACCTCGAATTCGGGGACTAGGCGCGTCTCACCTCAGACGATCAGGCTGGCAGCAGGGCGAGAATACCGCCGAGCGCCAGCCCGAACACCGCATGCATGACCAGCGCCACCGCACAGGCCCGCGGCGGGTTCGGGGTCAGCCGCGCCATCACGCCATTGCCAAGCGCCGGCATGAAGAACAGCCAGGGCACGACCACGCTGATCAGGCCAAAAATCAGCCCATCGACCAGCCCTGCGCGCAGCCAGCCAGCTTGCATCAGCGCCGCATAGAGCACCGCATAGCCAACCGCGACAACGTAATGCAGGGCCCAGCCGGCGGCGGCCTCGTTCGGGCGGGCGGGCCGGGCGGCGAGATCGCGCGCAATCAGCCCCTGTCCGGCCATCATCCCGAGGAGCCAGCGCCCGACCATCGCCCAGTTGCTTGGCGGGATGCCGGTGGCGATGGCAAAGATCCGCTGCCAGAGATCAAAGACGATGCAGGCCCCGATGCCCGCCACAAGAATCTGTCCCACACTGATCGACATCACATACCCTCATCACGTGGTGAGAGCCGAGCCTAGCGCAGGGCGGGCCGCGGTCAAAGCCCGGGCATCAGGGATCGGCAGGAAAAGATACCCGTGACATCTGCGGACGGGCGCGGCCTAGCGCCGACCAGCCACCAGAACCATAATCAGCGTGATGCTTCCCATGACGGCAAAACCGCGGATGAGCGGCATGATCGTCCCGTCGAAATAGCCGCTGACCATCCATGACAGCGGCAGCGCGATGAAGGTCGAAACCGCCCCGAAGATCGCCGCGCCAAGGCCGGCAATATGACCAAGAGGCTCCATCGCCAGCGCCTGGACATTGCCGAAGATCATCCCGATGCAGAAGATCGAGGCAATCTGCCAGCCCATGAAGATGGCGAAGTCCGGCACGCCGCCAAACGCCACCCAGCCCCACAGCCCCACGGACAGCGCCGTCAGCGCGGTGATGGCCATGCCGGTCAGCCACCGCATACCGTGGCGCATGACCAGTCGCGCGTTGAGCAGTGAGGCCGCGCCGGCGGAAATCGACCCGGCCGCGAAATAGACCACGAACAAGTCACCGACGCCGTAGACATCCTGAAAAATCTGCCGCGCCGAGCCGAGATAACCGATGAAGGGGCCGCCGATAAACCCCATCGCCAGCATATAGACCACGGTCACGCGGCTGCGGCAGATCTGCATGATGCCGCCACTGATCGCCAGCAGCGTGAAGGGCCGACGCCGCGCCACCGGCAGGGTTTCGTCGATTGACCGGTGAAACCACCACACCGTCGGCAGCGCCACCAGAATCAGCCCGGCAAAGGTGGCGCGCCAGCCGCCGATATAGATCAGCCCCTGGCCAAGAAGCGGCGCCATGATCGGCGTCAGGATGAACACCGCCATGATGATGGACATGATCCGCGCCATCACCCGGCCCTTATATTCATCGCGGACAATGGCAACGGCGATCACCCGCGGGGCGGCGGCGGCGATGCCCTGCAGCACCCGCGCCACCACCATCAGGGTCCAGCTTTCGGCAACCATCGATAACAGACAGCCGAGGATGAACAATGCATAGCCGCCAAGAACAACCGGTTTGCGGCCCCAGGAATCGGCAAGCGGCCCGACGATCAGCTGGCCGATGGCCATGCCAAGAAAGAAAACGGTGACGATCAGTGTTGTGTTGTTGATGTTGCCAACGCCAAGATCCCGGCCAATGACGCCAAGCGCCGGCAGCATGATGTCGGTCGTCAGCGCGCCGATCGAGGTCAGCAGGGCCATGATGGCCAGGTAGGATATCCCCGGCCGGGATGCGGTATTTGATGGCATGGACGGGGCCCCGGATTAGACGCCTGTTGATACATCCGAATGGCGAAAACAGCAAATCAGGCGCAGGTCAGAAACACTGACAGCCGTACCGCCTTCGCTCAGGTTACAGCGTTGTAGCGGATATCGCGGAGGCAGCGATGGTGACATGCTGTGCCGGGCGCATCAGGTT
>CBFHRT010000135.1:0-5966 GCA_965658285.1 Puniceispirillaceae bacterium (SeqCode) | reverse complement strand
ATCATGGTTTAGTTATCAAAATATTAAATTAAAAAAACAAAATGTATGGTTTTGTAAAGAAACACTAAAATTTCTTATTCTAAATGAGCGTTTTTCCTGACATATTGCGCCTTGGGATCATGTATCACTTTGCCAGGGTGGTCACAGCTGGCGGCACTATCTGTCAGGGTCAGATGATGATCAGGTCGGGGCTTTCCAGAAGTGCGGCGGTTGTCAGGACACGATAGTTGTTGGGTCTTTCGCCGACGGGTGTAATTGGATAGATGATGCGCTGGAATGGTCGCATCGTGCCGCCATGAAGGCGCAGGAATCCGTGCTGGAAAAGCGGCGATTGAATGGCCAGCGCCGCCTCATAGATGATCGACAGCCATCGCCAGGGTGCCGAGCCGGTGATGTCCTCCAGCGAGGTGCCGGGTTTTGGCCCGGGGCTTGGCCAGACATGATCGGTCGGTATTGCCAGATAATAGAGCCGCATTGATCGGTTCTGCCCCACCGAAACAAGATTGTCGATATCGGCTGCGCTGGCCTTCATCAGGGCGCTTGGCGCGTCGCAATGCGCCAGATCGAGGTTGGCCAGCTTCAGCAAATTCTCGGATCGCAGCATGGATGGCGTCTGCCTTTCACCGAGCAATTCGATATTGCTCATGAACTGCGCTTCGTTTGCGCGTTCAATGATGCCGATGGCTTGCAACGCAATGCGATGGCAGGCTCGCCGGCGCGTCAGATTCTCAATGCGCCGATTCGTCGTGTCGAGAGTCATTCTGAATTCCGGGTCGAGTGCCCGCAGCGAACGCAGGAGCTGGACCAGCGCCGTCTCGCTTACCTTGCGATGCAGTGAGATGGTGAAGTTGCCATTGACCCGTCGCGCCAATACCCCGCCATCCGGCGGGGCGATGTCGGTGCTTGCCGTGGTGACACCACCACGCGTGATGGCAATTTGTGAACGCATGGGGCTCCTTTGAAACTATCGCGTTATGCTGGGTCTACGGCGTTATTCAACAGCGTTATTCAACAGCGTTATCCAGTGGCGTCATTCAACAGCGTTATTCAGCAGCGTCATTAGGGTTTCCGATGAGATATCAGGTCTGCAGTGACGATCGATGTCAGGCCACCCATTGGTGTCCGCGCAGGGCTATTCTGGCAGAGCATGGTTAAGAACCCGTCAATTTCCGGCAAAAAAACTGATTTTGGCGGAAAACATTCCTCTGGCTGGCCAAATGGGCTGATCTTTGTCGTGGAAAAGGGGGGGCAAAGGCATATCCGTTTCAGGAATATCGCTTTCGGGAATGTCGCTTTGACGCGCTTCACGCTAGACTGGGCGAATGGACAGAAAAAGCGAACACCAGACTGCAACCAGCCAGACCGCAACCGGCGAGACTGCAACCGGAAACCCCGATCAAGCGGCAACTGCGCCGCATGGTGACGGTGGGGATGTTCTGCGCGACGTGCGGCGACCCACGCCGCAGGCATTCGACATCCGGATCGCTGCTGATGGCAGCTGGTATCATGAAGGCGGGCTTATCGGGCGGCCGGCGCTGGTCAAGCTTTTTGCAAGCGTGTTGCGGCGCGAGGCAGATGGCAGCTACTGGCTTGTCACGCCGGTCGAACGCGGGCGGATCGACGTGGATGACGTTCCCTTTATTATTGTTGCTGCTGAATTTGCGGATGACGGCCGGGATCAGGTGATCAGGCTGCGAAGCAATGTCGATGACGACATCGTTCTGGGACCCGGTCACCAGCTTGTCATGCGGCGTCCGCCGGATGGTGATGATCTTCGGCCCTATGTGACGGTGCGGCCCGCTGGCGAGGGACGACTTGGCCTTGAAGGCCGCATCGCGCGTCCGGTTTTCTACGAGCTTGCCGCACGCGGTGTCGAGGGCCCGCAGGGTCAGATCGGCGTCTGGAGTGCCGGCGTGTTCTTCAGCCTTGAGGGGAGTTAGGCATGACGGCGTCGTCGCTGGCATCGCCTGTCGCATCGGGCCAGTTGAACCAGATACCGACACGCCTTCGCGGTGAGGCCGGTCGGCCGGCGGCGGTGCTTGTCGGTCTGATGGCCGGCGCGTCGGGATGGCAGGTCATCATGACCGAGCGCGCGGCGCATCTGGCGCATCATGCCGGGCAGATCAGCTTCCCCGGCGGCAAGGTGGATGATTCGGACACAAATCTGGTGGCCACGGCACTGCGCGAGGCGGATGAGGAAATCGCGTTGCCGGCGACGAAGGTCGAAATCCTCGGTGGGCTTGATCCGGTGGCAAGCCCGGTCGGGTTCATCGTGCAGCCGATTGTCGGCATTGTCGCGCCGCAGGTCGACCTTCGGGCCTGCCCGGACGAAGTGGCGCGGATCCTGATCCTGCCACTTGCCGATCTGGTCAGCCCGCCGCGCCACCGCCGTGACAGCTATATGCGGGAAGGTCGCCGTCGCGACATCTGGGTAATCGATCACCCGGAGCATTATATATGGGGTCTATCGGCCGCGATCATCGTTGATCTGGCGGCGCGTGTCGGGCCACTGCCACAGGCAGCCGGCACGGAACCCGCACAATCGCAGAGAGGAGCCTGAAGATGCGGCGCTACCTGATCATCGCCATCGCCATTCTTGCCGCCATCCTTGTGATGAGCCTCGTCAAATGGTGGCAGGCCCGCCGCGCCAAGGCCCGCGGCGAGGTATTGACCCCAAGCGCGGGAATCGAACTTTCACACATCATCGGCGCGCTGGTCGGTCTGGCGGTGTTCTTCACCGGTGCGGTGCTTCTGGAAACCGGCGCCTCCAAGCCCGGCACGACATATCAGCCGGCGCAGATCAAGGACGGCAAGATTTCGTCTGGTGGATTCAATGGCAGCGCGGATCATGACAACTGACGGTGCGGACCGGCCATTCCCGATCCCGCCGCTGGCGGCACGACTTTTCACCATCCTTGGCGCATCCGGAATTGAGGCGCGGATCGTTGGCGGCGCGGTCCGGGACTGGCTTGTCGGACGGGTGATCGGTGATATCGACATGGCCGTTGCCGCGCCCATCGACCGGGTGGCGGCATTGCTTCGTGATGCCGGCCTGAAGGTCATCGATACCGGCCTTGACCACGGCACCGTCACGGTGGTGGATGATGGCCGGCATCTGGAGATCACCCAGACACGTGTTGATCTGGAGACGGATGGCCGCCATGCCGTCATCGCCTTCAGCGATGACTGGGCGGTGGATGCCGCGCGCCGTGACTTCACCATCAACGCGCTTTATGTCGATGGATCTGGCCGTGTCGAGGACCCGCTTGGCGGCCGCGCCGATCTTGAGGCCGGAATCCTGCGGTTTGTCGGCACCGCGACCCGGCGCGTCGAGGAAGATGCGCTGCGAATGCTGCGATATTGCCGCTTCCTGCCGCATTTCGGTGCTGCAGGTACGGATGATGACGCGCTGGCGGCGATTGCCGGGAAAGCCGGTCTTGCCGCCAACCTGTCGGGTGAGCGCGTTGCCAATGAGCTGAGCCGTCTGCTGACGGCGCCGGGGGCGGCCGCGGCCATCACGCTGATGCAGCAAACAGGTCTTGCCGCCGCGGCGCTGGGCGGGACGCTGGATTCCGGCAGGCTGACACCTGTGATCGACCAGGCGGTGGCGACGGTCTTTGGCGATGACCATCCGGCCTGGCTTGTCAGGCTGGCGGTGATCATGCAGCCGGGCATGGCGGGCAGGCTTGCCACACGGCTCAGATTGTCGCGGCACGGCGGGCAGTTCCTTCAGGCTCTTGATGGCGATTTGGCGGACGCCGATGCCGGCGATCATGTCGCGGCTTTGACCGGTGCCGCGTGGCGGCAGGCGGCATGGTGGTGGCAGCGGTCCGCGACAAAGTCCGGCACCAAACTTCCCTCTGCTAATCTTCCCTCTGCTAATTTTCCCTCGGCCAAACTTCCTGCTGCGGGCCTTGTCGTGGCAAGCGCGCGCGCTGGCCATCCGGTTGACAGCGCGCATCTGGCGCGGCTCGCCGCCTGGGTGCCGCCCGCATTTCCCCTCACCGGTGCTGATTTATTGTCGCAAGGCGTTGACAGCGGGCCGGCGCTGGGTGAGTTGTTACGCGCCGCCGAAGAGGAGTGGGTTGCACGGGATTTCGCGCCGACACGAGACGATCTTCTGGCATTTATCGGTCTGGATCCTGCGATGTAATGCCGGGCAGTTGTGGCTTAACGAGGCCCGGGCCAGCGGCATCGCCAGCCTGTAGAGGCAGGCTATAGAGGCAGGGACAGGCGCAGGGACAGGCGCAGGAACAGGCGTAGGACTAGGCGCAGCGCCAAGTGCAGGGATAAGTGCAGGGATAAGTGCAGGGATAAGTAATGAACAACAAGTCACCAGATCAGATCGCGTCACGCCAGCAGGCGGCCGAAACCTGGTTCGCCGCACTCCGCGATTCGATCTGCGCCACCTTCGAGGCCATCGAGACGGAGGTTGATGCGGCCCGCTGTGATGATCTTGCGCCCGGCACTTTTGCCCGCCGCAACTGGGACCGGGATGGCGGTGGTGGTGGCCAGATGAGCGTGATGCATGGCCGCGTCTTTGAAAAGGTCGGGGTGAATATCTCGACAGTGCATGGCGAATTTTCCGAGGAATTCCGAAAGAATATCCCTGGTGCCGATGAGGATGGCCGGTTCTGGGCCGCTGGCATCTCGCTTGTCGCGCACCCGCGCAACCCGCATGTTCCGGCGGCGCATATGAACACCCGCTTCATCGTCACCAGCAAGGCGTGGTTTGGCGGCGGCGGTGACCTGACGCCGATATTCCCTGACGAGGCAGCCGGCGCCGCCTTTCATGCCTCGATGCGCAGCGCCTGCGAGGCGCATGACGAGGAATATTATCCGCGCTTCAAGAAATGGTGCGATGAGTATTTCTATCTGCCGCACCGGCAGGAACCGCGCGGCGCCGGTGGCATTTTTTATGACAATCTCGACAGTGGTGACTGGGACGCCGATTTCGCCTTCACGCGCGATGTTGGCACGGCGTTCCATAACGGCTATGCCGGCATTGTCCGCGACCGGATGGATCGCGGCTGGACCGAGGCGGACCGGCACCACCAGCTGGTCCGGCGCGGCCGCTATGTCGAATTCAACCTTCTCTATGACCGCGGCACGCTCTTCGGCCTGCGGACAGGTGGCAATATCGAAGCCATCCTGATGAGCCTGCCGCCGGAAGTCCGCTGGCCCTAGGAAGCTGGCCCCAGGAATCTGGCCCCAGGAATCTGGCCCCAGGAAGAGAGAATCCCGCGCAAAATACCGGCGGGCGGATCATCTGATCCGGGCATGTCGGCCCATCTGCAGGGTGCGACGGATGGCGCGGTTATTTTTTCAGATTTCATGGCAAAATAGGCTGCAAATCAGGAATATGTCGTGCTAGAAAATCATCGGCTGACTTAGGTGCCTTACATGTCATGCCGCTGCCGCCCGGCAGGAGCCTGGAGGGAGATTTCCGGAACGGTCCGTGAGGACCGCGTTCGGGAATTTGTGGGGCTGCAATTTGAAGAGGGAAGAATGGCAAATACGAACTCGAAGCCCGCGAAATCGGCCACCGATCCGCGCGAGGTGGGTCGTCGTGATTTCATTGTCGTTGCGACCTACGCGATGGGGGCCGTCGGAGCGGTGGCTGTTGGCTGGCCGCTGATCGATCAGATGAATCCGGCGGCCGACACGCTGGCACTGGCCAGCACCGAAGTTGATGTCTCGAAGATCGCCGAAGGTCAGGCAATCACCGTGACCTGGCGTGGCAAGCCTGTGTTCATCCGCCATCGTACGGCGGACGAAATCGCCCGTGCCAACGCCATTGACAGCGCCGACCTGCGGGATCCGCAGGAAGATGAGGCGCGTGTCCAGAAGCCTGAACTTCTCGTGCTGGTGGGTGTCTGCACGCATCTTGGCTGCGTGCCGCTCGGCCAGAAGACCGGTGAGGTCAAGGGCGAGTATGATGGCTGGTTCTGCCCGTGCCATGGCTC
>CBFHRT010000134.1:0-6015 GCA_965658285.1 Puniceispirillaceae bacterium (SeqCode) | reverse complement strand
GGATGAAGGGCTCAAGTTCGGGGTCGGGCGCGGCGAAGCCATGTGCGGTGGCAGCCTCGGTCAGGACCGGCAGAAGCGGCATTCTGATCCGTGTTTCGAGAATGATCCTGATGATGCCAAGCGCGGCGCGGCGCAGTGCGAACGGATCCTTCGACCCGGTCGGCTTGGCACCGACGCCGAAGAACCCGACAAGGCTGTCGATCTTGTCGGCAAGCGAGACAACGCACCCCTCCGCGCTGGCAGGCAGCGCATCGGACGGGCCCTGCGGGCGGTAATGCGCCGCGATGGCATCGGCGACGGCATCCGCCTCGCCATCATTGCGGGCGTAATAGCCACCCATGATCCCTTGCAATTCGGGGAATTCACCAACCATGCCGGTGACAAGATCGGCCTTGGCAAGACGCGCCGCGCGCACCGCCTTATCAGCATCGCATCCAGTGACCGAGGGCGCCATCACAGCGGCCAGCCTTGCAAGCCGTGCCACCTTGTCACCAACGCTGCCAAGCCCCTCATAGAAGGTGACATCGGCAAGCTTTGGCACTTGTGATTCAAGGCTGCTCTGGCCATCCTCCTGCCAGAAGAATTCGGCATCGGCCAGCCGCGCCCGCAACACCCGCTGGTTGCCGGCAAGAATCACCGCGTCACGCGCCGCATCGGCCAGCCTGTTGCTGATCACGACAAAGCCTGGCTGCAGCGCGCCGTCGGCAGTGCCGGTCGTCAGATATTTCTGGTGCGTGCGGATCGACGCCTCGAGAACCTCGTCAGGCAGCGCCATGAACCGCTCCTCGATGGCACCAAACAGCGGCGTTGGCCATTCGACAAGCCCGCAGATCTCGTCGATCAGTGCCTCGTTCGGGCGCAGCATCGACCCGGCTCTTGCCGCCAGATCGGTGCCGCCGTCAAGAATCGCCTGCCGACGTTCCGCCCGGTCGACCATGACGTGGCCGGCACGAAGCCGCGCCACATAGTCATCGGCATTGGTCAGCCCGGCAAGGTCGATATCCTGCGGGCTTTCAAAATAATGACCACGGCTTGCCGCGGTGAAGGCAAGGCTGGCCCCGCCAAGGTCAAGCTCGCCAGCAAGCGGCGCACCGCCAAACAACAGGTTGACGCGATGCAGCGGGCGCACCCAGCGGAACCGCGTGCCGCCCCAGCGCTGGCTCTTCGGCCAGGGGAACTCGGCCAGCACACCGCAGATCATGGCCGGCACCAAGGCGGCGGCATCGACGCCCTCTTTCTCGATCCTGGCGAACAGGAACCGGCCTTTCGGCGTGTCCTCCTCAATCAGCTGGTCGCGCGTCAGGCCGGTGGATTTCAGGAACCCTTCGATGGCCTTGTCGGGCGCATCGGCGCGTGGGCCACGGCGCTCCTCACTGACATCCGGCTGCCGTTCGGCAACATCATCGACATAAAGCGCCAGATGGCGCGGTGCCACGAACCCGTGCGCATCGCCATGCGACAGACCGGCCTCGTCAAGCCGCGCCAGCATCATCCGCTGCAGATCGGCGATGGCGCGGGGCTGCATGCGGGCCGGAATTTCCTCGCAGATGATCTCGATCAGAAGGTCAGCCATTGCCATCTCCGGCCACCTTGTCCGTCTCCGCCTGTCCGATCCACGCCTCGCAACAGCCGCGGGACAGCGCCCGCACGCGGCCGATATAGGCAGCGCGTTCTGTCACCGAAATGACCCCACGCGCATCGAGAAGGTTGAACAGGTGGCTTGCCTTCATGCACTGGTCATAGGCCGGAAGCGCCAGCGGCGGACTTGCCGTCAGCAGCCTGTTGCATTCATCCTCGGCGTCGCGGAAATGCTGTAGCAGCATGTCGGTCTCGGCGTGGTTGAAGTTCCAGTCAGAGAATTCGACCTCGGCGCGGTGGAAGATATCGCCATAGCGCTTGCCGCCCTGCTCACCCGGCACCCCGTCCCAGTCAAGGTCATAGACATTCTCGACCCCCTGAATGAACATCGCCAGCCGTTCGAGGCCATAGGTCAGCTCCAGCGGCACCGGATCACATTCCAGGCCGCCAACCTGCTGGAAATAGGTGAATTGCGAGACTTCCATGCCGTCGCACCAGACCTCCCAGCCAAGCCCCCAGGCACCAAGCGTCGGTGATTCCCAGTCATCCTCGACAAAGCGGATGTCATGGGCGGCCGGGTCAAGGCCGATGGCGGCGAGGCTGCCGATATAGAGCGCCTGCGAATCCGGCGGCGATGGCTTGAAGATCGTCTGGAACTGATAATAGTGCTGCAGGCGGTTCGGGTTCTCGCCGAAACGCCCGTCGGTCGGCCGGCGCGAGGGCTGAACATAGGCCGCGCGCCAATGGTAATCCGGGCCAAGCGAACGCAGTGTCGTCGCCGGGTGAAAGGTACCGGCGCCGACCTCCATGTCGTAGGGTTGCAGGATCACTGCGCCCTTCTCGGCCCAGTATGCCTGAAGCTTGAGAATGATGGACTGGAAGTCCAACCCGGGCTGGGTCGTAAAGGTTTTGGCCATCCGCCGATTTTCCGATGAATAGATGTTCGCAAACTAGCCGCAAACCGGGCCGCAATGCAACATGTTGAATCCGCGCAAGGCGGCTTGTCAGGACCGATAGGGGCAGCTTTCACGCTCGCATGGCTCGCCGGCCACCCAGGCACGGCAGACCGCGCACTCCTCAAGGTCGAGCGCGCCATTGCCGGTGCGATCCCCTCCGGACTTGTCCGGCGGCGCGCCTTTCGTGCCACCACCACGTCGCTCCAGAAGGCGGAACCCCATCCAGACAGCCCACAGCACGGCAGCAAGGGCAAGAAGCTTGGGAAGCGAGGGTATCATGATCGCGGATCTCCGTTTATCGGGCCATCAGGGCGGCGGCTCACAAACCGTATCGCGACAGGTGCGCGCGCTCAACCGCCAGCTCGACAGCCTCGTCGACAGCATGCGCCGCCACCGCGCCGCCAATCGCATGGCCAAAGGCGCCGGGCAGACCGCCTACCCCGCCAAACAGCCGCTTCTTCGGCTGGATGGTGACCAGGTCCACCGTCTCGCCAAACCGTTCGGTCACCAGCCGCCGGCATTCCCCGATCCCGTCAATCAGACCAAGTTCGACCGCCTGCTGGCCGGTCCAGAAGGCACCGCTGAACAGATCGTCATGGTCACCTGTCAGCTTGCCGCCGCGCCGGTCGACAATATGGTCGATGAATTGCCGGTGAATTTCCTGCTGCAGTGATTTCAGCCGTTCGACATCGCGGTCCGATTCCGGCTGGAACGGATCGAGGATCATCTTGTTGTCGCCAGCGGTATAGACCCGCCGATCGATGCCGATGCGCTCGATCGCCCGGTCAAACCCGAAGCCGGCCGACACAACGCCGATCGAGCCGATGATCGAGGCCGGGTTGGCATAGATTTCGTCGGCGCTGGCGGCAAGCCAGTAACCGCCGCTGGCGGCCACATCCTCGCAGAAGGCAAGTACCGGCACATTCGCCTTGCGGGCAAGATCGCGGACACGCTGTCCGATCAATGAAGACTGCACGGGCGAGCCGCCGGGGGAATTGATGATCAGCGCCACCGCCTTGGCATTCCTGATGGAAAATGCCTTTTTCAGCTGCGGTTCGACGGCCTCAAGCGAAATGCCGCGCCGCAATCCGCCGCCGCTGGCGATCACGCCCGACAGGCGCACCACCGGTACAACCGGGCGCCGACGGCGCCAGAACATCAGCCGCGACAACACCCCGCTAGCCCCTGCCATCGCCGGCATCACCGCGCCGACGACCTCCGGCGAGCGGGCGCGCCGGATGAATGACCTGCAGCGGCGTGCCATTCATTACCTGCTCGGCGGCATCGGTGAAGCCGCCATCATCACGGTGCAGGACAAGTCCCGGCAGAATGGCACCGGGACCGTCGACATCGCGGCGAACCTGAACAATCACCCGGCCCGCCGGGCTGGAATGACGCGGCCAGAGCGGAAACAGAACCGCCTCGCCAGCGCCGTTGGCGTCGAACAGGCTGATCAGTTCGGGCACCCTGTCGGCGCGGCAGATAAAGGTGATCTTGGCCCGTGGCTTGGCGGCCCAGATCGCCGCCCTCACCCAATCCTCCATTTCGGTATTGTCGCCCATATGCGCCATCGCGCGGGCCTCGTTCTGCGGTCTTGTGCCGTGCGAATTGTGATAGGGCGGGTTGCTGACGACATGGTCAAAGCTGCCGGCGAGAACCGGCGGCAACTCGCGGATGTCGGTTGTCAGCACACGCACACGGTTGGCGAACCCGTTGACCCCGGCGTTTTCCTCGGCAATGGCGGCAAGATCGCCATGTTTTTCAACGGCCGTAATCTGCACCTCGCGAAGCCGGTGCGCCACGCACAGGCACACGCCGCCGACGCCGGCCCCGAGATCGAGGATCCGGCCGCTGTCAGTGGCCACCGACGCCGCCAGCAACACCGCGTCGGTGCCGACGCGATAGCCGTCCGACGGTTGCGTGATCTTGACCGCCTCGTTCAGCAGATGGTCATGCGTGACCTGCATCATCCGCATATCGCCGTCGGCCGGTCCGCTCTTGGCCCTGTTTTTGATGTCGGTGTCAGTGATGTCAGTCATGATTGAACCTAGTCATCGTAGAACTCCTCTGCATCACGCAGAATCGTCTCCGCCGCCAGCCTGTGGACCGGCGACACGGCAAGACGCCGGGGAAAAGCGCCGATCCCGGCTTCAAGCGCCGAGATGTTGCCATCAAACACCTCGGTGCGGATCCCGGAATCCGCCAGCAGCGCCTGCAAAAAAGACAGCCGCACGGCGTTGGTTGTCCGAACCAGCGTCACCATGCAAGACATATGCGCCAAAAGCCGGCATTAGCCAAGACCTGTCGCAAAAAAACCGCGACTCCGGCAATCCTGCGGCGAATTGCCTGAGACCGGGAAATTTCGTTTGTTTTCGCTTGCCCCGGGCGGGATCGGGACGATACTAGACCACCAAGGCAAATCTGGATCTCAGCAAAAGATGACATCTGTCAACGCCATTCCGGTGCGCGACGAACCGCCGTCACTGACGCCGCTCGTCACGATGCTGGCGGCTGACATGGAACAGGTCAACGCGACAATCATCGCGCGGATGGACAGCGACATCCCCCTGATCCCGCAGCTTGCCGGACATCTCATCGCCGCTGGCGGCAAGCGCATGCGCCCGATGATGACCGTGGCCGGTGCGATGATGGGAAGCCCGGGTGATGCCGCCCTGCGCGCGCCGGCGATGAAGCTGGCGACGGCGGTGGAGTTCATCCATTCGGCGACGCTTCTGCATGATGATGTGATTGATGAATCGGATTTGCGTCGCGGCCGTGAGACGGCGAATGCGCTGTGGGGGAATGATGCCTCGGTTCTGGTCGGGGATTTCCTGTTCGCCCGCGCCTTCGAGCTGATGGTCGAGGCCGGCAACCTGACCGTTCTTGGCAGGCTGGCATCGGCGGCGGCGCAGATCACCGAGGGCGAGATCAAGCAGATGGCCATCACCGGCCAGCCCGACACAGCGCTGCAGGATTATTATGATGTGATCGCGGGCAAGACGGCGGTGCTGTTTTCCGCCGCCGCCGCGGCCGGGATCGAGATTACCGGCGCCAGCGCCGCACATATCGAGGCAATGCGGATTTACGGGATGAAGCTCGGCATGGCGTTCCAGATCATGGATGACGCGCTGGATTACGCCGCCTCGGCCGATGACATGGGCAAGAATGCCGGCGATGATTTCGCCGACCAGAAGATTACCCTGCCGACGATCCTCGCCTGGCAGGACGCCGATGCCGGGGAACGTGATTTCTGGCAGCGCACACTTGGCGCCGCCGATTTTGCCGATGGCGACCTTGCCGCCGCGCAAGGCATTCTGGCCCGCCATGACGCGATAGACCGCGCCATCTCCATCGCCCGCGATTTCGCCGATGAGGCCGCCACCGCGCTGGCCCCGTTCAGGGATGATGCCGGCACCGCGCCGCTGGCCACCGCATTGGCCGACGCCGCGCGCTTTGCCGCCGCCCGCAGCAGCTAGCCCGG
>CBFHRT010000133.1:0-6124 GCA_965658285.1 Puniceispirillaceae bacterium (SeqCode) | reverse complement strand
CGGGCGCGGCGCGCATGCCGAACCGAACCTCCGCGCCACGCAGGTGGAAATTCATGAAGGCCTGTATGCCGAAAGCCAGAACCGGTTCCCGTCGCTGAAATTCGATATCGGCGCGGTCAACTCAGCGCTGCAATCCTTCTTCCCGGCCGGGTTTTATTACAAGACCTTCATGTGGCCGGCCTCGATGTGGATGACCTATGAGCATGTGATCCGCCGCGCCGCCGGCCTTGGCCGCGTCGCCGATGACCATGATGATCCTGACCGTTATGAGCGCATCCACGCGCATTGTGATGTGCTGGTCGCCGGCGGCGGCGCTGCCGGCCTGATGGCGGCTTTGCAGGCGGCGCGAAGCGGTGCCCGCGTGATCCTTGCCGACGAGCAGAATGAATTCGGCGGTTGGCTTCTTGGCGAGGCCGACGTGACGATCAATGGCACGGCACCGGCAAGCTGGATCGCCGAAGTGGTTGCCGCGCTGGCGGCGATGGAGAATGTCACGCTGCTGCCGCGGACCACCGTCTTCGGCTATATGGACCATAACTTCCTGACGCTGACAGAATCTGTGACCGACCATATGGCCAGCCCGCCGGCGCATCTGCCGCGCCAGCGCCTGTGGAAAGTGCGGGCCGGCCAGACCGTTCTGGCGCAGGGCGCGCATGAACGCCCCCTTGTCTTTTCCGGCAATGATCTGCCGGGGGTGATGCTGTCCGGCGCGGTGCGGACCTATATCAACCGGTACGGCGTTGTTCCCGGCAACCGCAGCGTCGTCTTCACCAACAATGATGATGCCTATCGCACCGCGCTGGCGCTTCACCGGGCCGGTGCATATGTGCTGGTCGTCGATCTGCGGCGCGACCTTCGCGGCGAGCTGGTGAAATCTGTCCGCGCTGCCGGGATCGAGGTTCTGAGCGGCCATGCCGTGACCATCGCCAGCGGCACACAGCATCTGGCCCGCGTCGAGATCGCACCGGTCAATGAAGGCGGCAGCGCCGTTCTTGATGACCCGTTCCATATGGATTGCGACCTGCTGGCAATGTCGGGCGGCCTGTCGCCGGCCGTGCATCTGCATTCACAGGCACGCGGCAAGCTTGGCTGGGATGAAAAGCTGCTCTGCTTCAAGCCGACGACGGTTCATGAGGCAAGCTTCAATGCCGGCGCCGGTAATGGCGTCTTTGACACCGAAAAGGCCATCGCCGACGGGCTGAAGGTCGGCAGGGCGGCGGCAAAGGCTGCCGGTTTCTCGCCTGACAACACCGAAGTCCCCGCGGTAGAGGCACCAAACCAGTCCTGGCGGCCTCTTCCGGCCTGGAAGATCAGCAACGGCCAGGGCCCCGGTCAGGGTCCGAAGGCCTTTGTCGATTTCCAGAATGATGTCACCGCCTCGGATGTCAGCCTCGCCGCGCGCGAGGGATACCAGTCGGTCGAGCATCTGAAGCGCTACACCACCCTTGGCATGGCCACCGACCAGGGCAAAACCTCGAACATCAACGGGCTGGCGATTATTGCCGATGCGCTTGGTCGTGAGATCCCGGACGTTGGCACAACCACCTTCCGCATGCCCTACACACCGGCCAGCATCGGTGCCATTGCCGGCCGTGACATCGGCACGCTGTTTGATCCGACACGGCTGACCCGGATGGATGAATGGCACCGTGCCAACGGCGCCACCTTCGAGCATGTCGGCCAGTGGATGCGCGCCTGGTATTACCCCAAGGATGGCGAGACCATGCAGGATGCGGTCAACCGCGAGGTGCTGGCCGCCCGTACGACGGCCGGCATCCTGGACGCCTCTACCCTTGGCAAGATCGACATAAAGGGTCCGGACGCAGCGGAATTCCTGAACCGCCTCTACACCAACGGCTGGCTGAAGCTTGGCATCGGCAAATGCCGCTATGGGCTGATGCTGAAGGATGACGGCATGGTGATGGATGATGGCGTCACCACGCGGCTTGGCGAAAATCATTTCCACATGACCACGACCACCGGCGGCGCCGCCGGTGTGCTGGACTGGATGGAGGAATGGCTGCAGACCGAATGGCCTGATCTGAAAGTCTATCTAACCTCGGTGACCGAGGAATGGTCGGTGGCGACACTGTCCGGGCCGAACGCGTCGAAAATCCTGCAGGCCGCCGGCATCGATATCAGCCTCGATGCCGCCGACTTCCCGTTCATGAGCATGCGCGAGGCGCATATCGCCGGCCTGCCGGTGCGGGTCTTCCGGATCTCCTTCACCGGCGAGCTGTCATACGAGATCAACATCCGGGCCCGTCACGGGCTGGCGTTATGGACGCATCTGATGGCGGCCGGCGAGGCCTTTGGCCTGACGCCTTATGGCACCGAGGCGATGCATGTCCTGCGGGCCGAGAAAGGCTTCATCATCGTCGGCCAGGAAACCGACGGGTCGGTGACCCCGCAGGACCTTGGCATGGACTGGATTGTCTCGAAGGTGAAGCCGGACTTTATCGGCAAGCGGGCGCTGGCGCGCGCCTCGATGGCGGCGGAAGATCGCAAGCAGCTTGTCGGACTTCGCACGCGCGACCGCAAACGCGTCATTCCCGAAGGCGCGCATGCCGTCCTCGATCCCGAGGAGGAAATGCCGATGACGATGCTTGGTCAGGTCACCTCGTCCTATTACTCGCCAAATGTCGGCGGCTCCATCGCCATGGCAATGCTGAAAGGTGGCCGCGCGCTGATGGGCGGGACCGTCTATCTGCCGATGCTCGATGGCGATGTCATCGAGGCCGAGGTTGTCGAGCCCCTGTTCTTTGATCCGAAGGGAGAGCGCATCAATGGCTAGCGTTTCGAACGAAGGTCAGCGCCCGCCGGGCCGCACCGCCCTCGCCGCAATAACGCCGGCGACGCATGACAATCCCGAAGGCGGCAAGCCGGGGCTGGTCATCACCGAACTGGCACATCTTGGCAAGATCAACCTGCGTGGCGGCGACGACATGCTGCCGGCGATCAGCACCCATACAGGATGCGCCGCGCTTCCCGGCAACAACCGTGTGGTCAGTATCGGTGACAGGCATCTTGTCTGGCTTGGCCCGGATGAATTCCTGCTGCTGTGCGCCGCCGGTAGCGAAACGCACCTGCACAGTCAGCTGACGCTGGACATGGACGGCATCCACGCCGCGGTGACGAATGTCACTGATAGCCTGTGCGCCATGTCATTGCGCGGGCCGGCCGTGCGACAGGTGCTCGCGAAGGGGTGTTCGCTTGATCTTCATCCAGCGGAGTTCACCGCCGGCGATGCTGCGCAAACGATGCTGGCGCATGCCGGGGTCACGCTGATTGCCACTGACGAGAGCGGGGTCACGCTGGTCTGCCGGACCAGCTTTGCGCCCTATGTCGCCGAATGGCTGATGGATGCCGGGCTGGAGTTCGGGGCCAGTTTCCGCGGCTGACAGCGCCACGATGCGATCCTGACCAGTTGGATCAGAATTCGGAATCGGGAAGCTCTTCCGCCCGCTTCGCGATAAAGGCACGCAACGCCTCGTCCGTCGCCTTGTCGATCTCCGGCGCCTGATAGGAATCCAGCATCTGGCGGGCGCGCTCACGGGCGCGGCTGTGGCTTTCCACCGACCCTTCGGACGACCATTGCTCGAAAGTCGTGTTGTCGGCCATCTCCGAGCGCCAGAAGGCGGTCTCGAAATTCGCCTGTGTGTGAGCCGAGCCGAGGAAATGCTTGCCGGGACCGGTCTCGCGCAGCGCATCAAGTGCCTGTCCGTTCTCGCTGACATCGATGCCGTCAACGACACTCTGCATCATCGTCAGCTGGTCGGCATCAAGGATCAGCTTGGCGTAATCGGCGACAAGCCCGCCTTCCATCCAGCCACCGGCATGAAGCACGAAATTAACCCCACCCATGACCGTCGGCATGATGGTGTTGGTGGATTCATAGGCGGCCTGCGCATCGGCTGTCTTCGCTCCTGTCAATGACCCGCCACTGCGGAACGGAACGCCGAGGCGGCGCGCCAGCTTGGCGCACCCCAGCAGGACTTTCGCCGGTTCCGGCGTGCCGAATGTCGGCGCCCCCGTCTGCATCGACATGGAACTGGCAAAACTGCCAAAGACCACCGGCGCGCCCTTGCGCACCAGCTGCGTGAAGGCAATCCCGCTCATCGCCTCGGCAAGTGTCTGCGCCAGCGTGCCGGCAACCGACACCGGCGACATCGCGCCGGCAAGGATGAAGGGCGAGGTGATGACAGCCTGATTGTTGCGGGCATAGACCTTGAGCGCGCCAAGCATCGTGGCATCCCAGGTCATCGGCGAGTTGGCGTTGATCAGATTGATGATGACGGTGTTGGTCTCGACGAACTCATCACCGAACAGGATCTTCGACATATCGACCGTGTCCTGCGCGCGCTCCGGCGCCGTGACCGACCCCATATAGGGCTTGTCGGACAGGCGCTGATGCGCATAGACCATCTCGAGATGCCGCTTCGTCACCGGCAAATCGACAGGTTCGCACACCGTGCCGCCGGAATGATGAAAGCCGGGAAGCATGTAGACCAGCTTCACGAAATTCCGGAAATCCTCGATCGTCGCATAGCGGCGTTCATCCGCAAGGTCACGGACAAAGGGCGGGCCATATACCGGGGCGAACACCATGTTGTTGCCGCCGATCTCAACAGACCGTTCCGGATTGCGGGCATGCTGGGTGAAGCTTGACGGCGCGGTGCCACACAACTCACGCGCCAGTCCGCGCGGGAAATGCACGCGCTCGCCGCGCACATCACAGCCGGCATCCTTGAGCATCGCACGCGCCTCTTCATCCTCCAGAAAATCGATGCCGATCTCCTCAAGAATGGTCTCGGCATTGGCCTCGATGATCTCGGCGGCCTCGTCGGTCAGGATGTCGACCGGCGGCAAATTGCGGGTGATGAACGGCCTGGCCGGACCACCGCCGCCACCGGACCGAAGCTGCCGCCTGGCATCTCGGCCACCACCACGCCGGCTGCGGCGTTGAGCTGTTTCTACGTCAGACATGTGAACGCCCCTGTTCTGTCAGTCCTGCAAATGCGCGCCTCAGGCACGCAGCTTCTCGTTTGTCGGGTCATAGGGAGAGTCCTCGATCACCGTGGCGGCAAGCCGCTGGTCGAGAATGTCGATCATCAGCTTTGTTCCCACGGTCGCCAGGTCAGGCCGCACCATCGCCATGGCAAGCGACTTGTCGATCCGGAAGCCGTAGCCGCCGCTGGTGGCACGTCCGACAACCTCGCCATCGGGAAGCATGATCGGATTGCCGCCAATGGCATCGGCATCGGTGGTGTCATGAACCTCGATGGTCACCATGGCGTTGGCAAAGCCACGCTCCTGCCATTCGCTCAATTTCTGCCGGCCGATGAACTCGCCCTTGTTCAGATGCACGAAGCGATCAAGGCCGCTTTCCAGCGCCGCATATTCGATCGACAATTCGGTGCCGACCATGCGGTAGGATTTCTCCAGCCGCATCGCATCCATCGCGCGGATGCCGAACGGCTTCAGCTGGTATTCGGCCCCGGCCGCCATCAGCGCGTCGAAGA
The DNA here is from genome assembly GCA_965658285.1 of Puniceispirillaceae bacterium (SeqCode). Taxonomy (GTDB): domain Bacteria; phylum Pseudomonadota; class Alphaproteobacteria; order Puniceispirillales; family Puniceispirillaceae; genus UBA8309. The sequence continues at coordinate 602 of CBFHRT010000133.1, read as the reverse complement.
TATGGTTCTGATATTCGATCGGATGGTGCAATTCCCACCCAAGCTCACCGACATAATTCATCCGGAAGGCCATCGCCGGCGCCATATTGACGTCGATCAGACGGCTCGACAGCCAGGGAAACGCCTTGTTGCCAAGATCGGTGCGGGTCACTTTCTGCAGAATGTCGCGCGCGCGGGGCCCAACCAGCACAAGGACGCCAATTGAATTGGTCAGATTGTCGAACCGCACCGACCCGTCATCCGGCATGTGCTTCCTGATCCAGTCATGATCAAGCCGCTGGCCGGCACCGGCGGACACGATATAGAAGCTGTCGGCGGATTCGCGCTGGATGGTGTATTCGGAATGCACACCGCCACGTTCGGTCAGCGCATGCGACAGCGACACCCCGCCAATGCCGCGCGGCAGCTTGTTGGCCGTCAGATTGTCCAGAAATGCCTCGGCGCCGGGACCGGAGAGCCGGCATTTGGCGAACGCCGTCATGTCGAGAAGACCGGCATGCGCCGCGGTGTGCCGCACTTCATTGCCGACATGCTCAAACCAGCTGGAGCGGCGGAATGACCAGTGATCCTCCTGCGGCACGCCTTCGGGCGCGAACCAGTTG
>CBFHRT010000132.1:0-6163 GCA_965658285.1 Puniceispirillaceae bacterium (SeqCode) | reverse complement strand
CGCTCATCCAGTCCGGGGACCTTGGCACGGTTCGCGTGGTCCGCGCCAATGTGCCCTGGTGGCGCGATCCTCACAGTGACCCATGCTGTGACCCATGCTGTGACCCTTGCTGCTGAAAATTTCCCGCCGGGCAGTCTATTAACCTATTGCCTTCAACAACGTGGTTTGCTATTCACCCTCCCACGGTAGCGACACAAGTACCTGGAAAACGCAAAACGGCAAATCGTGGGGGCGAAACCGCGCGACGTGGCCGATTTTGCGCTGTTCATGGTGGCGCTATCGATTTGTGAAACTCGTATTGGCACCACACCACTATGGCAAAGACATCGCCAGCGCAATTTGTAAGGCAGGTCCGCCAGGAAATCTCGCGTATTTCCTGGGCTTCTCGTCGCGAAACCGGGACCGCCACCATCACTGTCTTCGTGATGGCCACAATTGCTGCGATCTTCTTCCTGCTTGTTGATCTGGTGCTTTCGAACGTCGTCCAGTTTGTCCTCGGGCTTGGCGGATAGCCTGCCCCGGTCAATCGGGCGTTAATGAGACGGAAGCGTTGGTCATGGCAAAACGTTGGTATGTCCTGCATGTTTTCTCCGGTTCGGAGAAAAAGGTGGCTCAGCTGATCACCGAGCAGGCTGAAAGCAACGGTCTCGAGCATCAGATCGATGAGGTCATGGTGCCCACCGAAGAGGTGGTCGAGATGCGCCGCGGCGTTCGTGTGCAGAGCGAGAAGAAGTTTTTCCCGGGCTATATTCTGGTCAAGATGGAACTCACCGACGAAGCTTGGCAGCTCGTCACCAGCCAGCCACGTGTGACCGGATTCCTCGGTGGCAAGGGCAAGCCGGTGCCGATCACCAATGCCGAGGCCGAGCGTCTGATCCACCAGGTTAGCGAAGGGGTAGAGCGGCCCCGCACCACTGTCACCTTTGACATTGGCGAGCAGGTCCGCGTTTCGGATGGTCCGTTTGCATCTTTCAACGGATTTGTCGAGGAAGCCGATGATGACAAGGCGCGCCTGAAGGTGACCGTGTCCATTTTCGGCCGTTCGACACCTGTCGAGCTGGAATACAGCCAGGTCGAGAAAGTCTAGGTAATGCGGTGGCAGCCAATCGAGAGATGGACCACCGGGGATTAAGGACAACACAAGATGGCAAAGAAAATTGAAGGCTACATCAAGCTGAACATTCCCGCCGGCGGGGCCAACCCGTCGCCGCCTGTCGGCCCGGCACTCGGTCAGCGTGGTGTAAACATCATGGAATTCTGCAAGGCGTTCAACGCGGCGACCGACTCGCTGGAAAAGAACATGCCCGTTCCGGTGGTGATCACCGTCTATCAGGACAAGTCGTTCACCTTCACCACCAAGACCGCGCCGGTCAGCTTCTTCCTGAAGAAGGCGGCGGGTCTCAACAAGGGTGGCCAGGAGCCGGGCCGGGCAGTGGCCGGCAAGGTGACCGAGGCGCAGGTGCGCGAAATCGCCGAGCAGAAGATGGGTGACATGAACGCTGTTGATGTTGATGGCGCGATGGCCATGGTTCGCGGGTCTGCCCGTGCCATGGGCCTTGACGTGGTGGAGGGCTGATCGATGGCCAAGCAGAGCAAGCGCAAGCAGGCGGCCCTGGCCGCAGTCGATCGCGAGCGGAGTTATCCGCTGGCCGAGGCCGTTTCACTGGTGAAGGCGAATGCCGCCGCCTCGAAGTTCGACGAGACCATCGAAATCGCGATGAATCTCGGTGTTGATCCGCGCCATGCCGACCAGATGGTCCGCGGTGTTGTGGCGATGCCAAATGGCACAGGCAAGACAATGCGGGTCGCCGTGTTTGCCCGTGACGCCAAGGCCGATGAAGCCAAGGAAGCCGGCGCCGACCTGGTGGGTGCCGAGGAACTTGCCGAAGCCATTCAGGGTGGCGAGTCGAATTTCGACCGCGTCATCGCATCGCCTGACATGATGGGTGTGGTTGGCCGTCTCGGCAAGGTTCTTGGCCCGCGCGGCCTGATGCCGAACCCGAAGCTTGGTACGGTCACGCCGGATATCGGCGCCGCGGTCAAGGCGGCAAAGGCTGGCGAGGTGCAGTACCGCGCCGAGAAGGCCGGCGTTGTCCATGCCGGTATCGGCAAGGCAAGCTTCGATGAGGCGAAGATCCTCGAAAATGCCTCTGCCTTCATTGACGCCGTGCGCAAGGCACGGCCGTCCGGCGCCAAGGGCACCTATATCCGCAAGATCACGCTGAGCTCGACAATGGGCGTCGGCGTTGCGGTCGAAGACGTCGCCTGACGGCGATTTGAACGGAATTCTCCGGCGTCTCGGCGCCGGTGAAAAGGGGTGGTGGCCACGGTTGCTGCCCCGCACCTGTCCAAGACTGCAGGTGCTGTCATGACCGGTTCCGGCCGGGCGCGGCGGCTTAATGTCCTGCAATAGACGGGAGCAAGAGCAGATTTCTGCTTGAACTTCTCGATGGGCAGGCCAGCGAACCGGCATGATGCCGGTTCATGTTTGCAACCGGGGCAGCGGCAAGGCCGCAACGCCCCACAAAGAGCGGAGACGATCGGTGAACAGACAAGAAAAAGCCGAACTGATCGAAACGCTGCAGTCCACCCTGAATGCGTCGTCAACGGTTGTTGTCGCACATCAGGTCGGGATGACCGTTGCAGAGAGCAGCGACCTGCGTGTGAAGATGCGGGAAGCTGGTGCTGGCTTCAAGGTAACCAAGAACAGGATTGCCAAGCTGGCTCTCAAAGGCACGCGCTATGAGGAGCTTGAGGGCATGTTCACCGGACCGACCGCCATTGGCACGTCGGAAGACCCGGTGGCTGCCGCGAAAGCGCTTGTGGACTTCGCCAAGGCCAACGACAAATTGACCATCATCGGCGGCAGCATGGACGGGAAGACCCTGGACAAGGCTGGCGTCGAGGCACTGGCCAAAATGCCGTCCCTTGACGAACTGCGTGGCAGGCTTGTCGGGCTCATTCAGGCCCCGGCAGCCAAGATTGCCCGTGTTACCCAGGCTCCGGCCGGCAAGGTGGCACGCGTGGTCAAGGCACGTTCAGACCAATTGCAGCAGGGCTAACCGCCCGATCAGACGTTCAAGCCTAATGGAGTAAATCATGGCTGATATTGAAAAAATCGCAGAAGACCTTTCCAACCTGACCGTTCTGGAAGCTGCCGAGCTGGCGACGCTTCTGGAAGAAAAGTGGGGCGTATCCGCCGCCGCGGCACCTGTCGCGATGGCGATGCCTGCCGGTGGCGGTGACGCCGGTGGCGCTGCCGAAGAGAAGACCGAATTTGATGTCGTTCTCACCGCAGCCGGTGCATCCAAGATCAATGTGATCAAGGAAGTCCGCGCCATCACCGCGCTCGGTCTGAAGGAAGCAAAGGACCTCGTCGAAGGTGCGCCGAAAGCCGTCAAGGAAGGCGTGTCGAAGGAAGAGGCCGAGGAAATCAAGGGCAAGCTCGAAGAAGCTGGCGCCACCGTCGAAGTCAAGTAACGCGACGGCGGCGGCAACGTCGATTGCCGACCCAAACCCCCTTGCACCGGGCGGATTCTCCGTCCGGTGCAAGGCCGTTTATCAACCGGTGCTTCCGGCCTTTCCGGCCGGATCCGGACAAGACCCGACAGGCATTCGTTAACAGCCTGTTATTGAACCGAAATTTGACGAGGTACTCAGATGGCATCGCATGTAAGCACTCTCGATAGTCGCCGGCGTGTTCGCCGGACTTTCGGCCAGCTGGCGGAAGTCACGCCCATGCCGAACCTGATCGACGTGCAGCGCTCGAGCTATGACACCTTCCTGCAGATGGGCATTGCCGTCAGCGAACGCGGCGAGCACGGGCTTCAGGAAACATTCAGCTCGATATTCCCGATCGAGGATTTTGCCGGGCGCGCCAAGCTTGAATTCGTATCCTACGATCTCGAGCAGCCGAAATATGATGTCGAGGAGTGCCAGCAGCGTGGTCTGACCTACGCCTCGTCGCTCAAGGTGACGCTTCGCCTTGAGGTCTGGGAAGAGGACGAAGTGACGGGTGCGCGATCGATTCGCGACATCAAGGAGCAGGACGTCTATATGGGCGACATGCCGCTGATGACCTCGAACGGCACCTTCATCGTGAACGGCACCGAGCGCGTCATCGTCTCGCAGATGCATCGCTCGCCGGGTGTTTTCTTCGACCATGACCGTGGCAAGACCCATGCGTCCGGCAAGCTGCTGTTCGCGGCGCGGGTGATACCCTATCGCGGCTCCTGGCTGGATTTTGAGTTTGATGCAAAGGACATCCTGAATGTCCGCATCGACCGCAAGCGTAAATTGCCCGTCACCACCTTCCTGATGGCGCTGCCGGATGATGATTCGGTTGGCTATCTCACCGCCTGCGCCGATAGCGGCGAAGATGTGGACCCGGCCCGTCTTGTCGGGATGAGCCGTGAGGAAATCCTCAAGGAATTCTATGGTTCGGTCGGCTATCTTCGTGATGGTGATGGCTGGTCCTACGCCTTTGACTCCGACTCGCTGAAAGGCAGCAAGCTGTTCCGCGACCTGATCGACGCGAAGTCGCGCAAGGTGGTGGCGGAGGCTGGCACCAAGATGACGCCGCGCTCGCTTCGCAAGCTGTCCGAGGCCGGTATCGAGCGTGTGTTTGTTCCCGATGAAGATCTGGTCGGCCGGTTCCTGGCCGAGGATTTTGTCGACATGCAGACCGGCGAGGTGATTGCCGAGGCCGGTGACGAGATCTCCGAGGATATGCTGAAGCGCATGGCCGATGAGGGCGAGAGCGAGATCAGCGTCCTGTTCATCGACAATGTGAATTATGGGCCGCATCTTCGCAACACGCTGGCCGCCGACCGCAACAACAGCCGCGAAGAGGCGCTTGTCGACATCTATCGCGTGATGCGCCCTGGCGAGCCGCCGACACTGGAAAGCGCGCACGCGCTGTTTGAGGGTCTGTTCTTCAACTCCGATCGCTACGATCTGTCGTCGGTGGGCCGGGTGAAGATGAATTCGCGCCTCGACCAGGAAACCGAGGACACGCTGCGCGTTCTTCGCAAGGATGACGTGCTGGCGATCCTGCGCGTCCTGACCGGCCTGAAGGATGGCCGCGGCGAGGTCGATGATATCGACCACCTTGGCAACCGGCGTGTACGTTCGGTTGGCGAGCTGATGGAAAACCAGTATCGCGTTGGCCTGCTGCGCATGGAGCGCGCCATTCGTGAGCGCATGGGTTCGGTCGAGATCGACACCGTGATGCCGGCCGACCTGATCAACGCCAAGCCTGCCGCCGCCGCGGTTCGCGAATTCTTCGGCTCATCGCAGCTGTCGCAGTTCATGGACCAGACCAACCCGCTTTCGGAGATCACCCATAAGCGCCGTGTCTCGGCGCTTGGGCCGGGCGGTCTGACCCGTGAGCGCGCGGGCTTTGAGGTGCGCGACGTTCACCCGACGCATTATGGCCGTATCTGCCCGATTGAAACGCCGGAGGGCCCGAATATCGGCCTGATCAACTCGCTGGCAACCTTCGCCAAGATCAACCGCTACGGCTTCATCGAGACGCCCTATCGCAAAGTCGTTGATGGCAAGGTCACCGACGAGGTGCGCTACATCTCGGCGATGGAGGAAGGCCGCTACACGATCGCGCAGGCGAATGCCGAGCTCGACAAGAATGGCAAGTTTGTCGGCGAACTGATCCCGATCCGCCGCGCCGGCGATATCGGCCTGGCCCGCCCGACCGACATCGAACTGATGGATGTCTCGCCAAAGCAGCTGGTTTCGGTTGCCGCGGCGCTGATCCCGTTCCTCGAGAATGACGACGCCAACCGGGCACTGATGGGCTCCAACATGCAGCGCCAGGCAGTGCCGCTGGTTCGCGCCGAGGCGCCGATCGTCGGCACCGGCATGGAAAGTCGTGTGGCCCGGGATTCGGGTGTGACCATCGTGGCCCGCCGGGCCGGTGTGATCGATCAGGTGGATGCCACCAGGATTGTCGTGCGGGCCTCGGAAGAGAGCGCCGATGATGTCTCGCCGGTCGATATCTACTCGCTGCTGAAGTTCCAGCGGTCAAACCAGAACACGACGGTCAACCAGCGCCCGCTGGTCAAGGTTGGTGACGTTGTCCGCGGTGGTGACATCATCGCCGACGGGCCGTCGACCGAGGATGGCGAGCTGGCGCTTGGCCGTAACG
>CBFHRT010000131.1:0-6187 GCA_965658285.1 Puniceispirillaceae bacterium (SeqCode) | reverse complement strand
TAATGGCCAGCAGGTGAAGGTGGAAATCAGCATCGACCGCGAGAATCGCGCCGCCACAGTCGATTTTACCGGTACCAGCCCGCAGGGCCCGAACAATTTCAACGCGCCGGCCGCGGTCTGCCGAGCGGCGGTCCTCTATGTCTTCAGGACGCTTGTCGATGATGACATTCCGATGAATGAAGGATGTCTGAAACCGATCACCATCATCCTGCCCGATGATTGCATGCTGCAGGCGCAATATCCGGCGGCGGTGATTGCCGGCAATGTCGAAACATCGCAGATCGTCACCGACACGCTCTACGGCGCGCTCGGCGTGATGGCGGCGGCGCAGGGAACGATGAACAACTTCATCTATGGCAATGACACCTACCAATATTACGAGACGCTGTGCGGCGGGTCGGGTGCCGGACCGGATTTTGACGGTTGTGATGCTGTCCATACGCATATGACAAACAGCCGCCTGACCGACCCTGAGGTGTTGGAGTGGCGTTATCCGGTGCTGCTGGAGAGTTTCGAGATTCGCACCGGGTCCGGCGGTGCCGGCCGGCATCATGGCGGCAATGGTGTGCGCCGGCGTACACGCTTCCTCGAGGCGATGGAGGCGGTTATTCTGGCCAATCACCGCATTGTTCCGCCCTATGGCATGGCTGGCGGGGATGACGGGGCTGTCGGCCGCAACTGGGTCGAACGCACCGACGGCACTGTGGAAGAGCTGACGGCAACCGACCTTCGCCAGATGGCGCCGGGCGATGTCTTCGTGATCGAAACGCCGGGCGGCGGCGGTTTCGGTCCGGCCGAAGACTGAGCCGGGGGACGGTTGCATGGGCGCCGGCAGGAAGGACAATCAGCGGATCGTATCCTCGGCGCATCTGGTGTCCGACAAGGCGGCCGAGCTGAGCGAGGTTGAATATGGCCTGATCGTTGCCAGCAATGCCTTTGGGTTGTGGATGGTGCGAGGTACGGCGGCGGCACAGGCGGATTATCCCGAAATGGCCGATCTTGGCGTCATCGATATCCTGAGCCTGCATTCGGTCAACCACCGAGCACGGCCCAAGAAACTTGCCGATATCTGTTTCAAGCTGAATGTCGAGGATACGCATATCGTCAATTATGCGCTGAAGAAGCTGATCCGTGCCGGGCTGATCAGTGGCGAGAAACAGGGCAAGGAAGTTCTCTATTCGACAACCGACCGTGGGCAGGAGCTGATCCAGCGTTACCGCAAGATCCGTGAGGCCTGCCTTGTCGATGCGTTCTCGGCACTTGGTGAGGTTGATGCCGACAGCCTTTCCGAACTGGCACGCCAGCTTCGTGTATTGTCGGGGCTGTATGACCAGGCGGCGCGCAGCGCGACCAATTTGTGATGTCAGGAAGGCGGATGAGCGAGATGATGAAGGCAGTCTGGTACGAGGCCAATGGCACGGCAGAGGATGTGCTGGTGACTGGCGAGATGCCGATCCCGACGCCCGATGCGGGTGAGGTTCTGGTGCGACTTCACGCTTCCGGCGTCAACCCCTCCGATGTCAAGGCACGGGCCGGATCGCGGCCCATGACGTTTCCCCGGGTGATTCCGCATAGTGACGGTGCCGGGGTGGTTGAGTCTGTCGGTGCCGGTGTCGACCCGTCTATGGTCGGCGCGCGGGTGTTCGTTCGCAATGGTCAGTGGCGGCGTGCCCTCGGGACGGCGGCGCAACTCATCGCCATCGATGCCGGTTGCGTGCATCCGCTGCCTGAAAATGTCGGGTTCGAAGTTGGCGCGGCGTTGGGAATCCCAGCCCTGACGGCGGCCTACGCGGTGCTGAAAGACGGCCCGGTTGACGGTCAGACGGTTCTGATTCATGGCGGCGGCGGCACCGTGGCGCGGCTTGCCGTGCAGATTGCCGTCGATAGCGGCGCCGCGGTGATCGCGACGACAGGCGATATGGCGCGGGCCGAGCGGATCAGTGATGCCGGCGCTGCCACTGTCATCGATTACCGTGATCCCGATCTTGTCAGCGCCGTGAAAAGCGCCGCCGGCACGGCGGAGGTGACCCGGATCATTGATCCCGAATGCGGTCGCAATATCGCGACCAGCATCGACATCCTTGCCGAAAAGGGCATCATTGTCGGCTATGGTTCGGCACTGGCACCGGTGCCGGAACTGCCGTTCCTGAAAATGATGTTCAAGAATATCACCCTGTCATCGGTCCTTGTCTATCTCCTCGAGGCCGAGGAAGCCGCCGCCTATGCCGCCATTGTCGGAGACATGCTGGAACGACAGGTTCTGGATGTGCCGGTGCAGGAAGTTCTGCCGCTTCATGAGGCGGCGCGGGCGCACCGGCTTGTCGAGGCCGGCAACCGGTCCGGCGCCGTGGTGCTGGCAACCGATTAGACAGCCTGCTTCGGCTTGTATATTCAGGCGCCAGCGGCTACATCTGACGGGCCTTTTTGATCCATGGAAGTGAACCCCCATGCCAGCTGACAAACATCCCAAGCAACCGCTTCGTGTCGGCATCGCCGGTCTTGGCGTTGTTGGCGGCGAAGTGGCGCGCCAACTCAGCCATCGCGCTGCGGATATCGCCGCCGTCGCCGGCAGGCCCTTTGCCATCACCGCCGTCAGCGCCCGTAGCCGCAATACCGATCGCGGTTTCGATATGACGGGAATCGCCTGGGTGGAAAACGCCGCCGATATCGCGACACGCGACGATGTTGATATCGTCGTTGAGATGATCGGCGGCGAAGAGGGCGTGGCGCTGGACCTCGTCCGCGGCGCGCTGGCATCCGGCAAGCATGTCGTCACCGCCAACAAGGCGCTGCTGGCGCATCACGGCACCGAACTGGCCACACTTGCCGAGGCGAACAATGTCGGGCTGATGTATGAGGCCGCCGTTGCCGGCGGTATCCCGGCTGTGAAGGCGCTTCGCGAAGGGTTGGCGGCCAACAGCATCAGCCGCGTTTCGGGCATCCTGAATGGCACCTGCAACTATATCCTGACGCGTATGGAGCGCACCGGCGAGGCCTTTGCCGATGTTCTTGCCGATGCGCAAAAGCTTGGCTATGCCGAGGCCGAACCGTCACTTGATGTCGATGGCATCGACGCCGCGCACAAACTGACGATCCTGGCCGCCATTGCCTTTGGCCAGACCCCGCAATTCGGCCATGTCGCGATTTCGGGAATCCGTGATGTGTCGGCGGTCGATTTTGCCTATGCCGCGCAGCTTGGCTTCCGGATCAAACTTGTCGGCGTTGCCGAACCGGGACGGGTGCCGCGCATGCAGACCTGTCTGCTGCCGATCTCGGCCCAGCTTGCCAAGGTCGACGGGGTGCTCAACGCCGTTGCCTTTGAGGGTGATCCGGTCGGAGCCACCGTTCTGACCGGCCCGGGTGCCGGGGCAGGGCCGACATCATCCGCCGTGCTGTCGGATCTGGTCGATATTTCGGCTGGCAGAATTCCCCCTACATTCGGGCGACCGGTGGCGGCGCTTCGTGATGGCAGCAAACTTGTAAATGGCGGCGGGCCTGACACGCCCTTCTATGTACGGCTGATGGTGGTCGACAAGCCGGGCGTGCTGGCAGATATCACTTCGGTGCTGCAGGCGCACGCCATTTCGGTTGAATCGCTTCTCCAGCAGGGCCGCGCGCCGCAGGATGTCGTGGCGCTGGTGATGACCACGCATGAGGTGTCGGTTGACCGGCTGATGAAGGCGCTGGATGAGATTGAAGCCCTGTCATGCGTGCAGGCGCCGCCCGTGGCCATGCCCATCGTGACGGCCGATCAGGAGGGGTGATTGGACGGCGAGGCGGCCTTTCTCGGTGTTGAAGCGTCGCTGACCAACGCGCGGTGGGAGCCGGCGCGATCAATCCGTCAGGGTGACGAACTTGACCGTCACGCCGCCGCCATTGCCCAGCAATTCACCGACATGCCGCTTCCTGTCAGCAGGTTCCTTGCCGGGCGCGACCTTGGCGATCTGACAATCGACCAGTTTCTGGAGCCAAAGCTTCGCGACCTTCTTCCCAACCCGTCGCGATTCCGCGATATGGACAGGGCGGCGGTGCGGATTGCTGATGCTGTCGAGGCCGGCACGCCGGTCGGTGTCTTCGGGGATTATGATGTCGACGGCGCGGCCGCGGCGGCGCTCCTGGTCAATGTATTGGGGATGCTTGGCCTGCCGGTCGATGTCCATATCCCGGACCGAATGCGCGAGGGCTATGGCCCGAATACGGCGGCGCTCAGGGCGCTTCAGGAACGCGGTGCCGGGCTGATCATCACCGTTGATTGCGGGATCAACGCGCATGCGCCGCTTGCCGCCGTGGCCGATACCGGGATTGATGTGATTGTCGTTGATCATCATCTTGCCGGACCCGAACTTCCACCGGCGCACAGCGTTATCAACCCGAACCGGCTGGATGAGGATGGGGCCTATGGGCATCTCTGCGCCGCCGGCGTTACCTTCATCGTTCTGGTGGCGCTGTTGCGGGAGTTGCGGGGCCGGAATTTCTTCACCGAGGCGCGGCCGGCGCCGGACCTGATGCGCCAGCTTGATATCGTCGGGCTGGCGACGGTCTGTGATGTCGTGCCGCTGACCGGCGTCAACCGCGCCTTTGTGGGGCAGGGGCTGAAGGTGCTGGCGCAGCGCAGCAATATCGGCCTTGCCAGTCTGGCTGACCAGGCCGGCCTCAACACGCCGCCGAGCGGTCACACTCTGGGATTCCTGCTTGGCCCGCGGATTAACGCCGGCGGCCGGATCGGCGCGTCGGACCTCGGTGTGCGGCTATTGTCGGCGAGCGCAGCTGATGAGGCTGGCGCCATTGCCGCCTCGCTTGATGCGCTGAACACCCGCCGGCGCGAGATTGAACAGGAAATTCGCGCCCATGCGATGGATCTGGCAGCGCAGCAGGATGACCGCCCGGTGGTTCTTGTCGGGCATCAAAGCTGGCATGAGGGGGTGATCGGAATCGTCGCCGGGCGCCTTCGTGAGGCGCTTGGCAAGCCTGCCTGTGTGGTCGCGCTCGGCACCGGAACCGGTGATCATGTTGATCATGATCTGGGCAAGGGGTCGGGGCGCTCCATTCCCGGTTTCAGGCTTGGCAGCGCGGTCATCGCGGCGCAACAGGCCGGCATTCTTGCCGGTGGCGGCGGGCATGACATGGCAGCCGGGTTTTCTGTCGATGCGGACCGTATGGCAGAGTTTCATGATTTCCTGTGCCAGCGCTTTGCGGCCGAGATTGGCGGTGAGGTGCCCCGCCCGATCCGCCGGGTAGCCGGTCTTCTGAGTACGGCCGGCGTTCTGCCAGAGCTTGCTGACTGGCTGGACAGGCTTGGCCCGTTCGGCAGTGGCAATCCGGAGCCGCGATTTGCGCTTCCCGACTGCCGGATTGGGTATGCCAAAGCCATTGGACGCGACGGGGCGCATATTTCCTGCCGGCTTGATGATGGCAGTGGCGCTGCCTTGTCGGCAATCGCCTTTCAGGCTGGCGGCATGCCGCTTGGCGAGGCGTTGCTGGCGGCCCGCGACGGTGCGCCGCTGCATATTCTGGGGCGTGTGCGGCGTGACCATTTCCGCGGTGGGCGGGCGATGCAGCTGGAGATCGAGGATGCCGCGCCGCGACGCTCCTGACCAGCATTTGATGAAGTATATTTGCCTTCGCTTCGGGACAAAAAACCGGGTTGATTTGCCGCTCCATTTTGACTAAACAACCTCACACGCATTGTGTCCCGTTCGTCTAGGGGTCTAGGACACCGCCCTTTCACGGCGGCAACACGAGTTCGAATCTCGTACGGGATGCCATCACCTCTGAAACCGTCCGGTTTCGGAGGTTTTTTTTGCTGAATCATAAATCCCTGAGATTGCCGCCCTTGTTTGGCAGTCATCATCGGCAGGTGTTTTGGTGATTGCCGTCATTGCCGGAATTTGGCACCGTCAACGGACTGACGTGACCGGTGTGAGAGCGCTGCCATGAACAAAGCCGCAAAACCGACCGACGCCGCGCGTGATCCTGACGGCGCCGCGGTGCCCGGGGAGTGGCATTTCGCGCCGGATCTGCCGATTGAAAACAATCCTCTTTTAAGCTGGCCATGGAACTGGCGGCGGATCTTTGCCTATTACCGTGATTATTGGCTGACTTTGTCCGAAGTCACACTGTTCCTCATCTTTGCCGTGGCTGGATGGGTGTTGCTGGCACCGGTGCTTGGCGACATGTCCGTTCTGTC
>CBFHRT010000130.1:0-6209 GCA_965658285.1 Puniceispirillaceae bacterium (SeqCode) | reverse complement strand
CTCATTACCGGGCAGGGGCGCTACACCGATGACATTGATCCCGGGACCGGCCTGGCGGTGGCGTTTCTGCGCGCACCGCTGGCCCATGCGAGGTTGCTGTCGGTTAACACCGACGCGGCGGCGGCGCTTGACGGTGTTCATCTCGTTGCAACGCAGGCCGACCTTGATGCCGACGGGATTGGTGAAATCCAGTGTCAGCACAGGCTGGACAACGAGGATGGCCGCCCGATGACGATGATCTCGCGCCCGCCGATGGTGCGTGATGTAAACCGTGCGGCCGGTGACATCGTCGCGGTTGTCGTTGCCGAGGATGCGACGACGGCGCATGACGCGCTGGAATTGATCGATGTCCGCTATGACAGTCTTCCGGCGGTGACCGATGTCTATGCGGCGATGCAAGACAGCGCGCCGCAGCTCTATGCCGAATATCCGAACAATGTCGCCTTCACCTGGGTGGCGGGTGACCATGACGGCACCGATGCGATGCTCGCCTCGGCGGCAGCTGACGGCCATGAAATCTTCGAGATCGACGTGATCAACAACCGGGTGATCATCAATTCGATGGAAACCCGCCCGATGATTGCGGCGCCGGGACCGGACGAGGACACGCTTGATGTGTGGTGCGGCACCCAGGGGCCGGTTGGCATCGCCGAACAGCTGGCCGAGGCGCTTGGCATGGAAACAAGCCAGGTGCGTGTTCGCACCGGCGATGTCGGTGGCAGTTTCGGTTTCAAGATCTTCCTGCATCCCGAACAGCTGATCATCGCCTGGGCGGCGCGCCGGCTGGGACGGCAGCTGCGCTGGCAGCAGGCCCGGTCCGACTCCTTCCTGTCCGACCTTCACGGGCGCGACAACCGCACCAAGGCGCGCGCCGTCATCGATTCTGATGGCAAGGTCCACGCGCTGGCGGTCACGGTTCACGCCAATATGGGATCGTGGCTGTCGAACTTCAGCACCTATATCCCGACCCTGTCGGGAAGTCGTGCCCTGACCACGACCTACGCCATCCGCACGGCCAGCCTGCGCGTGCTTGGCGTGATGACCAATACGCCCGCCGTTGACGCCTATCGCGGTGCCGGGCGGCCTGAGGCCAATTATGTGATGGAACGGCTGATGGACCATATTGCCGGGCATCTCGGCATTGATCGGGTGGAAATCCGGCGCCGAAACCTGATCAGGGCTGAGGAGATGCCATTTAAGATGGTTCTTGGTGGCAGCATTGACGGCGGCGAGATGCCGGAACTGATGGAAGAGGCGCTGCGCCGCGCCGACCATCCCGGCTTTGCTGCACGCCGTGCCGAGTCACAGGCGCGCGGCAAGCTTCGCGGTTTCGGGCTTGGCATGTATCTCGAACAATGCGGCGGCGGCACGGATGGTGGCGTCGATGTCCGGTTCCGTGAGGATGGCAGCATCCTTGTCCTTGCCTCGCAGCAGGAAAACGGCCAGGGCCATCGCACGACATTGACCCAGATCCTGTCCGACCGACTTGGCTTTGACGCTGACAAGATCGAGGTAATGCAGGGGGATTCGGCGATCACGCCGCGTGGCACCACCGGCGGTGCGCGGATGACAGCCATCCTGGGGTCGGCGGTTGCCGAGGTGGCGGCGCGTACGCTTGACGCGGCGCGCCCGCATGCCGCCGCGGTACTGGAATGCACGCCTGAGGATCTGATCCTTGCCGATGGGGTGTTTTCGGCGCCAAACACCAACCATTCGATCACGATCGAGGATCTGGCCTTGCGGCTGGTGCCTGATGAAGGGCCACACCCGTTCGATATCAGACATAAATATGAGACAGATGGTGCGACCTATCCCTATGGCTGTCATGTGGTCGAGCTGGAGGTCGATCCCGGCACCTGCAAGGTTGATATCCTGCGCTACACCGTCGTTGATGATTTCGGCACGGTGATCAATCCGCTGATGCTCGAAGGTCAGGTTCATGGCGGTATCGCACAGGGCATCGGCCAGGCGTTGCATGAACATGCCGCCTTTGATGATCAGGGCCAGCTTGTCGCCGGCTCATTGATGGATTATGCGCTGCCGCGTGCCGATGACCTGCCGCGTTTCGATATCAGCTTTCGCAATATCCCGTGCAAGAACAATGTTCTGGGCGTCAAGGGGTCCGGTGAGGCAGGCGCCATCGGTGCGCCGCAAGCGGTGATATCCGCGCTGACAGACGCCCTTGGCGTGACCCATATCGACATGCCGGCGACGCCGGCGGCAATCTGGGAGGTGCTGCATGGGGCGCCAACATCGGAGGCTGCGGAATGAGTGACAAGATCGTCAAGAGCGAGGCCGAATGGCGCGATCAGCTGACCGCCGAGCAATATCATGTCACCCGTGAACATGGCACGGAACGGGCCTTCACCGGTGCGCTGGACAAGCGTTACGATGATGGCACCTATCACTGCATCTGCTGTGATGCGCCGCTGTTCTCATCCGAGACGAAGTTCAATTCTGGGAGCGGCTGGCCAAGCTTCTATGACAAGCTTGACGGCGAGACGGTTGGCGAAAGCGTGGATAACAGCTTCATGATGCGGCGGACCGAGGTGCATTGCACACGCTGCGATGCGCATCTTGGCCATGTATTCCCCGACGGGCCGGCGCCGACCGGCCTTCGCTACTGCATCAATTCCGCATCGCTCAGCTTCAGGGACGCGCAGGATTAGACCCTGCGCGCGCCCCAGAGCCGGGGCAGATGCCGGAAGTTAACTGATGCCGCCCTGATGCCGCAGGCCCTTTGCGTCATTGCCATTTCCATGTCCATGCCCGTGATGGTGGCCGCCCTTATCGCCGTGCCGCCCCATACGGTGGGGAAGTTCATCACCTGCCAGAACACCGTCCTGGTCGGCGTCCATGCGGGTGAACATGGCGACAAGCCTGGCGCCGTATTCATCTGGTGAAATGGCGCCGTCACCATTGCTGTCCAGCTTGTCAAACCTGACCTGGTTATGCGCCAGGAGTTCATCCTGCGTCAGGGCACCGTCGCCATCCGCGTCAAGCGAGCTTGCATTGAACATATGCCCGCGCTTTTGGTGATGGCCGTAGTTTCCGGCCACGGCGAGGCTGGCGACAACCATTCCCGACAGCGCGAGGCCGCCGGCGATTACCATTGTTTTGCTGAGAGATTTCATCTGTTTTTCCTGTTTGTGGAGGTTGCAACGCGTGGTGTGACACCGGTACACTGAACTGCGGTGGGTGGTCGTGCCCAGCGCACCGGCGCCACGCCATGTTCTCGACGCCGAAAACGGCACAAAGCGGGCATCGTGATGATGATTTTGGGATATCTTGTGGCAACACCTGCCACATTTTCAGTCAAACAGGCAAGGAGAGTGGAATGACCGGTCAGATGCCGTGGGTGACAGGTACGACCCGTTTCTTTGCGACAATCGCCAATCCGGCCGACCATGTTCGGGCACCGATGGTCTTCAACCCGCTATTTGCCGAACGCGGGCTCGACCATGTGATGGTGCCAATCACCGCGCCACCGGAGACATTTGAGGCGGTGATTGACGGGTTGCGTGGTATCCGTAATTTCGGCGGCATGGCGGTGACCATCCCGCACAAGATGGAAATGGCGAAACTGTGCGATACGCTCGGCCCGACAGCACAGCTGACCGGCGCTGTGAACGCCGTGCGATTTGATCCCGACGGCACGATTCACGGGGACAATTTCGACGGGGCCGGCTTTGTCGAGGGATTAATTCAGAATGGCCATGACCCTGCCGGCAAGACGGTGCTGATGGTCGGGGCAGGCGGCGCCGCCCGCGCCGTCGGGCTGGCCTTGTGCGATGCCGGTGTTGGCCGTCTGATGATTCGCAACAGAACGCCGGACAAGGCCATTGCCATTACCAAGGAGCTGGAGCGGCTCAGTGGTCACCAACAGGCCGTCAGCGCGCCGGACCATGAGGGACGTGACGTTGACATGATTGTCAATACCACCAGCCTCGGGCTGCATGACGGTGAGGCGCTGCCGCTGGCGTTTGACGCGGTGGGGGCAGATACGCTGATCGCCGAGATCATCATGGTGCCTGAACGCACCGCCTGGCTTGCCGAGGCCGAGGCGCGCGGGCTGCAAACCCATTACGGCCGCCATATGCTTGATTATCAGGTTGAGTTGATCGGCAATTTCATCGGCGCCCTCTGAGGCAGTGCGATAGGGATGGCGCGGCCAATGGCCTACGACTTGTTGGCGACTTGTTGGCGACTTGTTGGCGACTTGTTGGCGACTTGGTGGCGAATTGCAGATTGAGTTTATGCGCCCCTGACACTATACGTTGAGACACTATATGGTGAGGCATTGCCGAGGCGGTAATGCGGCGGCGGTTTTTCAGCGCCGCCGCGTCGCCTGCGGCGTGGTAGCGATTGAGGGTGGCATGACTGACAATGCGTGGACCGAAGAAAGGCTGGCACAGCTTCGCAAGCTGTGGGATGACGGGCTTTCGATTTCGCAGATTGGTGATGCGCTTGGCGTATCGCGCAACGCCATTGCCGGCAAGGCGCACCGCATGGGCCTGCCGAAACGGCCATCACCGATTTCAAAGACATCCGCCGAGGTGAAAAAGCCGGCAAAGCCGAAAGCCCCGGCCGAACCTGTCAATCTGCCCTTGCGGCTAGAATTGCGGAAACTGCAATGGTCACGCAGCAAATGCTGCTGGCCGACCGGCGACCCAAAGCTCAGCGGCTTCACCTTCTGCGGTGCCCGCGTCGTCCCCGGCAAGCCCTACTGCCTGGAACATTGCGAGGAAGCCTATACCACCTCGCGCGACAGTCGTTAATCCCCACCGCCGTCAATCAAATTTGCCCGGTTCATGAAGGATTTGGTGCGCCGGGCCGGAGTGTCCCCCGATGCTGAAATATCGTGCAGACTACAGGCCGGCCGCCTGCAAGGTAATCTCGGCCGGCCTTGACATCTCAGTCTTTGACGATCGCACCTTCGTGATCACAACGCTGGAACTTGAACGCGTCGGTGATGATGCGTTCCTGCTGAACGGGCGTGACCTGACGTTGCATGAACTCAGCATTGATGGCCGCATCCTTGACGAGGCTGACTGGCCTGTCACCGAGGCCGGGTTGAGCCTTGAAGGTCTGCCGGCGAAATGCGTTGTCCGCACCCGCGCCGAATGTCACCCGGAAAGCAACACCGCGCTCGAGGGGCTGTATCTGTCGGGCGGCATGTATTGCACCCAGTGTGAGCCGGAGGGGTTTCGCCGCATCGGTTTCTTCCCCGATCGCCCGGATGTGATGACGGTCTTCACCGTGCGCATTGAGGCAGGGCGGCAGTTCCCGCAGCTGCTGTCGAATGGCAACCTCGTCGAGACCGGCGAGATCGGCGATGACCGTCACTATGCGCTGTGGCACGACCCGCATCCGAAACCAAGCTATCTGTTTGCCTGTGTGATCGGTGACCTCGATCTTGCCGCCGACAGTTTCACCACCGCCTCGGGCCGCGATGTCGACCTTCATATCTATGTCGAGAAGGGCAACACGCATCTGACTGGCCATGCTATGGATTCACTGAAGCGGTCGATGAAATGGGATGAGGATACCTATGGTCTGGAATATGATCTGGACCTGTTCCAGATCGTCGCCGTCAGCCATTTCAACATGGGCGCGATGGAGAATAAGGGGCTCAACATCTTCAACAGCAAGTTCGTGCTTGCCGACCCGTCAACGGCGACTGATGAGGATCTCGATCGGGTGGAATCCATCGTCGCGCATGAATATTTCCATAATTGGACAGGCAACCGCGTGACCTGCCGCGACTGGTTCCAACTTACCCTGAAGGAAGGTCTGACAGTCTATCGCGACCAGTGTTTCTCGGCCGACATGCATGATGAGGGTGTGCAGCGCGCCGGCGATGTCAGTCTGCTGCGCGCCGCGCAGTTCCCCGAGGATGCCAGCCCGACGGCGCATCCCATTCGCCCGGAATCCTATCGCGAGATCAATAATTTCTACACGCCGACCGTCTATGAGAAGGGGGCCGAGGTGATCCGCATGATGGCGGGCTATCTGGGGCGTGAGGGATTCCGCCGTGGTATGGATCTGTATTTCGAACGCCATGACGGCAACGCTGTCACCTGTGATGATTTCGTTGCTGCGCTGGCTGATGCCAATGATCGCGACATGTCTGTCTTCGCCGGCTGGTACAGCCAGGCTGGAACGCCGACGCTGAACGTGTCGCGCCGGAGTGAAGCCGGCGGGGTGAC